>NZ_JBHYJD010000016.1:0-212419 GCF_042740555.1 Nonomuraea sp. NPDC059007 | reverse complement strand
CCTCTGAAGGGCGGCGGGCGCCGGCGTCTCCGGAGAGGGCAAGGGCTCCGGAGGGAAACCGGTCACCGGGACAGGGGGACGGGAGCCCGGTGACCGGAGGCTCAGCCGAGGTAGAGATAGTCGGCGCCGTAGGGGACCTTCACCTGGGCGCCTTCCTGACAGGAGCCCTTCGGGGCCACGCCGCCCGTGGTGTTCAGGCGCAGGATCGTCGTGGCGAAGGCCAGCAGGCCCTTGCCCTTGCCCGACTGCTGGGCGTCCAGGACGAGCTCGGGGATGTTCCCGTCGCCGTTCGGGGTCTTGGTGACGAGCTTTCCGCGTACGGCGCTGCCGTCCGGGGCGATCCACTGCGGCGGGCCGTCGAACCTGCCGACGAAGTCGTGGTCGATGCCCCTGCGCAGCTTGGCCGTCACGCCGAGCTGCACGAACGCCCCGCCCTTGCACTGGTAGATCTGCGCGCCCCTCAGCACGTCCGCCGTCATCGCGCGCGGGTGGGCGAAGGACTCACCGGACAGCTGCCCGCGTACGGCGCCGCCGTCGAAGTCGGTCGTGTGCAGGTTGGAGTAGTAGCCGCCCGGGTTGGCGGCGATCCGCTTGACGACCTTGCGCGCGACGGGAGCCTCGCCCGCCACTCCCGTCAGGTTCGCGGGCAGGCCCTTGGCCGCGGCGAACAGATCGGCCACCACGTCCCCGTTCTTGCCCTTGACGGCCTTGTGCACGTGGCCGTTGGTGGGGGCGCCGAGGCCGCTCCAGGTCGCGGTGTAGGCGAGGGCGGCGCCGTTGGGCCGCAGCCACCAGGTGGCGGCGCCGTCCCGGTCGCCGCGCTTCTTGCCGTCGGCGGCCGGCACCTCCTGGGCGCCGTCGGCCCGGGAGGAGAGCGCGGCGAGGTTGCTGCCGTGCAGGACGCCGTTGAGGTCGACGGGCTTGGCGAGCTTGTGGAACTGGCCGCGTACCGCGCCCTTGGGGAAGGCGGCGTTGTGGAGGTTGGCGTAGAAGCCGCCGGGATTGGCGGCGAGCTGCTTGAGCAGGCCGGCGTCGGCGGTGGCCGAGCCGGTTACGCCGAGCACGGTCGCGGGCAGCGGCTGCTTGAAGAAGTCGACCTTGACGGCGCCGTCGGCGCCCTTCGCGCCCAGGTGGATGTGGGCGGCGGTGGGGGCGTCCACCTTGTTCCAGCGGATCGCGAAGCTCAGCCGGTCGCCGCTGATCTTCAGCACCACGGTGGAGCGCCCGTCGGCATCAGCGCCGCGCAGACCGGCGGCCAGATAGACATCGGCGGCGGCGCTCTGCACTGGGGAAAGCGAGGTGACCAGAAGTGCACCTGAAAGGGCAAGCGTCAGCATGGGAAACCTCTTTACTGGGGTGATTCTCGCTCGGTACGCCAAGCTGTACGCAAGCCCGCCGGAAAAGGTTCAGGCGAATTTCCCGGGCATCAAAAAAGCCCTCCCACCAGCGGTGAGAGGGCCTTCGTCAGGCTTTTCAGATGTCCACGGTCAGCAAAGTCCTGCCCGCCGTGGTGACGACCTCGAAACGGTCGATTTTCTCCGGGTTCCATGGGCTGCCGCCGTGCATGTAAAGCGGCGGCTCCCCGTCGACGCCATATCCCTTGGGCGGAACCGCCCAGCCGGTCATCGCCTTTCGCTCGCCCGTCGTGGAGACCGCGACCAGCTCGCACTCCAGCGGCCCCCTGACGCCTTCGAGCTTCAGCGCCGCGTGCGTGCCCCAGCCCTTGGACTCGTAGACCACGCCGCCGGTGACGCCGGTGACGCCGACGCCGCCCGCAGGGGTGCCCTCCTCGTAGAACTGCTCGGCCGGGCCCGTACCGTGGTGCGTTCCGCCCACGGCGACCTGTGACGGCGGGCCGCTGAGCCCGGAGCCCACCGCGATGCCGCCCGCCACCAGCGTGACCGCCGCCGCGACCCCGATGATCAGGGTGCCGCGCCGGGTCCGCCTGTCGGCCGCCTTGCGCCGCCTGAGCAGGTCGACGACCTCGCCCTCGCCCTGCTGCTCCGGTTCTTCGGGCTCCACCCGGCCCACGCCGGTCAGGACGCCGGCCATCCCCGACAGCTCGGCCAGTTCCGCCGTGCAGGCCCGGCAGGTGTCCAGGTGCGCCTCGAACGCCCTCTTGTCGTCGGCCTCCAGCAGACCCAGGGCGTAGGCGCCCACATCGGTGTGCTCCACTCGCGCGCTCACGCCGTCACCCCTCTCTCCTCCAGCGCGACGCGAAGCGCGCGGACCGCGTAATAGACCCGGGACTTCACGGTGCCCACGGGGATGCCCAGCGCCAGGGCGGCGTCGTTGACCGACCTGTCGCGCAGGATCGTCTCGTTGAGAATCTCGCGGTGCGCAGGCGATAACGACTTCAGCGCCTCCGACACGACCACCTGATGCAGCAGACTCTCCATCTCGTCGGGGACGGGGACGCTCTCCAGCGGCCCGTCACCTGACTCCTGTGGACGAGCGTCCTTGCGCCGCCGGTCATCGATGACGATACGACGGGCGACGGTGGCGAGCCAGGGCATCAGCGAAGACGCGTCAGAGTCCAGTTGCCCGGCGCTGCGCCAGGCCCTGATCATCGTCTCCTGCACCACGTCCTCGGCCCACTGCCGATCCCCGCCGACCAGCCGGATCACGAACCCCAGCAGCGGCCGGTGGTACTCCCGGTAGAGCGCGGCGACGGCGATCTCGTCGTCATCGCGCCCGGCCGGGCGCAGCCGCCGGACAAGGTGACGCAGCGGGGGTTTCGGCATGTCGGCGGCTCCGTCGGCCGAAGGCGCGGGGTAGGTGCTCAGTCGCATCATGCCCCTTTCCATCGTGGCCGGCGAAATCCGGCGTCGGCAGGGAGTACGGGGCTCGCCGCCACCAGGGTTCAACGGTTTTCGAAGTTGCCCCGCGCCCGGGCGCGTGCGTAAAGTGTCGTCCGTGCCCATTCGGGTGCCCTGAGCTGGGAGGTGTCGACTATGCGGGTTGTTCTGCTCGACCTGTCGTCCATCAGCCTCCGGGTGCTCATCTGACGAGTGACCCGGGATTCTCTTCCCGAAGGTGTCACCTCCGTTGACTTACGATCTTTCTCTGCTCGGCTGGACCGAATCGCAGTCCGCCGAACTGCCTCACGGCACCATTCCCGCCCGCGTGGCGCGCGTCGACCGCGGCGCCGCCGAAGTGATCGCGGACGACGGCCAGCATCACGTCAAGTACGGCGCCCGCGTGCGCAGGTCCTCGGCCGAGGACCCGGTCGCGCTGCCGTGCGTCGGCGACTGGGCCGCGCTGCGGTGGCTCGACGAGGGCCGCTACGAACTCGACACGGTCCTGCCCCGGCGCACCTCCTTCGTCAGGGGCGGCGTCGGCCGTACCTCACGAGGGGGCCTGTCCGCCGACGGTCAGGGCCAGGTGCTCGCCGCGAACGTCGACATCGTCTTCGTCGCCGAGCCGTCCATGCACGCCACCGACTTCGCCGACCTGGCCAGGATCGAGCGGCTCGTCGCGCTCGCCTGGGAGTCCGGCGCCACGCCCGTGGTGGTCATCACCAAGTCCGACCTGTTCGAGAACGGTCTTGACGACCTGCTGGCCGACGTCCGCGTCGCCGCGCCCGGCGTGGACGTGCACGCCGTCTCCTCGCAGAGCGGCGAGGGCGTGCAGCTCCTGCGCGGCTACCTGGAGGGCTCCAGGACCGCCGTCGTGCTCGGCCCGTCCGGCGCGGGCAAGTCCACGCTCGTGAACGCGCTGGCGGGCGACGGCGTGATGGAGACCCAGCTCGTCCGCGCCGGCGACGGCAGGGGCCGCCACACCACCGTGCACCGGGAGCTCATCCCGCTGCCCGGCGGCGGGCTCATCATCGACACGCCGGGCATCCGGCGGGTCGGGCTGTTCGGGATGACCGACGGCGTGGACATGGTCTTCGCCGACATCGACGAACTGGCCCGCGCGTGCCGCTTCGCCGACTGCGGCCACGACGGGGAGCCCGGATGCGCGGTGCTGGCCGCCGTGGAGAGTGGCGAGCTGCCCGAGCGGCGGCTGACCAGCTGGCGCAAGCTCCAGCGGGAGGCCGCGTGGATGGCGTCGCGCACCGACGCGCGGCTGCGCAAGGAGCAGCAGAACAAGTGGAAGATCATCCACAAGGAGATGCGCCGCTCCGGCCGTAACCGCCCCTGACCCGCACCAGAGTGGGTAGATAGAGGGCGTGGGGTACCTGTTCGCGGATCGGGCCGAGGCGGGGGCGTTGCTCGCCGAGCGGCTGCTGTTCGCGCGCGATCCCGTGGTGCTCGCGCTGCCCCGCGGCGGCGTCGCCGTCGCCGAGCCCATCGCGCGGCGGCTCGGCGGGGTCCTGGACGTGCTGGTCACCAGGAAGATCGGCTATCCCCCCACGCCCGAGCTGGGCGTGGGGGCGATCGCCGAGGGCGGCGAGCCGGTCCTCGACCTGGAGCTGCTGCGACGGCTCGGGATGACGCCGGCGTCCGTGGCCGGGGTGGTCGAGCAGGAGCGGATGGAGCTGGCCCGCCGGGTCGCCGTCTACCGGGGTGAGCGGCCGCTGCCCGACCTCATGGGGCAGGAGGTGATCGTGGTGGACGACGGGCTGGCGACGGGGGGCACGGCCAGGGCCGCGCTGCTGGCGGTCGCGGCCGCCGCTCCGGGGAGGGTGACGCTGGCCGTACCCGTGGGGGCTCGTGAGACGGTCAGGGCGCTGCGGGGGGAGGCCGACGAGGTCGTGGTGCTGGCCACTCCGGCGGACTTCCGCGCGGTCGGCCAGTGGTACGAGAGCTTCGACCAGCTGACCGACGCGGACGTGCTGCGGCTGCTGGGGGAGCGGTAGCTGAGGGTGGGCTGTGAATTCTGGTACGGATCGGTTACGCCCCGTCCCGGATGGCTCACGGTGATTAGTCTGCCGGTGTCGCACGAGAACGAAGGGCGGGCATGAGCTTTCACGACATCGTCATCGACGTCGATGGCCCCTACCCGGCCGGGCACGCGCGTCGCTGGTTGTCCGAGGTGCCCGCGGCGCTGGCTCCGGGCCTGCGTTCCGGTGTGGTGTGCGTGGACACCGACGCGCGCGGCTTCGAGTACCGCCCGCTGACGGTGGCGAGCGTCGACTGGCTGCTGGCGGTGGCGGCTGGGGAGTTCAACGACGCGTGGGTGGAGCTGTGCGACGGCGACGGCCACGACGACGCGCTGATCGTGGGTGTCGAGCGCTTCTCCGACCGGCTCGCCCACACGCAGCTGCGCGCCTGGTCCTTCCTGCGCGCCCCCGAGTACGGCCTGGCCGCCCCCGGCGTGGCCGAACGGTGGGCCGGCGTGCTGCGCGACTTCGCCGCCCCCGTCGACCCGGCGTTCGGGCACGTGGCCGACGACTCGATGGGGCAGGGGATGACGGCCCTGGACGGCGCGGTGGTCCGGGGCGGCCGGATCCCTTCCGCGCGCCAGGCGCGGCGGTTCCTGCGCGGCTACTCGTGGATCACGATCTGCCCGGCGGAGCTGGCCGGGCGGGTGGACACGGCGGCCTTCCACGAGGCGGAGAAACTGCCCGGGGGAGCACTGTGGCTGCGGGCGACGCGGGAGCTGGCCGGGTACGACGAGGTGGCGGTGCGCCGGGTCTTCGAGGCGCTGGCACCGGTGCTGCCTCCGGGGCGGCCGAGCCGGGACCCGTTCGACACCAGGACGCGCCGGCTGGTCTGGGAGGACGCCGGGCGGAGATGACGGAGGTTCAGCGCAGCGACATGCAGGCCCAGACGAGCTTGTTGGGGCCGGGCGGCGTGAGCCACCCCCACGCGCGGGTCAGCCCCTCGACCAGCGCCAGCCCCCGCCCGAACTCGGCGAAGACGCCGGGAGCGGCGGGCACGGGCGCGGCACGGCTGTAGTCGCTCACCACGCAGGCCAGCTCGGCGGCGTGGGCGAGCAGCCGCAGGTGCAGCGCGCCGCCGCCGTGCCGCATGGCGTTGGTGACCAGTTCCGAGACCACGAGCTGGGCGTCGAAGCAGATTTCAGGCGCGCCGCCCCACTCCTTCAGCGTCCGCTCGACGAAGCGGCGTGACGTGGCCACACACGCGGGCTCGAACGCGCTGAGTTCGTGAAACCGGAAGACCGCCTCCTGTCCCTCCGCTCGCCCATGCAGCAGGACGGCGGCCAGCCATGGTGGCGGTACGGGACCAGTGGCGGCTCGCGGACGTGCGTCGAAAGTCGTCATCATGTCCCCGATCTGGTGATCCAGTGCCCATCTTTACCTTGTGTGCTTACAGATGCAAGACTTTTCGTGTATTACGGATGCAAACCGCAAATGCACGTGCAGATGATCTGTCATGGTATGTCAACGCCATGGGAGACTGGGTGCTTTCGAGAATCGGGGGCCCCGGGTGAGTGCACAGTGGAACCTTCTGTCCGACGGGCAGGGGAGTCCTACGGTCCTGCGCATCCTGCTCGGTACCCAGCTCCGCAACCTCCGTACCGCCCGCGGCATCTCCCGCGAGGACGCCGGATACGCCATCAGGGCCTCGCACGCGAAGATCTCCCGCCTGGAGCTGGGGCAGGTCAGCTTCAAGCAGCGCGACGTGGCCGACCTGCTCACGCTCTACGGCGTGAGCGACGAGGCCGAGCGCGCCCCGCTGCTGGAACTGGCCAAGCAGGCCAACGCGCCCGGCTGGTGGCACAAGTACGCCGACCTGCTGCCCGCCTGGTTCGAGGTGTACATCGGACTGGAGGGCTCCGCCTCGCTCATCCGCACCTACGAGAACCAGTTCGTGCCCGGCCTGCTGCAGGTTCCGGCATATGCACGTGCAGTCATCCGGCTCGCCCACGACGAGGCCGAGACCGGCGAGCTGGACCGGAGGGTGGCCCTGCGCACCACCCGGCAGCGCCGCCTGTCCGCCGACCCGAGGCTGACGCTCTGGGCGGTCATCGACGAAGCGGTCCTGCGGCGTACGCTCGGTGGCCCCGACGTCATGCGTGAGCAGGTGGAACACCTCCTGGACACCACCGCGGAGCCGAACGTGACACTCCAGGTCATGCCCTTCGACAGGGGCGGCCATGCCGCCGCGGGCGGGCCTTTCAGCATCCTGCGCTTCCCGGAACGCGAACTGCCCGACGTGGTGTACATGGAACAGCTCACCAGCGCGCTCTACCTCGACAAGCCCGCGGAGGCCGAACACTATGTGCAGGTCATGGACCGGCTCAGCGTCCAGGCCGACTCGCCCGCGGAGACCAGGCGCTTCCTCGAACGCCTGCTCCCGGTGTGATCCACCCCATACGGCAATTTTGGTCATCCCGTATATGACGATCAGCACGCTCCCGTAATCTGCGCATGCACGTGCATCTGTAAGCACGCAAGGAGTGTCCCCCATGCAAGAGTTCCGCAACGGAACGCCCGCGAGTGCCCTTCCCGTCCGCTGGCGCAAGGGCCGCCGCAGCAACCCCAACGGCAACTGCGTGGAGGTGGCGGCTCTGCCGACCGGTGAGATCGCCATGCGCAACTCCCGCTTCCCCGACGACCCCGCCCTGATCTACACGCAGGCTGAAATCGAAGCCTTCGTCCTGGGTGCGAAAGATGGGGAGTTCGACGATCTGATCGCCTGATGGTAGGCGTGTCGTAACAATACGCGTCCGAGCGCCTCCATAGGGTGATCTTTCATGGACGCGCTGGATCTCGCACGGTGGCAGTTCGGTATCACCACGGTGTACCACTTCCTGTTTGTGCCGATCACCATAGGAATGTCGCTGCTGGTGGCGATCCTGCACACGGCGTGGGTCCGAACCGGCAAGGCGCACTATCTCCGGGCGACCAAATTCTTCGGCAAGCTCTTCCTGATCAACTTCGCCATGGGCGTCGTGACCGGGATCGTGCAGGAGTTCCAGTTCGGCATGAACTGGAGCTCCTACTCCCGCTTCGTCGGTGACGTCTTCGGCGTGCCGCTGGCCCTGGAAGCCCTGCTGGCGTTCTTCCTGGAGTCCACGTTCCTCGGGCTGTGGATCTTCGGCTGGGACCGGCTGCCGAAGAAGATCCACCTGGCCTGCATCTGGGTGGTGGCGGTGGGGAGCGCGCTGTCGGCGTACTTCATCCTGGCCGCCAACTCCTTCATGCAGTGGCCGGTCGGCTACAAGCTCGGGGCCGGGCGGGCCGAGCTGACCGACTTCGGCGCCGTGCTGACCAACAAGGTCGTGCTGGCCGCGTTCCCCCACACTATCTTCGGCGCCTGGCTGTCGGGCGGGGCCGTCCTGCTGGCGGTCTCGGCCTGGCACCTGGCCCGCGGGCGCGACGCCGACGTCTTCCGCCCCACGCTCAAGCTGGGCCTTTGGACCACGCTCGTGGCCTTCGTCCTGGTCTTCTTCTCCGGCGACACGCTGGGCAAGATCATGACGGAGACGCAGCCGATGAAGATGGCCGCCGCCGAGGCGCTCTACGAGACCGCCCAGCCCGCCCCGTTCTCGCTGTTCACCATCGGCACGCTGGACGGCGGGCGGCCGATCTTCCAACTGGAGATCCCGGGCGCGCTGTCGTACCTGGCCACGGGCTCCTTCGACGGCAAGGTGCAGGGCATCAACGACCTCCAGGCCGAGTACGAGCAGCGCTTCGGCCCCGGCGACTACCGCCCCTACATCCCGGTCACCTACTGGGGCTTCCGCCTGATGATCGGCTGCGGCGCCCTCGCGGCGCTGATCGCGCTCGTGCTCCTCTGGCTGACCAGGAGGGGCCGCCTGCCGGACAAGCGCTGGCTCTGGCGGGCCGCCGCCTGGTCGGTGGTGCTGCCGGTCGCCGCGCACAGCTTCGGATGGATCTTCACCGAGATGGGCCGCCAGCCGTGGATCGTGTTCACCGAGATGAAGACCGCGGCGGGCGTCTCACCCGCCGTCGGCGCGGGCACCGTCCTCACCTCGCTGATCGTCTTCACGCTCCTGTACGGCGCGCTCGCCGTCGTCGAACTCGGCCTGATGATCAAGTACGGCCGGCAGTCCCCACCCCAGATCCAGGACAAACCCGAGGACGACACCACCCTGACCTTCGCCTACTAGGAGAGTCCGATGACGCTGAACGACGTCTGGTTCGTGGCCATCGCCGTCCTGTGGGTCGGCTACTTCGTCCTGGAGGGCTTCGACTTCGGCGTGGGGATGCTCCTGCCGGTGCTGCCCGCCGACCCGGTGGAACGCCGCGTGATGATCAACACGATCGGACCCGTCTGGGACGGCAACGAGGTGTGGCTGATCACCGCGGGAGGGGCCACGTTCGCCGCCTTCCCCGAGTGGTACGCGAGCCTGTTCAGCGGTTTCTACCTGCCGCTGCTCATCATCCTGGTGGCGCTGATCCTGCGCGGGGTGGCCTTCGAGTACCGGGCCAAGCGCGACTCGGCGCGCTGGAAGGCGGGCTGGGACCGCTGCATCGTGGCCGGCTCGTTCGCGCCGGCGCTGCTGTGGGGCGTGGCCTTCGCCAACATCGTGCGCGGGGTGAAGCTGGACGCCGACCACGAGTACGTGGGGACGTTCTGGGACCTGCTCAACCCGTACGCGCTGCTGGGCGGGCTGGTGACGCTCACGATGTTCCTCGCCCACGGCGCGATCTTCCTGTCGCTGAAGACCACGGGGGAGATCAGGCGGCGGGCCAGGTCGCTGGCGCTGCGCACGGGCGTGGTCGCCGCGGCGCTCGCGGTGCTGTTCCTGGGCTGGACGCAGTTTCACGGCGGGACGGTGCTGACCGCGGTGCTCGCCGTCGTGGCGGCGCTGGCGTGGCTGGCCGCGCTCGGCGCGATCGCCAGGGCGCGGGAGGGCTGGTCGTTCACCCTGTCGGCGGTGGCCATCGGGGTCGCGGTGACCAGCTTGTTCGCGGTGCTCTACCCGGACGTCCTGCCCTCGACGCTCGATCCGGCCAACAGCCTCAACGTGAAAAATGCCGCGTCCACGCCGAAGACGCTGGGCATCATGACGTGGATCGCGGTGATCTTCCTGCCGCTGGTGCTGCTCTACCAGAGCTGGACGTACTGGGTGTTCCGCCGGAGGATCGGCGTTCGTGACATTCCTGCCTGATCAGGCAGTTGTTCCGACCGGGTTCGCGGGAGCGCGCACGGGCGCGCTCCGCTCATCGGAACAACTGCGTGATCACGCGGGGAGAATCTGTGGTGCCGGTGGTGAAGTTCAGGCCGCGGAGATGCCGGCGCTGGCGGCGCGGCGCATACGACGGCGACGCTCGCTGGCGCGCTCGTCCTCGTTGAGACCGCCCCACGTGCCGTACTTCTCCGGACGGGACAGCGCGTAGTCAAGGCACTCGTTGCGGACGGGGCAGCCGCCGCAGATCGCCTTGGCCTTCCGCTCGCGTACGTCACGCTCGGGCTGCCGCTCCCCATCGGGGCCGAAGAAGAGCACGAGGTCCTCACCCCGGCACGCGGCATCATCCTGCCATCCCCAGCTGGGGCGCGGGCGGGCGAGCTGCCGACGTACCTGAGACATGAGAAAACCACCTTCGTGAGAGGTATTTCAGTAATTGAGCCGCATTGGACGCTTTCGGCGTCACTGTTCCAACGCAAGGCCTGGCCGTGATGTTCCCGTGATCAGGTAAGGGCGGGCGTGGCGTACCGCACAGGCGTGAGCCTGTCCAGCGAGACCAGCCGGTAGGTGGTGATTTTCTCGGCGCAAGCCGTACCACACGGTGCTTGGAACACCGATGGCTCAACCACAACCTGGATCCGGACGTCTCCGATGCGCACGATGGCTTCGGTGACGTCGCCGTCCGACCTGGCGGATTCCACGGCCACTCCGCCGAGTCCGCACTCTCCCGTATGGGTTCGGGCGAAGTGCTCCGCGGCTTGCAGTGGCTCAGGGATGCCTGCGCGTCCCCGGAAACGGTCGAGAATCACCTCGCCGGACCGGTACGCGTTCGCTGCTGCGAGCGCAGCAGCCTGAGACATGCTGCCGTAGAAAATTCCGTGTGGCAAGCACACGAGGTTGGCGGCGTACCGATCGCCACCAACGTGTGATGTTTCCCACACCCTGTCCGGCAGGAATTCCGCCAGTCCACGGGCGAGGGGTAGTCCAATGCGGGCGCAACACGCATTGCGCTTGGCGTGCGTGCAGACCAGAAATACCGGCTCGTCTTCAAGTATGCAGGACTCCGGGACCACTCCGGCCACCAGCGCGTCCAGGTCAAGATCGTCGGGACCTGCGATGACACCCCCGGCCAGCCAGGGGTTGTCGCCGATCGCATACCCGGCTAGCACACGGATCCCCTGCTCCTGCGGGCGGGTCCGGCGTCCGGGGCGGCGGATCAGCTGCGGCCTGACGCCCCGCGCCACGGCCCGCCTGATCAGCTCGGAGATTTTCGGCGGAAGCGTCCCGTCGTCGACGTGCGAGGGCCAGGCTCCGGAATACTCGATGAGCAGCCAGAGCCGCGCACCCACCGTCGCGCTGGCGAAGGTGGGCACGCCGCCGGTGTGGCACCCGTCCGGATGATCACAACCCCTGGCCACGTTCCACCTTCCCCGACGGAAATTTAGGTAAGACTAACCTAACGCCAGGGTAGGGGTCGGCGCGGGGTCGACACGCCGATGAAAAGGATCTTCTTACCCGCGAACCAGGGGTCTCAACCCTTCAGCACGTCACGGGCGATCGGCAGGGCCGCCACGCGGTCCTCCGGGATCAGGCCGATGCGGGTCCTGCGGTCCAGGAGGTCGTCCTCGTCGAGCGCGCCCTCGTGCTCCACCGCGAAGCGCAGCTCGCCCTTCGTGACGCCCGCCCCGGCCGGCTCGGGCTCCGCCTCGGCATAAGGCCGTACGGCCCGCCCCGCCAGAACCACCTCCGTGGTGACACACGGCCCGGCGGGCAGCTTCGCCCGCCGTACCGCCCGATCCACGGCATCCTCCGCCATGCGGCGATATGTCGTCAGCTTTCCCCCTACCACCGTGACGAACCCGCCCGCGTCCAGCACGGCGTGCCGCCGCGACAGGTCGGCGGTGCGGCCCGAGCCGTCTCCTTGGGCCAGGAGCGGCCTGAGACCCGCGTAGGCGCCCGCGACCGCCTCACGGGTCACCGGAACCTCCAGGATGCCGTTCAGCACCTCCAGCAACGCCCTGATGTCGTCCTCGGGCGCCTCCGGCACGTCGGGGACCGGTCCGTCCACCGGCTCGTCGGTGAGGCCGACGTAGACGCGGCCGTCGTGCTGGGGCAGGACCAGGGCGAAGCGATTGCTCTCCCCGGGAATCGGGACATGCAGCCCGGCCCGCAGCCCCGGCAGCGTCTCGCCGCGCAGGACCAGGTGGGTGCCGCGCGAGGGGCGCAGCGTGACCTCCGGGTTCAGCTGCCCGGCCCACACCCCGGCCGCGTTGATCACCGCGCGGGCCCTGATCGTGAACTCCTCGCCGGTCAGCTCGTCGCGGGCCCGCGCGCCGGTCGGCGTCAGCTCCAGGGCCCGGCACCGGGTCAGGACGCGTGCGCCGAACGCCGCCGCCGTGCGGGCGATGGCCACCACGAGCCGGGCGTCGTCCTCCAGCCGTCCGTCCCAGGACAGCAGGGCGCCGCGCAGGCCGTACCCGCTCAGAACGGGAGCGGCTGCGCGGGCGCGGACGGCCGTGAGGCGGGACGGACCGGGCAGCAGGCGGCGCGGCGTGCGCGCGGCGGCCCGCAGCCCGTCGCCCAGGCGGTAGCCGGTCATGACCAGCGACTCCTGTCCTCTGGAGACCCCGGGGGTCAGCGGCAGCAGGTACGGATGGGCCCTGACCAGGTGAGGCGCGGTGCGGTTCAGCAGGATGCCGCGCTCGACGGCGCTCTCGTAGGCCACGCCCAGCTGCGCCTTGGCCAGGTAGCGCAGCCCGCCGTGGATCATCTTGGAGCTCCACCGCGAGGTGCCGAAGGCCAGGTCGTGCGCGTCGATCGCGGCCACCGACAGCCCGCGCGAGGCGGCGTCGAGTGCCGCGCCGGCGCCCGTCGCGCCCAGCCCGACGACCAGGACGTCGACGGTCTCCTCCGCCGTCCTGGCCAGCTCGGCCGAGCGGCGCGCGGCGTTCAGGGAGGAAGCTTCAGGCGGGAAAGATCTAGGCAAGGTAGCGCTCCAGGAGGGTCGTGAGCTCGGCGTCGAGCGCGTCGTCGCCGAGCATGGTCGGGCCGGACAGCAGGAACGACTGCGCGACCAGCAGGATCGCCCTGGCCTTCGCGCGGTCGCCGACCGCCGGTTCGAGGACGGCCAGGACCGCCTCGTGGGTGGCTCCGGTGCGCTGGAGCAGGTAGGGCAGCAGCATCTCGGGATCGGCCTCGACGATCTTGCACAGGAGCGGGTGCCCGCGCAGCGCCCTGACGCCCTCGACCACCGCCTTGACCGGATCGCGCACGTCCAGTCCCTCGACCACCCTGACCCACTCCCTGGTCATCAGGTCGCCCACCAGGCTGCGCACGTCCGGCCAGCGCCGGTAGAGGGTCATCCGGGACACCCCCGCCCGGCGGGCCACGTCGGTCAGCGTCGTGCGCCGCACGCCGTAGGCCAGCACGCACTCCCGTGCCGCGTCCAGCACGCCGTCATTGTGACGAATCGACGTCATGTGTCACAGTGTAGAGCGTGAGTGAACCCATGCTCTGGTCCGGTTGGGGCGATCCCGCCAAGGCGCGCGAGCTCCCCGAGACGGTCCGCACGCTCCTGCACGACCTGCTCGGCGTGCGCGCCCCCGCCGAGCCCGCCGCCACCCTCTCCTCGGTACGGCTGGCGCCCTCCCGCCTGCCGGAAACCGCCCTGGACGCGCTCGGCGAGATCACCGGCGCCGGCCACGTCGGCACCGGCCACGAGGCGCGCGTCCGCCACGCGCGCGGCAAGTCCACGCCCGACCTGCTGCGGATGCGCGCGGGCGACGGCGCGCACGCCCCCGACGCCGTGGTCTCACCGGCCACGCACGACGAGGTGGCCGCGGTGCTGCGCGTCTGCGCCGAGGCGGGGATCGCCGTCGTCCCCTTCGGCGGCGGCACGTCGGTGGTCGGCGCCCTGACCCCGGCCGGCGACGGCTTCACCGCGGTCGTGGCACTCGACCTCGGCCGGATGGACCGCCTGGTCGCGGTGGACCCCGAGTCGATGATCGCCACGTTCGAGCCCGGCGTGCGCGCGCCCGAGGCCGAACGGCTCCTGGCCGGACATGGGCTCACGCTGGGCCACTTCCCGCAGTCCTTCGAGTACGCCACGCTCGGCGGCTTCGCCGCGGCCCGCTCCAGCGGCCAGGCGTCGGCCGGATACGGGCGCTTCGACGACATGGTCGCCGGGCTGACCCTCGCCACCCCCGCCGGCACGCTGGAACTCGGCCGGGCGCCCAAGTCGGCCGCCGGGCCCGACCTCCGCCAGCTCGTCCTGGGCTCGGAGGGCGCGTTCGGCGTCATCACCTCCCTGCGGCTGCGGGTGCGGAAGGCGCCGGCGGAGACGGCGTACGAGGGCTGGCGCTTCGCCTCCTTCGCCGAAGGCTCCGCCGCCCTGCGGACCCTGGCCCAGCGGGGACCGCTGCCGACCGTGCTGCGGCTGTCCGACGAGACCGAGACCATGATCGGCCTGGCCAAGCCCGACGCGATCGGCGGCGGCGACAGCGGCTGCCTGGTCATCGCCGGGTACGAGGGCACGGACGTGCGGGCGCGGGCCGAGGCGGCGGGACAGGTGCTGGCCGGGCTCGGCGGCGTTCTGCTGGGCCCGGAGCCGGGGCGGGCGTGGGCGCACGGGCGCTTCTCCGCCCCCTACCTGCGCGACTCGCTGCTCGCCGCCGGCGCCACCGTCGAGACGCTGGAGACGGCCGGGTTCTGGGCGAACCTGCCGCGCCTCTACGACGCGGTACGGCTGTCGCTGCTCGGCTCCCTCGGCTCGCCGCTGGTCATGTGCCACATCTCGCACGTCTACGAGACCGGGGCCTCCCTGTACTTCACCGTCGTCACCGCCCAGCACGGGGACCCGGTCGAGCAGTGGGAGCGGGCCAAGGAGGCGGTCAGCGCGGCCATCGTCGAGGCGGGCGGGACGATCTCGCACCACCACGGCGTCGGACGCGACCACCGCGACGCCTACGCCAGGGAGATCGGGCCCCTAGGGGTGGAGATCCTGCGTGCGGTCAAGGACCGGCTCGACCCCGCGGGCATCATGAACCCCGGCGCCCTCATCGCCTGACGGCCACCTGGCGTCTCCCGGCGTCTACTGGCGTCTACTGGCGGATCTTGTCGGCTTCCGTCATGGCCTCGGCGGCTTCGGCGTGGCGCCGCAGGGCGTTGAGTATCTCGGCGAGGACGACGAGGGAGACCACGAGCGGCGCGCCGCCCGAGGCGCGGGCCAGGCTGACCGCCTCCTCCGCGAGCGGCAGCGCCCGCGCGGGGCGGCGGCGTTTGAGCAGCATGGTGGCGGCCGTGCGTAAGGAACGGGCGAGCAGGCCGGTGTGCGCCGCCGGGTCGCGGGTGGCCAGGGCCCTGCTCATGGCCACCGCCTCCAGGGCGCTGCGTACCCCCGCCCGGCCCCACCCGGGTCTGCTCTGGGCATAGGCCAGCAACCCTTCGACGGCCTCAGCCCCCACTGTGCCGCGCTGGATCGCATCGTCGAAACCGTTACGGGCCATCCCAGCCCCCCTCGTACGGTTGACCGTTGAGCGTACACCATGCGTGTTCTCAGCGGTACGGAGAGTTCGGGGTGCGATTCCGCAAGATCGCGGCAAAGATATGGTCATGGTGGAAGTCGCGGCGGAGCGCGGAAAGCAGCAGTCGTCCCGGACATCGGAGGAAGGCGCCGGATGGCGATGCCAGCAGGTCGGCACTTATCGGGATTTGCGGCCGAACAATGACACGTTTTCCTGGCTGCATCCACGCACCTTGTGGCGTTCCCGCAACGAGATCCTGGCCGGGCTCTTCGGAGATCCGTCCGGCAAGGTACGCCAGAGGTGGATGGAGGCGCAGCACGCCCGCGGCGTCGACCCGGACCACCGGATCACCCCGCCGGTCGGCGACTCCTTCCAGTTCCTGATCCTGGGGGATCCGGGCGAGGGCGACGCCTCGCAGTACGCCGTGGTGCCGGGAATGCTCAAGGTGGGCAAGGACACGGCGTTCACCGTCATCGCCAGCGATGTCATCTATCCGACGGGTGCGGGAAACGAGTACGGGGACAAGTTCTTCCGTCCGTATCAGGCCTATGACGCGCCGATCTACGCCATTCCCGGGAACCATGACTGGTATGACGGGCTCGGCGGGTTCATGCGGGTCTTCTGTGACGCGGCCCCTTTGCGGCCCACGCCCGACCGGGGGCTGCGCGGGCTGCTGTGGCGCAAGCCGGAGAAGATCGACGAGGACCGCCTGGCCGAGGCGCGCAAGTTGCGCGGGTCGCCGAACCAGCGGTCGGTCCAGCCGGGTCCCTACTGGGTGATCGAGAGCGAGAGCCTGCTCGTGGTCGGCATCGACACCGGCATCAAGGGCGTGATCGACAAAGCTCAGGTGGAGTGGCTGCGCCGTACCTCACTCGACCCCCGCCCGAAGATCCTCGTGACCGGCAAGCCCATCTACACCCGCAACGACTACAAGCCGTCGCCGCTGGAGGGCGGGGGCACCATCGACGACATCGTCCGCGACCCGGCATACCGCTACGTCGCCGCCATCGGCGGTGACGTGCACAACTACCAGCGCTACCCCGTACGCGTCGGCGACCGCGTGATCCAGTACTTCGTCACCGGCGGCGCCGGGGCCTTCATGCACGCCACGCACACGATCAGGCGCGTGGACGTGGCCGGCGTGCACGAGGACGACTTCCGCTGCTACCCGCTGCGCGGCGACTCGCTGTCGTTCTACAGCCAGCTGTACGCGCGGCGGCTGCGCATGAAGTGGCTCTACCTCACCCCTGCCGAGGCCGCCTGCATCATGGTCGATCAGATCGGCAACACACCGGTCCGCGAACTCGACGCCACCACCGTGGTCACCCGGCGGATGCGGTGGGCGGCGCGGATCCTGGGCGCGTATCCGTGGCCGTTCCGGCTGCCGGTCGACAAGGTGTTCCACCGCTATCTGTCCGAACTGTCCGACTGGGACGAACCGCCGTTCTTCAAGCAGTTCCTCCACCTGTCGGTGACGCCCGGACAGCTGACGGTGCGCTGCTTCGCCGCGACGGGCTGCCTGCCCGCCGAGCAGGACCCGCCGCTCGAGGACGAGGTGGTCATCGGATTGTCGTAGTGACCTGGCACTCTGGGGTGCGTGTACGCGCTGATGGCGGGGGAGGCGATCCGCACCCTCCCCGAGGAGAACGGCTCCGCCGAGGCGGGGGCCGCGTTCCCGGAGCGCGTGGCGGCGGTGGAGCGCGCCCGCCCGCGGTGGGTGTGGGCCGACACGCGCGAGTCCTACCCTCCGCTGCTGTCGGCCGGGCGCCGCGTGTCGCGCTGCCACGACATCACGCTCACCGAGAATCTGCTGCTGGCCCACGAGGGCCGCTACGGCGAGGCCCGCTCGGCCGAGGCCGCCCACGCCAGGCTGCGCGGCCTGCCGGTCCCCGACGACGGCGACGGCCCCGCCGCCAGGCAGGACACCCTGTTCGAGCCCGAGCGCAGAAGGCTCGACACCGGCGAGCTCGCCGAGGTACTCGACGACCAGCTCAGGCGCATCGACGCCCTGCCGGAGCCCGGCCGCTTCCGCCTGCTGGTGGCCGCCGAGTCCGCGGGCGCGCTGGTCGCCGCCGAGATGGCCCACGACGGCATGCCGTGGCGGCGCGACGTCCACGACGCCCTGCTGACCGAGATGCTCGGCCCCCGCCCCGTCCACGGCATGCGCCCGGCCAAGCTGCAGGCGCTGGCCGACGAGGTGTCGGCGGCGTTCGGGCACGCGGTCAACCCCGACTCGGTGCAGCAGCTCGTCAAGGCGTTCAAGGGCGCCGGCCTGGCGATCAAGTCGACGCGCTCGTGGGAGATCAAGCAGCTCGACCACCCCTCGGTACGCCCGCTGCTGGCCTACAAGGAACTGGCCCGCCTCTACTCCTTCCACGGCTGGGTCTGGGCCGACCAGTGGGTCCACGACGGCCGCTTCCGCCCCGAGTACGTCGTCGGCGGCGTCGTCTCCGGCCGCTGGGCCACCAGCGGCGGCGGCGCGCTGCAGATCCCGAAGGTCATGCGTAAGGTCGTGGTGGCCGACGAGGGCTGGACGCTCGTCGTGGCCGACGCCGCCCAGTTGGAGCCGCGCGTGCTGGCCGCGATGGCGGGCGACGCCGGGCTGGCGGGGGCGGCGGGTGAGATCGATCTCTACTCGGCCCTGGCCAAGTCGTTCGGCGGCGAGCGCGACCAGGCCAAGCTCGCCATGCTCTCCGCCATGTACGGCGGCACCAGCGGCGACGCGCCCAAGCTTCTGGCCGTGATGCGCCAGCGCTTCCCGAAGGCCTACCACTTCGTCGAGGACGCGGCCAAGGCGGGGGAGGAGGGCAAGCTGGTGCGCTCGTGGCTGGGCCGTACCTCGCCGCCGCCGTCCCAGCGCTGGCGCGAGCTCGTGTCCGGCCCCGACGGCGTCCGCGCCGCCCGCGACCGCGGCCGCTTCACCCGCAACTTCGTCGTCCAGGCCACCGCGGCCGAGTGGGCGCTGGCCCTGCTCGCGGTGCTGCGCGGGCGGCTGCCCGAGGCGGCGCGCCTGGTGTTCTTCCAGCACGACGAGGTGATGGTGCACTGCCCGCTGCCGCTGGCCGAGGAGGTCATGGCCGCCGTGACCGCCTCCGCCGCCGAGGCCAGCCGCCTGCTGTTCGGTCAGACGCCGGTGCGTTTCCCCATGGAGTCGGTGGCCGTGTCCTGCTACTCCGACGCCAAGTGATCCGTGGTCAGCGGCGGGTGGTGACGTAGAGCCAGACGCCGGCGACGGTGACCATGACGCCGACGACCAGGCCCAGGACGCCGTAGGACAGGCCGCCCACGATGGCGCCGGCGACGACGGTGCCGGTGGCACCACAGACGTTCATGATCAGGTCGGACAGTCCCTGGACGGCCGGGCGGCGGTCAAGCGGCACGGACTCGGTCACCAGCGCCGAACCCGCCACCAGCCCGCACGACCAGCCGAGACCCAGCAGGACCAGGCCGGCGGTGACCTGCCAGACGCTGTGCTGCGCGGTCCCGGCCAGCACCGCCGAGGCGAGCAGGAGCGACATGCCCAGGATGAGCACGGGCACCCGGCCCGCCTTGTCCGCCAGCCAGCCGACGACCGGCGACAGCATGTACATGCCGGCGATGTGCAGGCTGATCACCAGGCCGATGACGTCGAGGCTGGAGCCGTCGTGGTGCAGCTTCACCGGCGTCATGGACATGACCGAGACCATCGCGGTGTGGCTGATCGCGATCATCACGAGCGCGCGCCTGGCCATGGGGGTGGTGCGCAGGGTGCGCCAGCCGTTCCGCAACGCCTTGTCCTGTACGGCGGGCGTCGCGCCCGCCGCACCTGACGCACCCGGCCCGGCCCGCTCGCCGTGCCCGGTCTGCCCGTCGCGCCTGGTCCGCCCGGTCCGCCCGGTTTGCCCGGTCCGCTCGATCGAATCGGTCAGCTCGGTCGGTTCGGTCAGTGAGCGGGCCAGTTTGAGCGGGTCGGGGCGCAGGCCGGCCGCCACGACCAGCCACGCGAGCGCGAAGGCCAGGGCGGAGAAGGCGAAGGGACCGGCGTTCGCGACCAGCCCGGCGGACATGCCGACGTGGTCGGCGGGCTTGGCCAGGTTCGGGCCGGCGACGGAGCCGACGGTGGCCATCCAGACCACGAGCGACAGGTGGCGGGCGGCGTGGCCCTTGGGCGACAGGTCGGTGGCGGAGTAGCGGGCGGCCAGGTTGCCCGCGCTGCCGCCGCCCACCAGCACGAGGCCGGCGAGCAGGAGCGGCCAGGACTCGATGGTGATCGCCAGGACGGAGAGCGCGCATCCGGCGGTGGCGGCGACGTAGGCGAGCGAGAGGCCGGCGCGGCGGCCGCTCCTGGCGGCGGTTCTGGCGATGGGGAGGGCGAGCAGGGCGGCGCCGAGGACGGTGGCGGTGCCGGCCAGGCCGCTGATGACCGTGGACCCCGAGAGCTGGTCGACCACCACGGAACTCAGCGCGAGGCCGACCGCCACTCCGACGCCGCCGACGATCTGGGCGCTCGACAGGACGGCGAGGGTACGTCGCTGGATGCCGCGAACATCGGCGGGCGATGAAATGTCGCGCTTTGTTGGGGTATCGGTCACCGGTGAAGTGTCCCATACCACCGGAAAGCAGCTATTTACGGTCTGGGTGGGGTGGGTGTGGGGGATCGGTGGTTGACCTGCCGTGACGTCCTAATAGGCGGGTTTGTTGGGTGAGAGGCGTTGATGGGCGGGATCGGCTGATCGGGTGTCGTCTAGACGACCTGTGCAGGGGTGTGACTACAACGGGGTGACCGGGTCGTTCAGGCTGATGTGGCCGGGGGCGTCGGGGATGAGGTTGATGCCGAACCAGACCTTGCCATCCCACTTGCGGTGCATGGACAGGGTGCGGATGGGTTCCTTGCCCTTGGTGTAGGTGCCGGGGTCGATGGTGGTCAGGACGCAGCGGTCGCAGCCCTTGGTGACGCGGAAGTCCAGGTCGCCGATGCGTACCCGCTTCCACCCGTCCTCGGCGAACGGCTTCGCCACCCCGTCCACCACCACGTTCGGGCGGAAGCGGCGCATCGGGAGGGGGTCCGGCAGATCCTCGCCGCGCTCGGCGGCGGTCTCGGCGATCCAGTCGTTCAGCTGGGCGAGCGAGGTCGTGGTGGTGAGATGCAGCGGGTAGCCGTCGGCCAGGCTGACCCGGTCGTCCGGCCTGCCGTACTCGGGATTGACCGGGCGGCGGGTCGGGTCGTCGAGCCACTTCAGGCGGGCCGGGCGATCCAGCAGCGCCGACAGCCAGGCGGCCGCCTCGTCGCCGCAGTCGCGCAACTCCACGACGGTACGCCCGACCGTGACACCGGTCATCGCCGCGGCCGGCCGTACCAGGAGGGGATCGGCGTGCGGGCCGGTCAGCGTCAGCGTGCCGCCCGCGACCTCGGCCCGGCAGGCGAGCAGCATCGGGAACTGGCGCGCGGTGATCATCTCACCACGCTCGTCCACCACCAGGTACCGCCGATCGTCGGCCAGCCCCCACGGCTCCACCTCGGCGCTGCCGAGGTCATGCCCCTGGGTGGACTTGATCGGATAGACATGAAGCGCGTGCACCCACATGCCCGCACCGTACAGGCCATCGTTCCCTTCACGGTACGCACGCCGGATTGCGCGACCGAAAGCCGCGACAACCCGCCGGCAGATTCCGCCGCCCGGATCTCCGGGTGGGATCGTCGCGATCCGGGCCTGAGGACGCGGGCGTCAGGGGCGCACAGAGCGCGCGAGGGCGGCCGGGGTGCCCGGGGGTCAGGTGGCGGGGCGGAAGGTGTTCAGGAAGGTGTTGCGGGTTTCGGTCTGGTCGTCCCACTTGAGTTCGGGGATGGCGAAGGTGATCTTGTAGGCGGCGGCATCGTCGATGCTGACGAAGCGGGTCAGGGCGTGCATGGGGACGCCGTTCTCCAGCGCGTAGGTGTACTCCCAGTCGGCCGACTTCCAGCCGCGCCACTCCAGGGCCTGGAGCTGTACCTGGATGTAGCCCTCCACGCCGCCGTCCGCCTCCTCCTTGGACAGTTCGGCCACGCCGCCGTCCGGCTGCGGGGCCGTCTGCTGGACGGTGATCTTCATGCCCGAGTCCTTGGGGCCGGTGAACGTGGCGCCGCCGCTGGTCGTGGCGGCCTTCCACGTGCCGGGCAGGGCGGCGGTGAAGCCGGCGGCGGTGTGTTCCTTGTAGCCGTCGGGGACGGTTGCCACCGAGGGCTCCGGCGCCGTGCTCGACGACGATGACGGCGCGCCGCCGGCGGCCGTCGGCGGGGTGGGGGTGCCGCCCGAGGTCAGGAGCCAGATCGCCACCGCCGCCGCGCCAACGCCGGCCAGGGCGGTCACGATGAGACGCGGGGTGGGGCGGCCGTCGCGCATCCAGCCGGAACCGTCGTCGGCCGGGCGCCTGCGGCTCTTGGTCAGGCGTTCCGGCGCCTTCGCGTTACGGCTCCCGCCGAGGCCGCGGGACAGGTCCCTGGACTGTTCGCGCAGGTCGTCCGCGGAGGCCAGCGGCCAGGGTGCGCTGCGGACATCGCTGGTCAGCGGCAGGATCGGCTGCGGCCCCGACACACCCCCGAACGTCGGCCGCACGATCCCCGGCCCCGACGCCGACTCCAGGGAGGGCGGCCCGGCGGGCGAGGAGACGCCTCCGGACGGCGAGCGCACGTCATGCGACCCGGACAACGCGTGCGGCCCGGAGGGCGAGCGCGTGTCGTGCGGGCCGGACGGGGCGCGGAGGTCGTGGGGCCCGGAGGGCGAGCGGAGGTCGTGCGGGCCGGACCGGGAGCGCGGGTCCTGCGGGGCGAGAGGGTCATGCGGACCGGACGGGGAGTGCGGGGCGCGGGGGTCGTGGGGGCCCGAGGGTGAGCGCAGGTCGTGGGCACCTGACGCCAAGTGGGCACCAGGCGCGGGATGGCCGCCCGATGGTGCGTGGCCGCCCGGCTGCGGATGGCCGGTCGCGGGCGGGGGGCCGGCGAATGGGAGGTGGGGGAGGGGGTCCTGGGTGCCGGTGAGGGAGTCGTAGCCGCCCGCGGGGAGCGGGCCGGAGTGGCTGGTGAAGGCGTCGAAGGAGGATCCGGGCTGCTGGATCTGCTGCGTGTTGTGGCTGCCGGACGGGCTGGCGAGGCCGTCGTAGGGCATGACGTAGCCGCCGGACGGGCTCTTCAGCGGGTCGTACGGCACGCGCACCGGCCCAGAAGGCGTCTCCACGATCCGCGACGGCATCGGCCCCGACGGCGGTTCCAGCGGAGGCAGCAGCCCGACCGGCGTCGGGTCCGCACGGGTGGGCAGGCCGCTGCTCTCGGGCCCGCGCGGCGGCCGGGAGCCGTGGGCGTGCAGGACCTTCTCCAGCTGCTCGGTGACCTGGGCGGCGGCCATGCGCTCCGCGGGGTTCTTGCGCAGGAGGCCCTCGATGACGCCCAGCAGGGCTCCGGCCCGCTGCGGCCTGATCGGGTCCTGGGTCAGGACCGCGCCGAGGACGGCGATGGCGTCGGGCCCCTCGTACGGCGGGCGGCCCTCGACGGCCGCGTACAGCGTGGCGCCGAACGACCACAGGTCGGCCGCCTGGGTGATGGGCTGGCCGGACAGCCGCTCCGGCGGGATGTACGCCGGCGAGCCCATGAGCAGCCCGGTCTGGGTGATGGTGACGTCGCCCTCGATGGCGGCGATGCCGAAGTCGGTCAGGACGACCCGGTCGGAGGTCAGCAGCACGTTGCCGGGTTTGACGTCGCGGTGCAGGATTCCGGCGGCGTGCGCGTGCCGCAGGGCGTCGAGGACCCGGATGCCGATCTCGGCGGCCTGGATGACGGGCAGGGGGCCGCTCTGCCGTACGGCCTGCTCCAGCGACCACGCGCGGACCAGTTCCATGACGATCCACGGCCGCCCGTCCTCCTCCACGACGTCGTGGACGGTGACGATGCCGGGGTGGGTGAGGCGCGCGGCGGAGCGGGCCTCGCGCAGCATGCGGCGGTTGGCGACCTGGGTGCCGGAGTGGTCGAGGCCGTAGGGGAGGATCAGCTCCTTGACCGCGACGGCGCGGTCGAGCAGCACGTCATGGGCGTGCCACACCATGCCCATGCCGCCGCGCCCCACCGGCGACATCAGGCGATAGCGCCGGCCGATCAGTCGGCCCTGGCTCTGCGGAACGCCCTCGGCGCCTGGCCCGCTGAGCACGCGGTCGGCTGACATCTCCCGCCCCCATCTCCAGCCTCATCGGTAACACGATACTTCTAGATTATGAGGTTCGACACGATATAGGCAGTTGATTGACGAACGGAAGTTGAACGCTGATATATCGTGCAAAAGTGCTGTCTGACCTGCACAAACGTGGTATTTGAATGGATCACTTACTGAATTGCGGCTCGCTTGGTCAATGCCGCCAGAGCTTTGGTGAACGCCTCGGCCGGAGGGCTCACCAGCCCCGCGCCGACCTGCCCCGTCCCCGCCACGCGGCCCGCGATCCCGGTGTTGACCACCGGCAGCACACCGGTCCTCGCCACGAGCGTGACGTCGATGCCCACCGGCGTCCCGCGGAACCCCAGACCCGGGATCTGGTAGGCGGGATGCTCGGCCAGCGTGATCTCGTACATGGACCGGGTGGCGGCCACCGCGTCCCCCACCTCGCCGCCGACGAAGCGCACGATCGCCGGGGCCGCCGCCATCGCGAAGCCGCCCAGCCCCGCCGTCTCGGTGATCGTCGAGTCGCCGATGTCCGGGTTGGCGTCGGCGGGGCCGTACGCGCCGAGGTAGAGGCCGTCGGGTACCCCAGCAGGACCCGTGAACCACCGCGAGCCCAGCCCCGAGACCTGCACCCCGAAGTCGGTGCCGTTGCGCGCCATCGCCACCACCAGCGACGAGCCGGGGATGTCGCGCGCCGCGTCCGTGCTCGCCTTGGCGGCGGCCATCCCCGCGTTGAGGAAGAAGTGGTCGTTGCCGCCGGCGAAGCGCAGCACCTCGGCCGCCGTGCCCGGGGCCGTCTCGACCAGGGCCGGGGCCAGCTCGCGCAGCAGCAGGGACGTGGCGGCGCGGTTGCGGTTGTGCAGCTCGTCGCCCATCTGCAGCGCCTGCGCGATCAGCGCGCCCAGGTCGATCGGCCCGCTCACCCGCAGCGCCGCCGCCAGCGCCGGGCCCAGCACCGCGTCCATCCAGCGCAGCCGGTCGAGCACCTCGGGCCCGTAGGCGCCGTAGCGCAGGACCTTGCCCAGGCCCTCGTTGAGCGAGCAGTACGCGGCGCCGCCGTGCTCCTCGTCGCGTACCTCGAACATCCACATCGACGGGCCGACCACGCCCGCCATCGGGCCGACCGCGCGGTGGTGGTGGCAGGGTTCGAGCGCGATCCGGCCGTCGGCCAGCAGCCCGGCGGCCTCGCGTTCGTCGGCCGCCCAGCCCTCCAGCAGCGTCGCGCCGATCAGGGCGCCGCGCATCGGCCCCGACGCCCGGTCCCAGGTGATGGGCGGTCCGGCGTGCAAGAACGTCCGCGCCGGGAGGTCGAGCGCCTCAGCGGCCCGCCGTACCCCGGCCAGGTGGGGGCGCGCGGTGGTCAGGCGGCGCACGGCCCGCTCGTTGGCGGCGGCGCGGCGCGGATCGGCCAGCACCCGCGTCAGCGCGTCAGCGGTGCCGGGCAGCGGCGGCCGCCACGCGACGGCGGTCCGCGGCACCGCCTGCGCGTCCAGGGCCTCGCCCAGAAGCTCGGCGCCGACCGTGATCACCCGTGGCGGGCCGGACAGAAGGCTCACAGCAGGCTCCTGGCGTGCCGGGCGGCTTGGGCGTTGGAGGTGAAGACGGCGGCGCCGGCCTCGCGGAAGGCGGCGGCCTGCCTGCGCAGGTCCTGCGGGTCGCCCTCGCTGCCGATCAGCGCCACGACGACCGTGGCGGGGCAGCGGGCGACCGCGTGCGCGTACGAGGCGGCGGGATCGGGGTCGGCCCCGTGGCCGAGCACGACGTCCATCAGCACCACGTCCCCCTCCGCGACCGCGGCCAGCGCCTCCAGCCGCAGCGTCGGGTCGATCATCGGGTGCGGCCGGCCGCGCGTGTAGGCGTCGTCGCCGTAGTCGACGAACTCGCCGGCCCCCGCCACGCCCTTGGCCTCGGCGCAGAGCGTCCCGCCCGAGTAGATGCCGCGCAGCGTGCCGGTGGCCGTCCTGCCCGCCCACGCGGGCCAGGCGGGCCACTCGGGCACGGCCCGCCCCAGTTCCTTGAGGACGCGCTCGGCCGTGGCCGTCAGATCCGCCGACGCCTCCACGAACCTCTTCGCCGGTACGGCCGGCCGTACCGCGGGCTGCTTGGACACCAGCACGATCAGCTCGGTGGCAGGATCCTCGTCCAGCATCGCGAGCGCCCGGTTGGCCGAGCGCCCGCCGACCTCCGGCGACAGGTCCCGCCCGCCGACGCCCAGCACGTGGCTGACGCCGACCCCGGCCAGGTCCAGCAGGCACGCCAGTTGCTGCGCGCCGGTGCCGGAGGCGGCCACGATGCCCACGGGACCGGGCCGCAGGACGTTGGCGAAGCCCAGGCCCACCCCGGCGATCACCGCGGTGCCGCAGTCGGGCCCCATGACCAGCACGCCCTTGTCCGCGGCCAGGTCCTTCAGCGCGATCTCCTGCTCCAGGGGCACGCCGTCGCTGAACACCATGACCGGCAATCCCGCCTCGACGGCGTCCACCGCCTCCGCGAACGCGTGCTCGCCCGGCACCGACACCAGCACCACCCCGGCCTCGGTACGGCGGGCGGCCGACCGGGTGGTGAGCGGCGGCTGGTCGCTGTCGGCGGCGGCGACGGGGGCGTGCGCGGACAGGAGCGCGTCGAGTTCGGCGTGGGCGGCCACCGCGCGCTCGCCCCTGACCGCGACCAGCAGGTCGGCCGGGTCGGCCGCGGGCAGCACGAAGCCCAGGTCGCGGGCCAGATCGAGGTTGAGCGGCGTGGCCATGGCGACCACGGCCACCTCCACGCCGTCGAGATCGGACAGGGTCTTGCTGATCCGCATCAGCGTGACGGAGTCGCGGTAGACGCCCTTGCGCAGGACCACCTCGTCCGTGCTCACCTGGCACCCGCCAGTGCGGGCGGCACCGGGTCGGCGGCCAGCGCGCGGACGGCCGCCAGCCCGATCCCGACGCCCTGGGCCAGATCGGCGCCCGAGGTGTGGCCCAGGCGGCACAGCCTGGACACGGCCGGTTCCAGAGCGCCGCGGCCGGTCAGCGCCCGCAGGACCCCGGTCACCTCCGGGCACGACTCGCCGCGCGCGGCGCAGTGCAGGAGCGTCGCGGACAGCGGCGTGGTCCTGGTGCCGGCGTCGTAGGTCACGGTCGCGGCCAGCCAGTCGGCCAGCCGGACCGCCCGCTCCACCCCGGCGGACCTCCCCAGGTGGCGCAGGGTCACCAGCAGCCCGGCCAGGACGTCGTCGCCGCTCGGGGTGAGTCCGGGGCCGAGGCCCATGAGCTGCTCGGCGGCGGTCACGACGCCGAGCAGCCAGCCGCGGGCGCAGGACTCGGCCAGCAGTTCGATCGCCTGGTGCCCGGCCAGGCCGGGTGCCGGGCGGGCCGGATCTGCCGGGCGGGCCGGATCAAGGGATACGGCCAGCCGTACCGGATCGACGGGGGCGAGCGGCGGGGCGGGGTCCCACCAGCGGCGGGCGCGCAGGCTGAGGCGGCCGAGCTCGATCGTGCCCTCGCCCACCGACGCGTCGTCACCCACTGTGACGTGCGGCAGATCGGCGGCGAGCAGGACCGAGTTGGGCAGGCGGGTCGCCTCGCCGGTGATGATCGCGATCACCGACGGTTCCAGATCGGTCCTGACCTCCAAGTAGATGCCGGCCGGGAAAGCGGCGAGCACGCGGGCGCGGCGTCGCGGCGACTCCAGGACCGGGCGCACGGCGGCGCTGGCCGCACCGGTCACGTGGGTGCGGGCACGCCTGGGATGTGTACTGACCGTCACCGGGCCTCCCTTCCGACCTTGGACCTGACCGTAGAACGGCCCCACGACACCCCGTACGGAGAAATTTGCCAACAGTGACGGAGAAGGTTGGCTCTTCCTGACAGACCGCTTCTGGGGTCACAATCACCACATGGAGCCCCCCGTTCGCCTGGCCAGCACGGGCACGATCATCCACGGCGTCTCCGTCGGGGAGGTGCTGGGCGTCTCGACCCTCGCCGACGCCCGCCTGATCGCCGGGGAGAGCGGGCTCGGCCGCATCGTCCAGCGCCTCAACGTCATGGAGGTGCCCGACATCCTGGCCTGGGTGAAGCCGCACGAACTGCTGCTCACCACCGGCTACCCGCTGCGCAACACGCCGCAGTCGCTCGGCCGGCTCGTCGCCGATCTCGACGAGCGCGGGCTGGCCGCGCTGGCCATCAAACTCGGGCGCTACGTGGACGAACTGCCCGGGGAGATGGTCGAGCAGGCCGACCGGCTGGGGTTCCCGCTGATCATCCTGCCGAACGACGTCGGCTTCGACGACATCCTCAACCAGGTGCTCACCGACATCCTCAACCGGCAGGCCGCCGTGCTCGCCCGCGCCGAGGAGGCGCACCGGGCGCTGGTGCAGGTCGTGCTGGCCGGCGGCGGGCTCAACGAGGTGACCGCAGAGGTGGCCGCGCTGCTCGACGTCGCCGTGGCCGCCGTCGACGGCAGCGGGCGGGTGCTCGCCGCCGCCGGACCCTCCGACCACGTGGCGGCCTTACGCGAGTCGATCGCGCGCGAAGGGCCGCCGGCTCCGGCGCCCGTCGACCTCCCCGGTACGGCCGGCCGTACCCTGGCCTCGGTCCCCGTGGTCGCCGGCGGACACCACCACGGCCGGATCATCGCCTACAGCCCGACCGGCGCGATCCGCGACAGCGACATCGGCATACTCGAACGCACCGCCACCGTCGCCGCCCTGGTCGTCACCCGGCAGGAGGCGGTCAACGCGGTCGAGAGCAAGTACCGCGCCGACTTCCTGCGCGACGTGCTCACCGGCCGGGCCGGCGGCGCCGAACGCATCAGCGCGCGGGCCCGCGCCTTCGGCTGGGACCTGGAGCGGCCCGTGACCGTCCTGGTGGCCGAGCTGGACCCCGACGGCGACGAGCGCAGCGCCCAGGACCGCATGGTCAACGGCTGGACCGCCGCCGTGCGCAGGCACGACCCGCGCGGCGCCGTCGCCGGCTTCTCCCACGAGGTCGTCGCGGTCGTGGACGCCGCCCTGGACGCCTCCCGCGTGGCCAAGGACGCCGCCGCGGCCCTGGCCGACGCCCTTCCCGCCACGTTCTCGACCGGGACCTCCCGCCGCTGCACCGCCCCCGCGACCCTGCCCGAGGCCTACTCCCAGGCGCTGAAGGCGGCCAGGGTCGGCCGCCAGCTCCACGGCCCCGGCGCGGTCGCCCAGTTCGACCAGCTCGGCGTGTACCGGCTGCTGTCGCTGGTCAACGACACCGACGAACTGCACGCCTTCGTCCGCGAGACCCTGGGCCCGCTGGCCGGCGACGACGACGCGGAGAACGGTGACCTGCGGCGTACCCTCCAGGTCCTGCTGGAGACGAACCTCAACGTCGCCGAGACCGCGCGCAGGCTGCACTTCCACTACAACACCCTGCGCTACCGCATCGGGAAGCTGGAGCGCATGCTCGGCAACTTCACCGAGGACCACCACCTGCGTCTCAACCTCACGCTGGCCCTGCACGTCCTGCGCATGCGGGGCATCTAAGCTGGGCCGTTGTGGACCTGGACTTCGAGCTGAACTCTGACTTCATCCCGCTGTGCGACCTGCTGAAATATTGCGGCGTCACCGAGACGGGCGGCATGGCCAAACACCTGATCGCGGAGGGGATGGTCTACGTCGACGGGGAGGTCGAGCTCCGCAAGACCCGCAAGATCCGCTCCGGCCAGGTGGTCGCCGGAGACGGCTTCACCATTCACGTGGCCTGACGACCACGCGTGTCACTCCTGCCTCTATTGTGCTCTCCGACATCAAAGAGGAGACATCTCCGCTGGTGAGAGGCGAGGGCAGGCAAGATGGCGTTCGGGTGGAAGCTGCACGGCGACGGGAAGCGGCTCGCGCCGGGTGAGGTGGTCAAGCCGGACGAGCGGCTCACCTGGCCCAGGATGATCGGGTTCGGCGCCCAGCACGTGATCGCCATGTTCGGCGCCACGTTCGTGTTCCCGCTGGTCATGGGGCTGGACGCGAACCTGGCCGTGATGATGTCCGGCGTCGCGACGATCCTGTTCCTGCTGATCGTGCAGGGGAAGGTGCCCAGCTACGTCGGCTCCAGCGCCTCGTTCGTGGGCGCGGTGGTCGCCATCAGGGCCGCGGGCGGCGACAGCGCCACGGTGACCGGGTCGCTGCTCGCGGTCGGGGTGGTGCTGGCGCTGGCGGGGCTGGCCATCCATCTGCTCGGGGTCCAGGTCATCCACCGGATCTTCCCGCCGGTCGTGACCGGGGGCGTGGTCATGCTGATCGGGTTCGGCATGGCGTACGTGGCGGCGGACGTCTACTGGCCCCAGGACCCCTGGGTCGCCCTGCTGACCATGGCGGCCTCGTTCGTGTTCATCGGGATCCTGCGCGGGTTCCTCGGCCGGATCGGGGTGCTGCTCGGCCTGGTGTTCGGGTTCATGCTGTCGTGGGCCTGGGACCTGATCGGCGGGCCGATCACCGCGCCCGGCGGCGACGGGAAGGTGAGCGAGCACCTGCGCGTCAACCTCGACGCCGTCGCCCAGGCCGACTGGATCGGGCTGCCCAAGCTGCACGGGCCGGTCTTCGAGGTCTCCGCCGTCCTGGTCTGCCTCCCGGTGGTGATCGCGCTCATCGCGGAGAACGTCGGCCACGTCAAGGCCGTCGGCGAGATGACCGGCGCGGACGTCGACAGGTACATGGGCCGGGCGGTCATGGCCGACGGCGTCGGCACCGTCGTCGCCACCTCCGTCGGCGGCTCGGCCACCACCACGTACGCCGAGAACATCGGCGTCATGGCCGCCACCCGCGTCTACTCCACCGCCGCCTACTACATCGCCGCGGTGATCGCGATCCTGTTCGGCCTGTGCCCGAAGTTCGGCGCGCTGATCGCCGCCACGCCCGGCGGCGTGCTGGGCGGCGTCACCACGATCCTCTACGGCATGATCGGCCTGCTCGGAGCCAAGATCTGGATCGAGAACAAGGTGAACCTGGCAGAGCCGGCCAACATGGTCCCGGTCGGCGCCGGGATCATCTGCGCGATCGGCCCGGTCGCCTTCCCGATCACCTCGACCTTCTCGCTCGGCGGCATCACGCTCGGCACGATCGTCCTTCTGGTGGGATATCACGTGCTCAGGGCGGTGCGCCGGTAAGGGCGCCTCTGGTCATCGGCCCAGCTTTGGCAGATCATGACGGTGTAGGACAGTGACATCGGGCCTAATGTGCCCGACAAGCGAGGAACCGCCGCGGAGGAGCCTGCGGGGCGGCCACCGAACCGACGGCCCGGTAGAAAAGGGGCTCTCATGGTTTTGGGTTGGACCAAACACGGCGACGGAAAACACCTGGCTCCCGGCGAGGTCGTCAGGCCCGACGAGCGCCTGACCTGGCCGAGAATGGTCGGGTTCGGCGCCCAGCACGTGATCGCGATGTTCGGCGCGACCTTCGTCTTCCCACTCGTGATGGGCCTGGATCCGAACGTGGCCATCATGATGTCCGGGATCGCCACGATCCTCTTCCTGCTGATCGTGAAGGGGAAGGTGCCCAGCTACCTGGGCACCAGCGCCTCCTTCGTCGGCGGCGTGATCGCCATCAGGGCGCTCATGGGCGGCGACACCCCGGCGGCCGACGCCATCGTCACCGGCGCGATCCTGGTGGCGGGGATCGTGCTGGCCCTCGCGGGGCTGGCCATCCACTTCCTCGGCGTCCAGGTCATCCACCGGATCTTCCCGCCGGTGGTGACCGGCGCGGTCGTCATGCTCATCGGGTTCGGGCTGGCGTTCGTCGTGGCCGACGTCTACTGGCCGCAGGACCAGTGGATGGCCCTGATCACGATGGTGATCACGTTCGTGGTGATCGTGGCGTTCAAGGGGTTCATCGGCCGGATCGGCATCCTGGTCGGCCTGGTCGCCGGATTCCTGCTGTCGTGGGGCTTCGACAAGGTCTTCGGGAACATCACCGCGTTCAACGCCGCCACCGGCAAGATCGACACGCACCCGCGGGTCAACCTCTCCTCCGTCGCCCAGGCCGACTGGATCGGGCTGCCGAGCTTCCACGGGCCCGACATCAGGTTCGGCGCGGTCCTGCTCGTCCTGCCCGCCGTCATCGCGCTGATCGCGGAGAACATCGGCCACGTCAAGGCCGTCGGCGAGATGACCAAGACCGACGTCGACCCGTACGTGGGCCGCGCCGTCGCCGCCGACGGCATCGGCACCGTCGTGACCAGCGCCGTGGGCGGCTCGCCCACCACCACCTACGCCGAGAACATCGGCGTCATGGCCGCCACCCGCGTCTACTCCACCGCCGCCTACTACATCGCCGGCGTCATCGCGATCCTGTTCGGCCTGTGCCCGAAGTTCGGCGCCCTGGTCGCCGCCACGCCGGGCGGCGTGCTGGGCGGGGTCACGGTCATCCTCTATGGGATGATCGGCCTGCTCGGAGCCAAGATCTGGGTGGAGAACAGAGTGGACTTCGCCGACCCCGTGAACATGGTGCCCATCGGTGCCGGCATCATCCTGGCGATCGGCCCGGTGGAGCAGATCATCACCGAGGAGTTCCGGCTGCAGGGCATCGCGTTCGGCACCATCGTCGTGGTCGGCGGCTACCACCTGCTGAGATGGATCGCCGGCCGGCCCGCCGAGATCAGGGAGACCGCCGGGTGAAGCCCGCCCCGTTCGAGTACCACGCGCCCCGCGAGGTGGAGGCGGCCCTCGACGCCCTGGCCGAGGCCGGGGCCGAGGGCAAGGTGCTCGCCGGCGGCCAGAGCCTGATCCCCATGCTCAACATGCGCCTGGCCGCCCCGGCGCACCTCGTCGACATCAACCGGGTCGGCGCGCTGGCCGCCGTCGAGACCTCCGCGCGCGGGGTGCGGGTGGGCGCGCTGGCCAGGCACGCGCAGATCCACCGCTCCGGGCCGGTCGCCGCGGTCCAGCCGCTGCTGCGGCAGGCCCTCGGGCTGGTCGCGCACCCCGCCATCCGCAGCCGTGGCACCGTCGTGGGCAGCCTCGTGCACGCCGACCCGGCCGCGGAACTGCCCGCCGTCCTCGCGCTTCTGGAAGGTTCGGTACGGCTGGCCGCCCGCGGCGCCGAGCGCGAGGTGGCGGCGCGGGACTTCTTCACCGGCCCGATGGAGTCCGCGATCCGGCCCGGCGAACTGGCCGTGTCCGCGTTCTTCCCGGCCCTGGGCGAGCGCTCCGGCACCGCCTTCGTGGAGATGGCCCGCAGGCACGGCGACTACGCGCTGGCCGGGGTGTGCGCGCTGGTCGTCCTGGACGAGGATCTGCGGGTGTCGGTGGCACGGGTGGCGTGCATCGGGGTCGGCCCGGTGCCGCTCGTGGTGGACGTGGCCCAGGACGGCGGGCACGGCGCCGACTGGGCTTCCGCGGCGCGGGCCGTACAGGAAAGGGCTGAACCGGAGGCGGACATCCACGCGACGGCCGAGTACCGGCGGCACCTGCTGGGGGTTCTGGCCGAGCGGGCGCTGCGCTCGGCCGCCCGCACCGCGGGCAGTGACGACGGCGAGAGGGAGAGCGGTTGAGCGGGCACGAGATCACGCTCGTCGTGAACGGGGTGGCGCGGCGGGTGAGCGTTCCGGCGCGGCGGCTGCTGTCGGACTGCCTGCGCCACGACCTCGGGCTGACCGGGACGCACGTCGGGTGCGAGCACGGCGTCTGCGGGTGCTGCACGGTGCTGCTGGACGGGGAGCCGGTGCGGTCCTGCCTGACGTTCGCGGTCACGGTGGACGGGCAGGAGATCACGACGGTCGAGGGGCTGGCCGGGCCGGACGGGATGTCGGCGGTGCAGCGGGCGTTCGCGGAGTGCCATGGGCTGCAGTGCGGGTTCTGCACGCCCGGGTTCCTGTGCACGGTGACGGCGCTGCTCAGGGAGAACCCGGCCCCGACCGAGGAGGAAGTGCTCGAAGGGGTGTCGGGCAACCTGTGCCGGTGCACCGGGTACCAGAACATCGTCAAAGCCGTGCACAGGGCGGCGGAGCTGATGACGGAGGAGTCGTGAGCACGCGGTTGTTCGGCGAGCCGGTTCAGCGGGTGGAGGACGAGCGCCTGCTGACCGGTCAGGGACGCTACCTGGACGATCTGGGGCGCGAGGCGCTGGCCGCCGCGTTCGTCCGCTCGCCGCACGCGCACGCCCGCATCCGCGACATCGACGTCACCGCGGTCCTCGACGTCGAGGGCCTGGTCGCCATCTACACCTGGGAGGACCTGCCACCCGGGGTGGCCGAGCCCCTGCCCCTGCTCATCCCGCACCCGGCCCTCACCCACGGCCGCACCGCCCACCCCCTGGCCAGGGAGACCGTCCGGCACGTCGGCGAGCCCGTCGTCATGGTCGTGGCCGCCGACCGCTACCTGGCCGAGGACGTCTGCGCGCTGATCGAGGTCGACTACGAGCCGCTCAAGCCGGTCGTCGGCCTGGAGGAGGCGGCGCAGGGATCGCGGCTCGTCCACGAGGACGTGCCCGCCAACCTGGGCGCCCACCTCGTCCAGGAGGTCGCCTCGACCGGCGGCGCGAGTGCCAGGGAGTGCATCGAGACCTCGCCGCACACGCTCGCGTTCCGCCTGGACATCGAGCGCAGCGCCAGCATGCCGCTGGAGGGCCGCGGCGTGTACGCCCGCTGGGACGGCCGCGACCTGCGCGTCTACTCCAGCACCCAGACCTCCACCAGCGTCCGCATGGCGATCGCCGCGAAGCTCGGGCTGCCGCTGCCCCACGTCGAGGTGATCGCGCCCGACGTGGGCGGCGGGTTCGGCGTCAAGATCGTGCACCCGTGGCCGGAGGAGGTGCTGGTGCCGTGGGCGGCCATGACGCTGGGGCGCGAGGTCAAATGGGCCGAGGACCGGCGCGAGCACTTCGTCGCCAGCGCGCATGAGCGGGCGCAGGTGCAGTACGTACGGGTCGGGTTCGACGACGCCGGGCGGGTGCTGGGGCTGGAGGTGACGATCCTGCACGACCACGGCGCCTACACGCCTTACGGGATCATCGTGCCGATCGTCACGTCCACGCAGTTGCTCGGGCCGTACAAGATCGGGTCGTACCGGGTGGAGTTCAGCTCCATCTACACCAATACCGTGCAGGTCACGCCGTACCGGGGCGCGGGGCGGCCGCAGGCCGTCTTCTGCATGGAACGGACGATGGACAAGATCGCCCAGCATCTCGGCGTGGACCGGGCCGACGTGCGCGCCGCCAACTTCATCGGGCCGTCGGAGTTTCCCTACGACCAGCGCATGACCTTTCAGGACGGGCGGCCGCTCGTCTACGACAGCGGGAACTATCCCGAGATGCTGCGCATGATCAAGGAGCTGATCGGGTGGGACTCCTTCGAGCGTTCGCCGAACCGGGGGATCGGGCTCGCCTGTTACGTCGAAGGCACTGGCGTGGGGCCGTACGAGGGCGGGCATGTGCAGATCACCTCGGACGGGCGGGTGCACGTCTCCACCGGGCTGACCTCACAGGGGCAGGGGCACGAGACCGTGTTCGCGCAGATCGCGGCCAGCGAGCTGGGGGTGCCGCTCTCGCGGGTCTCCGTCGTGACCGGGGACACGCGCCGGTTCGGGTACGCCGTGGGCACCTTCGCCTCCCGGGCCGCCGTGGTCAGCGGCAATGCCATCGCTCTGGCCTGCAGGAAGGTGCGGGAGAAGGCGTTGCGGATCGCGGCGGAGGCGCTGGAGGCCGATCCGGCAGACCTTGACATCGCCGATGGGCTGGTGCACGTGGTCGGCTCGCCGTCCGCGTCTATTCCGCTGTCCACCGTGGCGGTGCTGTCCAATCCGCTGCGGTACTCCTTTGACGCCGAGACCGCGAAGGCCACGCAGTTCTCCACCGCTACTCCTACGGATCGGCCGCCTGTGGCCGATGGGGAGGAGCCTGGGCTGGAGGGGCGGGGGTTCTATTCGCCCATCCGGTCCACCTTCGCCGCCGGGATGCACGCGGCGATCGTGGAGACCGATCCTGACACCGCGGAGATTCGGATCTTGCGGTATGCGGTGGTGCATGACTGCGGGCGGCTGGTCAATCCGATGATCGTTGAGGGGCAGGTGCATGGTGGGGTGGCTCAGGGGATCGGGGGTGCGCTTTATGAGCGGATGGCTTATGACGCGGACGGGCAGCTGCTCAACGCCTCGTTCATGGACTTTCTGATGCCTTATGCGAGTGAGATTCCACGGATCGAGACGGCACATCTGGAGACGCCTTCGCCGTTGAACCCCCTGGGGATCAAGGGGGCGGGGGAGGCTGGGGTGATTCCGGTGTCGGCGGTGATCGCTTCGGCTGTGGAGGATGCTGAGGGGTTCGACATCGATCGGATGCCTATCTCGCCGTCTGACCTTTACCATTTGCGGGCACGCTAGGTTCGCGCTTCTTGCGCCGTTTGCCCCTGCTTGGGCGGCCGCTTTCCAGGCCGTAAGGCCCCTAACTCGGCGGCCGCTTCTTGGGTTGTTAGCCCCTGCTCGGCCGTCCGGTTCGAGGCCGATAGGCTCCTGCGGCATGCGTGTTGATCTCGCCTGGCGTGGGCTGACTTCTGTGCCGGATCCTTCCGGGGCTTCTGTGTTGTTGCTGGATGGTAACCGGTTGGCGGACGTTCCGGATTTTTCGGGATATAGCGGGTTGCGGGAGTTGCATCTTGACGGGAATTTGCTGACTCGGGTGCCTTGTTGCCCGCCGTACCTTGAAGTGCTTTTCCTGTACGGCAACGCCATCACCGCCCTCCCCGAAAGGCTGCCCGGCGGCCTCAGGCACCTGGCGGTCGGCGGGAACCGGCTCACCTCCGTCCCCGACACGCTGTGGGAGCTGACCGGCCTGGAGACGCTCAACCTGGCCGAGAACGCGCTCACCGAGATCTCCCCGGCGATCGGCGGGCTACGCTCGCTGCGCATGCTCGACCTCGGTCACAACCAGCTCGCCACCGTCCCCGCCACGATCGGCGACCTCCCCCTGACCGACTACCTGTACCTCAGCGACAACGGCCTCACCCAGGTACCGGCGGCACTGGGCAGGCTGGACCGCCTCGCGTACCTCAACCTGACCGACAACCGCCTGGAGTCGCTGCCCGCCTCCCTCGGGGACATGGCCGGGCTGGTGGAGCTGCGCCTGTACAACAACCGGCTGGAAACCCTGCCCGCCTCGCTCGCCCGCCTGGGCAGGTTGCGAGAACTGCACCTTCGCGGGAACCGGCTGCGCGAACTGCCCCCTCTGCCACCGGGGCTGATCCATCTCGACCTGCGGGACAACCTGCTGTCCCGGGTGCCCGCTCTGCCCTCCGGACTGGTCGAACTCGACCTGCGCAACAACCGCCTGCGTACCCTGCCCGATGAGCTGCCACTGGGGCTGCGGAAACTGGACCTGCGCTGGAACAAGCTGGAAGGCGACCCCCCGGTACTCGACCGCCTCCGGTCATCCGGATGCACAGTGCTCCGCTAATCCCTCCCACGCTCTACGGCCCCAAGCCCCGCGCACCCTTCGCGCTCCTGCACCCCCGCTCGCGCCCTCGCGCCCCGCACTCGGGCGCCCGCGCTGCCTCGCCCCGCGTCTTGTGGGCCCTGCGCCTTGAGGTTGGTCTGGTGGTCTCGGTGATCTTGGGGTGAACTCTTGGGTCAGGGGGTGCGTATCTTCGCGCATGACGACATTTACGCGGCTGACCATCTGCGGGATCGCCGTCGCGCTGGCCGCGGCCTGCTCGCCGGGTGATGGGTCCGGGGGCGGTTACGTGGCCGCCGCCCAGAACCCGCAGCCCGTGGCGCTCACCGTCGAGGAGCTCGCCGCCAAGGTCGACTGCCGGCCGAAGATCCAGATCGATGCCACCGAACTCCGGCAGGGCCACTGCAAGACGGGTGACGGCGAGTTCTTCCTCACGACGTTCGCCACCCAGGCGGGCAAGGACGCCTGGATGGACACCGCGCCCGAGTACAACCCGCACCTGGTCGGTCACCTGTGGACCGCGCTGTCCACCCGCAAGGTGCTCGACCGGATCAGGAAGCGGCTCGGCGGTGACCTCCATCTCAAGGATCACCGCACGCAGACGCCCACGCCGTCCTCCTGACCGGTCTGTCGCCCTCACGGACGACCGCCGGGCCGGTGTGGCGGCACCGGTCCGGCGGTGGCTCACCAGTGCCGGGCGACCAGAAGGTACTGGGCCAGCACCTGGCCCGGGGTGGCGATCCGGTCAAGGAACATGAGGCTGTCCATCCGGCAGTTGCAGGGGTTGCCTTCGCGGTTGTTCTGCGGGTAGCTGCCTCCGATCTTGATGCCGCGCGGGTCGGTGGGTGAGGCGAGGTCGGGTTCGGGCGGGCCGTCGATCGTCCACGGGTCGCCGGTCAGCGTGTAGAAGCCGGAGAGCGGGCGGCCGTTCTTGTACAGGCGCATGGTCGCGGTGTCGTAGTCGAACGTGGCCGCCAGGAACACCCACTCGCCCGGCGGCAGAATCTCCTGCCATGGCCGGTCTGCCGCGAATGTCTGCGAGCTGCTGCCGTCCACGCGCCGCCCGAGCGCCACGACCCGCATCTCGCCGTTGACCGTGATCAGCTCCAGCAGGGCGCGTACGTCGTGCCCCTGCGAGTTGCCGCTCAGCACCCCGGCCAGGCCGATCGCGCCGTAGAAGTCGTCCGGATTGGCGGAGTTGGAGTTCGGGCTGGGGTTCTGGCCGGTCATCTTGAACCAGCCCATGATGGTGGCGCCCCGGACGGCGTTGAAGGCGTTCAGCGTGGGCACGCCGGTGGGGGAGTAGACGCCCGCCTTCCAGTCGTCGCTGCTCGCCGTCGTGGGGCTGACCTGCCGCACCTGCACCGAGGTACGGCTGCCGCGGTGCGCGCCGTCCCGCACCCGCATGCCGGCTCCGCCGTTGACCAGGGTGATGCCGGTGCCGGAACGTCCCCGGTCCTGTTCGATGGCCGGGTTGGCGGGGTCGGGGTGCTCGAAGTCGTAGTGGGCCACCAGGTTGCGCCGCAGGCTGGGCAGCACGGTGGGCCACCCCCATCCCTTCCCGGTTGCCTCTGCCCGCGCCGCCTCGACCTCGGTTCTGGCCGCTTCGACCTCATCCGTGACCGGCGCCGGCTCGGCCTCGGGGCTGCCCGCCGCCTCCCGCGTGCCCGTCCCGGTCCCGGAGACTGCCTCGGTCGCCGGAACCGCCGCGGGCGCTGCCAGGCTTCCCGCCGCACCGGACGACGCTGTGGCGGAAGCGGCGCCGGAGGGCGCTGTGGCTGTGGCTGTAGCCGTACCGGACGACGCTGTGGCGGTAGCCGTACCGGCGAGAGGGGTGGTCAGGGCGGCGGTGAGGAGGAGGGCCGTGAGGGCGGACAGATGCCGAAATCTCATGACGGGAACTCCCAGCGCGCGCCCGTGACCTTCCAGATCTTGCCGTTCGCCTTGGACAGCACGTACAGCTCGCCGTGGCCGTCGCGGCCGAAGCGCAGGTCGACGCGGTTGCTGCCGGCCAGGTTCTTCATCGTCACCAGCTGGCCGGTGGCGGCGTCGCGGAGCTTGGGCTCGTACATGACCGCGCGGTCCTTCCCCCGGCGCATCTTCGAGGCGTGGGTGAACCAGATCCGCCCGTCCACGATGTCACCGAACACGTACTTTCCGTACAGGAACGGCAGTCGCCAGCCGCGGTAGACCATCCCGCCGACCACCGCGTGCCCGCTGTCGGCCGTGCAGGAGTGGCCGGGCGGCGGGTCGTGGTCGTATGCGGCGACCGGGTAGGTATAGCCGTATTGGGCGTCGTCCGCGGGCAAGGTGTACAGGTTGCAGCGGTCTTCCCTCTTGAAGACGAATGACCCTTCGCGCACGCTCCAGCCAAAGTTGTCACCCGCGCGCACGTCGTAGATCGCCTCGATCTCGTGCTCGCCGATGTGGCCGAGGAACAGGCGGTTCGATCCGGCCGGGTCCCAGGAGAAGCGGTGCGGGTCGCGCATGCCGTACGCGTAGATCTCGCCGAGCGCGCCCGGCCGGGTAACGAATGGGTTGCCGGCTGGGATGCCGTATTTGCCGTTCGCGCTGTTCGTACCGGTGGGGTCGATGCGTAGGATCTTGCCCTGCGGTATGCCCAGATCCTGTGGGTTCGTGGTGGTCACGCCGCGTCCGCCGTCGCCGGCGGCCACGTACAGCAGGCCGTAGTCGGGGTCGCGGCGGCCGGCCGTGGGGTTGAAGTCGATCTGCTGGATGCCGTGGATGTTGCTGCCGAACCCGAGGCGCAGGATCTCGCGGCGGGTGCCCTGGAAGGTGCCGGCCTTGGGGTCGGTGGCCGTCCACTCGTCGATGACGCCGTGGACGATCGAGTTCGGCTGCGGGGTCAGGTCGGGCGTCTTCGTGGTGAGCGCCGCGCCGGCCTCGGTGTGGACGGTGTAGAACTTCCCGTTCCTCGCGAACTCCGGATGGAACGCCACGAACCCAAACCCACTCCCCAGCCCGCGGCCCGAGATGAAGTCCGGGGCGAACGTCGCGCCGACGTCCAGGTACTCCTGCCACGTGCCCTTGTCGCGCAGGTACAGCTTGCCGTTGAGATCGTTGACGAACATCCGGCCGGAACGGTCGGGCACCTGGCCTAAGTAGTTGATCCGCGCCCACCTGACCAGGCGCTGGTCGGTCGGGGTCGGCACCGGCTCCGTCTTCGGGAACTGCGCGAACTCCTCCAGCGTCAGGGTCAGCGCCGACGGGGTCGGCTTCTCGGGGATCGGGTCGTCGATGGGCATATCGGGCTCCGCCACCGCCGGAGTCGTCGCCAGGACGGTCACGAGCAGCGCGGCGGCCAAGGTTCGGAGGGGTTTCACGGTCATGGCATCACCAGAGGGGGTCGAGGGTGGGCTTCTGGGCGCTTGAGAACAGCGCTTTCTGGTACGGCACCGCGGTGTCGCCAGCCGGTGCCGCGCTCGGTCGACGGGGATTGCCGGTGTTCGCTGGTTCGCGGGTCTGCTTGTGCCGATCTGCTCCTGTTGGCCTGTTGGCCTGTTGGCCTGTTGGCCTGTTGGGCCGTGTGGCTGGGAGGGGGCCGGGTCAGGAGTCGGCGTGGGTGGTGTCGTCTCCGGGGCCGCCGATGAGGACGTCGGTGCCCCGGGTGCCGTAGAGGTGGTCGTTGCCGGGGCCGCCGTTCAGGGCGTCGGGGTCCGGCCCGCCGTACAGGGAATCGTCGCCGCGACCGGTGGAGAGGACGTCGCTGCCCGCACCCCCATAGACCTGGTCATTTCCCGAGCCGGTGAGCACCACGTCGCTGCCGTCGCCACCGCAGACCACGTCATCCCCGCCGAGGCCCCAGACCAGGTCGTCGCCGCCGAGCCCGGAGACCACGTCGGCACCCGAGGTGCCGGACAGCAGATCCCGCCCGTCGGTTCCCACGACGGTGGACGCCACCCCGGCGCAGACCGGTGTGCCCTTGAGCGACATATCCCGCATGCGGCCGATGTTGTCGAACGAACCGAACCCGACCCGGCCGGTGCCGAACGTCCTATCCGTGGCGGTCATGAGGGGTGTGGTCGACCCGTCCATGTACACGGCGATCTCGCCGGTCGCCACGCAGTGCCGTACCCGCACCCGGTGCCACTGCGCGTCGGTGACGGCAGGCGGCGCCCCCACCTGCCCGTTCCACTGGTGATCGAGCCGGAGGCGGTCCGCGTTGTTGACGACGAAGATCCCGTTGTGCGGGTAGATGGTGTTGTCCTGGGACAGATGCACGTAGTAGAACTGCGTATCCGACCGGTACCCGAACACGATGATCACGTCCCGGTTGCTGACGCTGACCGGCGTGTCCAGCCGTACGGTCGCCTCGATCTCTACCGACGCGAACTCCGGCCCGGCCGTGAGCACCGCGTACTCGAACGGCCGCCGCGGCCCCGGCCGCGCCACCCCCGCCTCGGCGAGAATGACCTGATCCCCGGGCAACCGCCACTTGGACGGCGTCACCGGCGCCCAGTTGCCGGCTCCGTTCACCTTCCGAACCACAGCGCTGCCCGGATCACAAGCAGCATGGCCGGAACCGGCGGACCCTGGGCCCCCCGAATCGTTCGCGACAGCGGACCCCGGCGCGAGCATCGCCGCACCGAGCACAGTAGTGGTGGCCAGGGCACATAAGCGCACGCGAAGGGCCGACATCCGGATCCTCTCGGTCGAGTGATCGACGGTTGTTATTCGTAAGCGCTTCCGAAAGCGCTTCCGTTAGCCTCCGGCCGAAGCGTAACTCGCCAAATCCCCCTGTCAATCCTTCACCCCCAACACCTGCCCCCAGCCCCCACACACCACCCCCACCACAACACCCCTCGCAACCCCGCTCCCCACCCACTCGCCTTCCCGCGCATGCGGCCTTCCCGCGCATGCGGCCTGCCCCGCGCATGCGGCCTGCCCCGCGCACGTGGCGTTCCCGCGCGCCTGCGCACTCACGCCATCCGCGCATCTCGCCCCCCACCGCATTCGCCGCGTCGCGCAGCGGGCCTGCGTGCCGCCGTACCACCAGCCGCTTCACACCACCGCGCCGCCGCAGCTCCACCAGCCGCGCCCCGCCACCGCTGCGCCTCCGCACCACCAGTGGGCCGCCGCGCTAGTGGCCCGCGTGCCAGCCAGCGGGTCTGCGTGCCGTCGCTCCACTGCTGCGCCATTGCGATCCGCGGGTGGCGGTTGCAGGTGTGGAGGCGCGGGTGTGGCGGTGGTGTGGGTGAGGCGTGTGGTGTCGGTGTGGCGTGTGATGTGAACGTGCGTGTGCGGCGCGTGGTGTGGGGGTGTATGTGGTGCTTGGCGTGGGGTGTGAGTTAGGGGTGGGGTGGGGCGGTGCTGGCTCGGGGGATGAGTTCGTGGGGGGTACGGCGGCGGCGGGGGCGGGAGACGGAGGGTTTGAGGACGAGTTCGAGGGCCTGGCGGCCCATGCTGATCATGGGGAGGCGGATGGTGGTGAGGGCGGGGTAGACGTCGGCCGCGGCGGGGATGTCGTCGAATCCGGCTACCGAGATGTCGGCCGGGACCCTGCGGCCTGAGCCCAGGAGCCAGGACAGGGCGCCGACGGCCATCGGGTCGTTCAGGGCGATGACGGCGGTCAGGTCGGGGTGGTTGTTCAGGAGGGACGCTGCCGCCGCGGCGCCGCCCTCTCTGGTGAAGTCGCCGGGGACCACCGGGACCGTGTGCCACGGCAGGCGGGCGGCGCCTATGGCCAGGCGGAGGCCGGCCAGGCGGTCCTCGACGGTGGTGAGGTTGGGAGGGCCGGACAGAACGCCTATGCGGCGGTGGCCCAGGTCGAGGAGGTGGCGCATCAGGGTGACGCCGCCGCTGAGGTTGTCGGGGAGTACGGCGTCCACGGGGAGGTGGTGGCGGCCGATGACGGCCACGCGGCCGCCCGCGTTGGTGAAGGAGCGGACTTCTGCGGCTATGTCGGTCTCTGTGCTGGCGTCCACGTAGCCCGATCCGGCCAGGACGATCGAGTTCACGCGGTGGGCGCGCAGGGCGCGGATGCGGGCGAGTTCGGCGGCGGGGTCGCGTTCGGTCTGGCTGATCAGGGCCATGTAGCCGCGGGACTCGGTCTCGCGCAGGACGCCTCGGGCGATCTCGCCGAAGTACGGGTCGCCGACGTCGTGGACGATCAGGCCGACGATCGTGGAGGGCCCGCCGGCCAAGGCCCTGGCGTGGCTGTTCGGGACGTACCCGATGCGGCTGGCCACGGCCTGTACGTGCGCGGCGACCACGGCGCTCACCCCCGCCGAGCCGGTCATGGCCCGGGACGCGGTGGCCAGCGAGACACCTGCGGCTCTGGCGACGTCGACGAGGCGTGGCGGAGCCGGACGATTGGCCATGGGCGCGCGACCCCCTTGTCCGCCGCTGAAACACGTGCCATCGTAACCGAAAGCGCTTACGAAAGCGCTTGCGTACGCCGGGAGGACCGGAAATGTCATATGTGCGCAAGGCAACGTTGGTTCTTGCATTATCGAGCTTGAGTATTTCCGCTTGTGCCAAGGCGGAGGACCAGCCCGCGGGTCAGGCGCCCACGACGGGGCCGGTGAAGATCGGCATCTCGCTCCCCCTGACCGGCGACTTCGCCGAGCCCGGCAAGGGCATCCAGGAGGGCTACAAGATCTGGGCCGAGCACGTGAACGCCAAGGGCGGGCTGCTCGGCAGGAAGGTCGAGCTGATCTTCCGCGACGACGCCTCGGACCCCAACCGCGTCACCTCCGACTACGAGTCTCTGATCACCCAGGACAAGGTGAACCTGGTCTTCGGGCCCTTCTCCTCGCGCCTCGTCATCCCCGCGGGCAAGGTCGCCGAGTCGTACGGCATGCTGTTCGTCGAGCCGGCCGGAGCCGCCAAGGAAGTCTTCGAGCAGGGCTTCAAGAAGCTGTTCTACGCGGCGCCCGCCATCGCCGACGACCACTACAACTACCTGGCCGACTACCTCATCAAGCTGCCCCCGGACCAGCGGCCCAAGACCGCCGCCTACGCCAGCCTCGACGATCCGTTCGCCCAGGGCACCGCGTACGGCCTGCGCGACAAGCTGGCCGCCGCCGGGATCAAGACGGTGGCCGACGAGGTGTACCCACCGGAGACCACCGACTTCTCGCCCATCGCCGCCAAGATCGCCGAGGCCAAACCGGACATCGTCGTCGGCGGCACCCAGTTCGAGGACTCCGTCGGCCTCGTCCGCGCGCTGCAGGAGCTCAAGGTCCAGCCCAAACTGGCCGCCTTCAGCACCGGGCCGACACTGCCCGAGTTCCCGGCGGCGGTGAAGGGCGCGGCCGAGAGCGTCATCTCCCCGGTCGGCTGGTCGGCCGGATCGGGGTTCACCGGCAACGACGCGCTGGTCAAGAGCTACAAGGACATGTTCGGCGGCGAGGCCAACGAGGACGCGGCCAACGGCTACACGGTCGGACAGGTCGTGGAGGCGGCCGTCAACGCGGTCAAGTGCGTGGAGCCGAGCAAGGAGTGCCAGGACAAGCTCGCCGCCCACCTCCGCCAGGCCACCTTCGACACCGTGGTCGGCCCCCTGTCCTTCGACGACCAGGGACGCCCCGAGCAGGCCCACATGATCCAGCAGTACGTGAACGGCAAGGTCGAGATCGTGCTGCCGGAGGGCTCGAAGGCACAGACGGCCAAGCTCGTGTTCCCGAAGAAGGAGTGGTGACCATCCACAACTCCATGGGACCTGGTACGGCCGGGAACCCTTCACGCCTTGGGAGGTCGGACGGGGGTCTGACAGATCTGGGGATGACAGACCACGGTCTGACAGCCCAGGGTCCGAGGGACCGGAGGATGGCGGACGAGGGTCTGTCGGACCGGGGTCTGACAGACCTGAGGATGCCGGACCACGGCCCGACAGCCCGGGGTCGGACAGGCCTGGGGCAGGCGGGCGAGGGTGTGGCAGGCCGGGGTTGGGACGGACCTGCGGGTGATGGACGAGGGGTTGTCAGGCCAGGGGCTGTCAGGCCAGGGGTTGATGGGCCAGGGATTGACAGACCGGGGGCGGTCAGACCAGGGGTTGATGGACCGGCGGCTGACAGGCCTGGGGTTGATGGACCGGGGGTTGATGGACCGCGGGCCGATGGTCAGAGGGCTGACAGGCCGCGGGTTGACGGGCCGCTGGGGTCTGACGGGGAACTGGAGGCTGACGGGCTGGTGGGATCTGGCGGGTCGGTGGGTCAGGGGTGGTTGGGCGGGGGTCGGGGGAGCCTGGGGTGTGGGCCTAGGGGCCGGTGGGGGAGGTGGGTAGCTTGACGTTGCTTCTGCAGGGGCTGGGGCTCGGGATTCTGACGGGCGGGCTCTACGCCCTGCTCGCCTCCGGCCTCTCCCTGTACTTCGGGGTCATGCGGGTCGTCATGGTCGCCCACCCCGCCTTCCTCTTCCTGGCCGCCTACCTCACCTACACCCTCCACACAGCCCTGGGCATGGACCCGCTGCTCACCATCCCCCTCACCGTCCCGGTCTTCTTCGTGCTGGGCGTGCTGGTCCAGCGCCTCCTGCTGGCCCGCCTGGCCTCCGACCAGGTCCAGATGATGTCGGTCCTGCTGACGTTCGGCCTGGCGCTGACGATCGAGGGCCTCCTCGGCACCATCTACACAGGCTCCTACAAGTCGGTCACCGTCGGCTACGACACGAAGAGCCTGACGATCGGGGCGGTCAGCCTGCCGTACGACAAGATCATTGCTTTTGGGGTGGCGGGGCTGACGCTGGCGGTGTTGTTCGGGGTGCTGGTGAAGAGCCGGTTCGGGCAGGCGTTGCGGGCGACGATTCAGCATCGGGAGGCCGCGCGGCTGGTGGGGATCAGGACGGATCGGGTCACGGGGTACGGGTTCGGCGTGGGGCTGGCGACGGCGGCCGTCGGGGGCGGGGTGCTGGCGTTGATCACGCCGTTCTTCCCGGCCTCGCACTGGGCCTGGATCGGCAAGCTCATGGCGATCATCGTGGTCGGCGGCCTGGGCAGCGTGGTCGGCGCGGCGCTGGCGGCAGTGCTGCTGGGTGTGGTGGAGGGCCTGGTGCTGGTGACGGTCGACGCCACCTGGGCCACGCTCATGTTCTACGCCTTCCTGTTCCTGACGCTGCTGCTGCGCCCGCAGGGGTTCTTCGGAGGCCGGCTTGCGCACCGTTTCTAAACTCCTCCTCCTCGCCGGTACGGCCGGCGCCCTCGCCTACCCCTGGCTGGTCCCGAACTACTACCTGGTCTACGCCGGAGTCCTGACGGTCATGTACGCCGCCATGGCCACCTCGTGGAACATCCTGGGCGGCTTCACCGGCTACGTCTCGCTGGGCCATTCGGCCTTCTTCGGGCTGGGCGCCTACGGCACCGGCCTGCTGATCACCCGGGCGGGCATGCCGTGGGTACTGGCGCTCCTGGTCTCGGCGGTGCTGGTGACGGTGGCCGCGGCGGTCATCGGGGTGGCGGCGGTCCGGGTGCGCGGGGCGTCGTTCGTGATCGTGTCGATCGCGCTGGTGTCGGTGATGAACCTGCTCGTGCAGGGCTGGCGGTCGCTGACCGGCGGCGCCACGGGCCTGCAGGTGCCGGCGCCGTTCGACCTGAGCAGGGGCCAGACGCACATGGTGTTCTTCTACCTGTTCCTGGCGCTGCTCGGCCTGGTGCTGCTGACCTGGTGGTTCATCTCGCGCTCGCGCTTCGGCGGCGGGCTGAAGGCGATCAGGGAGGACGAGGACAAGGCCGAGATGCTGGGCGTGCCGACGGCGGCGTTCAAGGTGGCGGCGTTCGCGGTGTCGGCGTTGTTCGTGGCGCTGGCGGGCGGCCTGTACGCGGTCTGGTTCCGCTCGCTCGACCCGATCTTCGTCTTCTCCATCGTCAGCGGCGTCTACATGGTGCTGATGAGCCTGCTGGGCGGGGTGCGCCACCTGTTCGGCCCGCTGCTGGGCGCGCTGATCATCGCCCCGGCGGGGGAGTACTTCCTCATCGCGCTCGGCGAGTCGCAGATCCACCTGACCGCGACCGGGGTGCTGCTGGTGCTGGTGGTGCTGTTCATGCCCGAGGGCATCGTGCCGAGGCTGATCGGCCGGCCGAAGGGCGCCTCGATCAGGGAGGACACCGCGGAGCAACGCCTTCAGGAGGTCAAGGGATGAGCCTGCGAACCGAGGGTCTGGCGAAGGCGTTCGGCGGGGTCACGGCGGTGGACGGGGCCACGGTGGAGATCCGCGAGGGCGCGATCAACGGTCTCATCGGCCCGAACGGCTCCGGCAAGACGACGTTCTTCAACCTGGTCACGGGCCTGATCCGGCCGGACGCCGGCCGGGTGCTGTACAAGGGCAGGGAGATCACCGCCTGGTCGCCGCACCGCATCGCGCACGCGGGGCTGGGGCGCACGTTTCAGTTGTGCCGGATATTTCCGCGCATGACGGTGCTGGAGAACATGCTCGTCGCCGTCCGCCGCACCCGTCTGCGGGAACTGCTCGCGGGCAGCCGGAACACCGCCGAGGTCGAGCGGGCCCGCCACTGGCTGCACAGGATGGGCATCGAGCACCTGGAACACGCCGAGGCGCGCCACCTGTCGTACGGCCAGCAGAAGCTCCTCGAACTGGCCGCGATCTTCATGGGCGACCCCGACCTGGTGCTGCTGGACGAGCCGGCGGGCGGCGTCAACCCGGCGCTGATCGACCGGATCGTCACGCTGGTGCGCGATCTCAACGCCGAGGGCAGGACGTTCCTGGTCGTCGAGCACAACATGGATGTGGTCATGGGCATGTGCGATCACGTGGTGGTCTTCGACCGCGGCGCCCCGATCTGCGAAGGAACCCCCGAGACGGTCCAGAGCGACCCGCGCGTGCTGGAGGCGTACCTAGGTGTCTGAGCCGCTCCTGTCACTCAAGGACATCACCGCGGGGTACGGCAGGGCCGCCCTGGTCCTGCGCGGCCTGTGGGTCACGGTCGAGGCGGGCCAGGTCGTCTGCCTGGTCGGCCCGAACGGCGCGGGCAAGTCGACCGTGCTCAGGGTCGCCAGCGGCCTGCTCGCCCCCCGCTCCGGCAGCGTCGTGCTGGCCGGCGAGGACGTGACGGGACGCTCGCCGCAGGCGCTGCTCGACCGCGGACTGTCGCACGTGCTGCAGGGCCACAGCGTCTTCCGCGAGATGACGGTCGCGGAGAACGTCCTGCTGGGCGGCTACACCGTGCGCGACAAGGCGCGCCTGCGCGAGCGCGAGGAGGCGGTGAAGGAACTGTTCCCGATCGTGGCCGAGCGGTGGGGCGGCATCGCCGGCCTGCTGTCGGGCGGGCAGCAGAAGCAGGTGGAGTTCGCCCGCGCGCTGATGCTGGAGCCCAAGGTGGTCCTGCTGGACGAGCCGTCCATGGGCCTGGACCCGAAGACCACGCAGACCGTTTTCGACCAGATCGACCTGATGCGCCGGGCCGGGGTGGCGGTGCTGCTGGTGGAGCAGAACGCCCGCCGCGCGCTGGAGATGGCCGACGTGGGCTGTGTCCTCGACCTGGGCGCCGTGCACATCTCCGGACCGGCCCGCGACCTGGCCGCCGACCCCCGGCTGGGCGCCCTCTACCTGGGCGGAGCGGCCGCCCGAAATGGCCCCCAAACATGACAAGATGTGCGAATGTCTCCAAAGGACTGGAAGCGCAAAGAAAACTGGCTTGACCAGGACAATCTCATCTATGCCGGGTTCATCGCGATCGGCATCGTCCTGGTCCAGCCGTTCCTGACCGTGGCCGAGCTCGACGTCGCGGCGCTCATCTGCGTGCTGTCCTTCTCGGTGTCGATCCCGCTGCTGGCCGTGCTGACGATGATCAACCAGCTGCGCAAGACCCACCGGTTCATGGGCTCGACGCCGCTGCTCAACATCGCCAAAGGAGTTGCGCCGCTGACCTCCTGCGTCGGGGTCGTGGCCGCCTTCTGGCACATGTCGTGGATCGCCGGATTGGTCCTGCTGGTCAGCGGCACCGTCGCGGTGATCGCCTACGGCGGGTTCTTCTCGGTACTGCCCCGCGAGATGGGCGGTGAGGGGATCGTGCCTCCGGAGCAGTCGATCCCTCCGGAGCTCGACGAGCCGCACCCCACCGCCTGACCCGCTCAGGCGGGCACCAGGACCCGCTTCCTGAACACCCAGTACGTCCAGCCCTGGTAGAGCAGCACGAACGGCAGCGTGATCAGCCCGATCCAGCTCAGCATCGTCAGCGTGTACGGCCCCGAGGCCGCCTCGGCCAGCGTCAGCCCCGGCAGCGGCATCGGCGCGAGCTCCAGGAAGACCGCGACCGAGGTCAGCACGATCGCCCCGGCCGTGGCGGCGAAGGCCCAGCCCTCGCGCCGCCGCCAGATCAGCGCCGCGGCCCCGGCCAGGGCGGTGGCGGCGGCCAGCGCCGCGGCCGTGCCGGCCACGCCGCCGCCCAGCCGCGACAGCGCCAGGACGCCCACCGGCACCACGAGCCCCGAGGCGGCCAGCGCCGCCGTCCGCGCCCGCCGCCGCAGCGGCCCCTCGGTCCTGAGCGCGAGGAACACCGCGCCGTGCAGCACGCTCACCGCCAGCGAGAACACCCCGCCGAGCAGCGCCGCGAGCCCACTGGCGAACAGCATGTCGGCGAAGACCGCCCCCCACAGGAACGCGGGCAGCGCGCTCCCGGCCACGATGCCCGCATCGCACCAGAACGTGTTGGTCACCTTGCCGCGCCACTCCAGCCCGACCCCGCGCACGATCAGCCCGACCAGCACGAGCGCGACCGGCAGGTAGAACGAGCTGAACATCCCCGCGTACCAGGCCGGGAAGGCGGCGAACATCGAGCCCACCGCGGTGATCAGCCAGACCTCGTTGCCGTCCCAGACCGGGCCGATCGTCTGCAGCGCCTGCCGCTGCTCGCCGGCGCCGCGCGAGACGAACGGCGCCAGCATCCCCACCCCGAAGTCGAAGCCCTCCAGCACGAAGTAGCCGGTCCACAGGAAGGCGATGATCACGAACCACAGATCGATCACGGTCAGCTCCTCAGTACGCCAGCGCCGGTTCGGGCTGGGCGGCGACGTTCGCGGGCTCGTCGAGTCCCTTGCGCACATGCCTGGTCAGCAGTACGGCTTCCGCCACCGCGAGCCCGCCGTACAGCAGAGTGAAGATCACGAGGGTCGTGGCCACCTCGGCGAGGCTCACGCCGGGCGAGACGCTGGAGGCGGTGAGCAGTTCGCCGGCGACCGTCCAGGGCTGGCGGCCCACCTCGCTGAGCAGCCACCCGGCGATCACCGCCAGGAACGGCAGGGGCAGCGCCAGCACCAGCACCTTGGCCAGCCAGTCCGGCAGCGGCCGTTTCCTGCGGGTCAGCCACAGCCCCAGCACCGACAGCGCGACCGTGCCGAGTCCGAAGACGAGCATCACGCGGAACGACCAGAAGACCACCTCGGGGTTCGGCCGGTAGTCGCCGGGGCCGAACTGCTGCTCGAAGCGCTTCTGCAGGTCCTCGGTTCCGGCGATCACCGCGTCGGGGTCGTGGGTGGACAGGAAGCTGAGCACCTTCGGCACCTCGAGCCCCGGCACGATCGAGAACGGCGCGCCCGCGGTGTCGCGCTTGAGCCCCTCGGCGGCGGCCAGCTTCATGGGCTGCTGCTCGTGCAGGAGCCTGGCCGACATGTCGCCGGTGCCCGCGACGACGACTCCGGCGACGGCGGTCATCAGCAGGGCGGCGCGGGCGGTGCCGCGCCACATGTCGTCGCGGTCCTTCAGCCAGCGGTAGCCGCAGACGGCCAGGACGAAGCCGCCCGCCACGATGAACGCCGAGGCGATCACGTGCGGCACCTGGGCCAGCGCGGTGGAGTTGGTGAGCACCGCCCAGAGGTCCGTCATCCTGGCCTTGCCGTTCTCGACCGTGTAGCCGACCGGGTGCTTCATCCAGGCGTTGGCGGCCAGGATGAAGTACGCCGACAGGTTCGAGCCGATGGCCGCGGCCCAGATCGTGGCCAGGTGCACCTTCTTCGGCAGCCGGTCCCAGCCGAAGATCCACAGGCCGAGGAACGTGGACTCCATGAAGAAGGCCAGCAGCGCCTCCATGGCCAGCGGCGCCCCGAAGACGTCGCCCACGAAGATGGAGTACTCACTCCAGTTCATCCCGAACTGGAACTCCTGCACGATGCCGGTCACGACGCCCATCGCGAAGTTGATCAGGAAGAGCTTCCCGAAGAACTTCGTCAGCCGCAGGTAGTGCTCCTTGCCCGTGCGGTGCCAGGCGGTCTGCAGCCCGGCCACGAAGATGCCCAGGCCGATCGTCAACGGTACGAAAAGAAAGTGGTAGACGGTGGTGATGCCGAACTGCCACCGTGCCAGGTCAAGTGCGTCCATCTGTCCCTCACGGGTCCCTGAGCTCTACAGCCTGTAGTTCATCTACTAGAAGTAGTACTACAAGCTGTAGAGCAACGGGGCGGCGAGCTCTGCGATCTTTGTCACAGCCGGAGAAAACAGGTTCGCCGAACGTGGAAAAGTGCGATGACTTCCCGGGCGGGCCGGGGTCTAAATAGGCACAGACTCAGAGAAAGGCACGGGAGATGACCACCATCGAGCTGGCCCAGGTGCTCTTCACCTCAGCCCTGCAGCCCTCCGACATCCTGACCTCCGACCGCGTGCGCACCGTGATCGACGACCGCCTCTGCGCCTGCGGGGGCGACACCTCCGGGTGCGCCGCCTACGTGGCACAGGAGGCCGGCGACCACCCCGACGCGTTCGCCGCCCGCATGCGCTGGGCGCTCGGCGCGGTCACCGCCGCCTACCCCGCCTACCGGCTCGCGGCCTGAGGAGGACCGTCATGCACCCCTTGTTCCGCGAGATCATCGCACCGCCGCTGTGGGAGGCGCCGCCGGAGGAAGAGCGGCGGCACCGTCATCGCCGCCGCGCCGTCCTGGTCAGGCGTCAGGTCGCGGCCAGATAGGCCTGTAGGTCGCCCAGCTCGTAACCCCGCCGCTTGATCTTGTCGATCAGGATGCGGAAGTCCCTCGCCAGGTTGGGACGGAAGTGCAGCAAGAGGATGTCACCGGGGCGCAGCCTCTTGTCGGGAACCTGGTAAGCGATCTTGCCGCCCGGCTGCACGCTGGCGGTCCACAACAGAACGTCCCTGATGCCGCAGGACTTCGCCGCGGCCAGGGTGTCGGCGTTGTAGTTGCCGAACGGGGGCCGGAACAACGCCGGACGGGCGCCGATCCGCCTGCCGATCAGCCGGGAGGCGCCGCAGATCTCCGCGCGCTGGGCGTCACGGCCCAGCAGCAGCAGGTTGGGATGGGTGAGCGTGTGGTTCTCCACCGCCACCCCGGCCTCGCGCAACTCCTGGAAGTACCCCCACTTGCCCGCGCCGACGAAACGGCCCGTGCCGCCCGCCGGGTCGGGCGTGCCCTTGGCCTCGACCGCGTCGCGCATGGCGAAGGCGGTGATCGGGATGCGTTCCTCGCGTACCTGCTTGACGAAGCCCGGGTCCTGCTCCCAGCCGTCGTCGATGGTCAGGAAGACCACCTTGCGCCGGGTGGGGATCGAGCTGATCACCCTGGGGCGTGGGCCGGCGATCTTGCGTACCTCCCCTGGGCGGGGTTTCACGCCGGCCGGTTCCTGGGGTCGCGGCGTGGGTGACGTCTGCTCCGGTGGGGGGTTAGCGGCCGGTTGGGCCTGCCCCGCCGTACAGGCCGCGGTCATCGCCGACAGCGCCACCATCCCCGCCGCGCACGCACGGCGCGGCCCCCCGAAGATCCCCCTGGCCATGGCGCTCCATCATGCCAGCTCGACGAGGACTTCCCGCGGTTCTCGGCGGGAGTTGCCATGCGGGCGGAGGGGGGCGTGTGCCTAGAGTGGCCGTGTGAAGCTCGCAGGCAGTGCCGTGATCGGCATCGAGAGAGATCGTGTGTGGGCGGCGCTCCAGGATCCGGCGGTGCTGGTACGCACCATCCCGGGCTGTGAGCGCCTGGAGGAGAGCGGGCCGGACACCTACCGCATGACGGTTACCGCGGGCGTGGCCGCCATCAAAGGCGTGTACCACGGCGAAGTGGGGCTTTCTGAGCCGCTCGCGCCCGAGAGCTTCGTGCTGCGGGCCCGGGGGCAGGGCGCGCCCGGCACCGTGGACGCCACCGTGCACGTCCGGCTGAGCGAGGTCGAGGACGGCACCCGGGTCGACTACGACGCCGAGGCCGTGGTCGGCGGCATGATCGGCGGGGTCGGGCAGCGCATGCTCGGGTCGGTGGCCAAGCGGACGGCGGGGGAGTTCTTCACCGCCGTGGAGACCCACCTGCGCGAAGGCCCCACGCCCGCCGCGTCCGTGGTGCCGGCGTCGCCGGGCGATCCGGCGGCCCTCGTGCCCGCCGGTCCCCAGGTCTACGAACGGCCGGCCAAGGAGCACACGCAGACGCGCCCCTGGGTCATGCTGGCCTCGTTCGGCATGGGCGCCGGCATCGCCCTGACCGGCGTCGCGGTCGGCTGGCTCCTGGGCCGGGCCACCCGCCGCCGCCCCGGCCCGCCGTAACGGGAACCGCTGCTCGTCACGGTGGCGAGCCTGGCAAAGCGGGTGTCGTGGGCCGGGCCCGGCGTAGCGGAAAAGGATCTCCGGGCGTAGCGTTGCAAGTATGCGCCAGGCACATGCTGAAGACGCCAGGACCGAGGCCAGGCGAGTCGTCCGCAACCTGCTCGGCGAGGACCGGCCCACCGCCGAGATGCTCATCGGCGACGCGACCCCGGTACTCGGTCACGAGCGCACTTCCCGCTGCCTCGACCTGGCCCTCGGCGCGTCGCTGACCCGCCGCTCGGCGGAGCTGGCCGCGATCGCCGCGCTCCTGGTCGGCACCAGGGAACTCGGCGAGGCCTGGTGGTCGCAGACCAGGGGCGGCAAGCTGCCCGCGCCCGACGAGGTGCTGCGCACCGCCGTCGCCATCGAGCCGTGGACCGATCTCACGGCGCTGGAGATGCTCGGCGCCTGGATCGCCGACGACGCCGCCGACCAGCTGTGGGGCCGGCCCGTCGCCCAGGTCGACCTCAACTCCTGGCAGGCCGAGGACCGCTTCGACCTGCCCGACGGCGTGAAGCCCGGCCAGCGGCTCGTGGTGCACTTCGACGCCGGTGGCCGCCTGGACGCGGTGGTGACCCGGCGCCCCGACGACGACCTGGGCTCCAACCTGGACTTCCACTCGCTGCGCTACTCCCGCCCGGCGGAGGCGCAGTGGAGCTGGGGCGTGGCCGCCGGCCTCGGCCCCCACCACCTGCCCGGCGACTCACCCGACCCGTACGCCAGGAAGGTCGACCAGCGGGCCGTGGGCATCCTGCGGGCCTGGGCGCTGCGCCACGGCGTCGGCCAGGACCTTCTCGGACCGACGTGGGAGACGGTCGGGGACGTGGTCGCCGCGATCGAGCGGGTCGACTGGATGTGGCGCTCGGCCGAGTGGTTCGGCTGGTGGCGCGGGGCCTCCGCGCTGGTGGACGACTCGGGCTACCTGCCGTACCGGCTGGACGAACTGGCCGCCGGATAGGAATGCGGGGACGGGTCCCGCTGGTTGTCGTCGTACGTGAAAGTTGAGATTTTCTCCGACATCGTCTGCCCCTGGTGCTACATCGGGCACACCCGCTTCGCCCGCGCCGCCGAGGCCTACCGCGCCAAGGGCGGCACCGTCGAGATCACCATGCGCCCCTTCCAGCTGAACCCGGACGCGCCCGCCGAGGGCGAGCCGCTGCTCACCGCGCTGGAGCGCAAGTTCGGGCCTGACATCGCCCAGATGACCTCCCAGGTCACCGGCGTGGCCGAGCAGGAGGGCCTGGAGCTGCGCTTCGACCACGCCGTCAGCGCCAACACCGCCCAGGCGCACCGCCTCATCCAGGTCGCCACCGCCCAGGGCCGGGGCGAGGAGATGGCGCGGCGGCTGTTCCAGGCCCACTTCACCGACGGGCTCGACGTCGGCGACACCGAGGTGCTGGCCAAGCTGGCCGCCGAGGCGGGCGTCACCGACGACGGCGACGGCTCGGCCGAGGTGGACGAGCAGCTCGCGCGGGCCCGGCAGCTCGGGATAAGCGGGGTGCCGCTCTTCCTGTTCGAGGGGCAGTTCGCGGTCTCGGGGGCGCAGCCGTACGAGACGTTCGTCGCGGCGCTGGAGGAGGTGGCCGAGCGGACGGGGCAGAAGCCCATCACGGTGCTGGCCGCGCCCGCCGACGGCTGCGCCGACGACAGCTGCGCGGTCTAGAGGCCCCGCAGCGGCTCGCCCAGGTCGCCCGCGCGGTGGTGGCGGCGGCACAGCACCTGGTAGCGGACGGGTGAGGCGGCGGTGTCGCCGATGACGACCTGCTCGCCGGTACGGGCCATCACGCCGCCCACCACCCGGGCGTTGAGCTGGCCCGGCCGCCCGCACCAGCACAGGACCTCCACCTGGAGCCTGCTCACCTCGTCGGCCAGCTCGAACAACCGCTGCGCCGCAGGGAACATCACCGACCGGAAGTCGGAGGCCAGGCCGAAGGCGTACACGTCGACGCGGTGCTCGTCCACGAGGTCGGCCAGCTGCTCGATCTGCTCGACAGAGTAGAAGCACGCCTCGTCGCAGATGAGGTAGTCGATGCGGTCGTGCGCGGTGACCAGGGCGACCAGGTCGAGGCCGTCCTCGACCTCGATGGCCTCAAGTCCGAGCCCGATCCTGCTGGTCACCTTGGGCCCGCCGGAGCGGTCGTGCTTGGTGAGCACGAGCCCGCGCCGCCCCTGCCTGCCGTGGTTGTAGTTCAGCTGCAGGGCGAGTGTGGACTTCCCGCAGTCCATGGGCCCGAAGTAGAACTTCAGCACGGCATCACGGCCGGCGGCGGAGGGCGCGGCAGACAGAGCAGACGATTCGGTCACGGAGTGCCACCTTAGTGGTTGGCTTATGGGAGATTTGTCCCAAGAGCCTCAGGAGGACGCCTTGGTCACAGAGAAGCCCGCAGAAAAGCCGCCCGCACTGGACGCCATGATGAGTCCCGACGACCTCACCGCCGCCCAGGCGGACGCCGCCCGCTGGCGCTACGGGTTCTTCGTGGTGGTGACCGGCATCATCGCGGTCCTCATCGCCTTCGGGGCGGCGGTCTTCGCCACCAAGGAGTTCGCCGCGCTGTTCGCGGGCGTGGCCGGGGTGGTCGGCACGATCATCGGCGCCTACTTCGGCGTGCAGGCCGGCCAGTCGGGCAAGGCGCGCGTCGAGGCCGAGCTGTCGAAGTCCCAGGAGATGGTCGTACGGCTGGCCGCCTACGTGGGCACGCAGAACGCGCCACGTGTTATTGACGAAGTTCTGGGCCGGCGCCGTACATGATGGCAATCCGTCTGTTATCCGAGCCCAGTACACATATGAAGCATGCGTAGCGTGCGTATCGGAGTCGACACCGGAGGCACGTTCACCGACGTCGTGGCGGTGGACGAGCGTACCGGTGAGGTCGTCACCACGAAGACGCCCTCGACCCCGGCCAACCCGGCCGACGGGTTCATCACGGGCATCGAGAAGCTGGGCGAGTTCGACGTCAGCTCGATCGTCCACGGCACCACCGTGGCCACCAACCAGCTGCTCGAAGACCGCATCTCCGAGCTGGGCTTCATCACGACCGAGGGCTTCGAGTACGTCCTGGAGATCGCCCGGCAGAGCGTGCCCGACGGGTACGGCAACTCCTACTTCTGGGTCAAGCCGCCCAGGATCGTGCCCGTGCACCTGGTGAAGACCGTCGGCGGGCGCCTGGACCACCTCGGCGAGGAGGTGCGGCCGTTCTCCGAGGAGCAGGCGGCCGAGGCGGCGCGCTGGTTCCGGTCCAAGGGGATCACCGCGATCGGCGTCTGCTTCCTGCACTCCTACGCCAACCCCGAGCACGAGCGGCGCATGCGCGAGGTGCTGGAGCGCGAGCACCCCGAGGCGGTGGTCTCGATCTCCAGCGACGTGCTGCGGGAGTACCGCGAGTACGAGCGCTCGGTCACCACGCTGGTCGACGCCGCGGTCAAGCCCGCCATGCGGCGCTACATCGCCAACCTCGCCGACCGGCTCGGCATGCCGTTCTCGGTGATGAAGTCCAACGGCGGCATCCTGTCGGCCCGCGAGGTCGTCAACCAGCCGATCACCACGGTGCTGTCGGGACCGGCCGCCGGCGCCCTCGGCGCCGCGCTCATCGCCTCCACCGCGGGCCACCCGTCGGTCATCACGCTGGACGGCGGCGGCACCTCCACCGACGTCGCCGTCGTCATCGACGGCGAGCCCTCGACCACCACCGAGGGCTCCATCGGCCGTTACCCGTGCAAGATCCCGATGATCGACATCGTCACGGTCGGCGCGGGCGGCGGCTCGGTCGCCTGGATCTCGCCCGAGGGCACGCTCAAGGTCGGCCCGCGCTCGGCCGGCGCCGACCCGGGCCCGCTCTGCTACGGCAGGGGCGGCGCCGAGGTCACCGTCACCGACGCGCACGTCTACCTCGGCCGCATCCCGCCCCACCTGCTCGGCGGCGAGATCCCGCTGGACGCGGCGGCCGCCCGCGCCGGCATCGAGGACCTCGCCGACAAGCTCGGCCTCAGCCCCGAGCGGACCGCGACCGGCATCCTGGAGATCAGCGCCTTCAACCAGAGCAACGCCATCCGGCGCCTGACCGTGAAGCGCGGCCTGGACGTGCGCGACTTCCCGCTGGTGACGTTCGGCGGCTCCGGCCCGCTGCTGGCCTGCCGCCTCATCGACATCCTGGGCCTGCCCGCGGTGCTCGTACCGCCGGGGCCCGGCAACGTCTCCGCCTTCGGCCTGCTCACCGTGGACGTCAAGAACGACTACGTCCGCACGCACGTCACGCGCTCGCTCGACCTGGAGACGGCCGCGCGGATCTTCGGCGAGCTGGAGTCTACGGCCGCCGAGGCGCTGGACCGCGAGGGCTTCGACGACCCCGTCCACGCGCGCAGCGCCGACCTGCGCTACTACGGCCAGGCCTACGAGGTCCGGGTCCACGCCCCGCCGGGCGAGGTGGACGAGGGGTGGCGCGCCGAGGTGACCGCGCGCTTCCACGACGCCCACGAGAAGTTGTACGGCTACGCCTACCGCGACGACCCCCGGCACACGGTCGAATGGGTCAACCTGCGCGTCTCCGGCATCGGCCCCATCACCCGCCCGGCCATCCGCCGCCTCGAAGGCGACGTCCCCGAGGGCGAGCCGCACACCAGAGCGGTGCACTTCGACCATCCCACCCCCGAGACCCCCATCCACCAGCGCGCGGAACTGGCCCCCGGCGCCGTGGTCGAGGGCCCCGCGGTCATCGAGGAGTACGGCTCCACGATCCCCGTCCACCCCGGCTTCCACGCCGAGGTCGACCCCTTCGGCAACCTGGTGATCCGCCCCGGCAAGCCGGAACCCGCCGCCGACGAGGAGGGTGAGTAACCCATGAGCGCCGACCCGATCCTCATCGAGATCGTCGAAGGCACGCTGGCCTCGGTGGAGCGGGAGGTCGAGACCGCGATCGCGCGCACGGCCCGCTCGCCGATGATCCGCGACGCGCACGACTTCCGCGCCGGCATCCACGACGTGCGGCTCAGGAAGCTCACCGGCCGCTCCTACAGCGCCCTCGTCCAGCCCGTCGTCAGGGACTTCCCCGCAGAGACGATGAAGGAGGGCGACGTCTACTTCCACAACGACGTCTACCTCTCGGAAGGCGGCATCGGCCACCTGCCCGACCTGTGCGTGACCGTCCCGGTCTTCCACGAGGGCGAGGTCGTCGCGTTCGTCCAGGCCTTCGGCCACCACGACGACATCGGCGGCTCGGTGCCCGGCAGCATGCCCTCCCACGCGCGCAGCGTCTTCGAAGAGGGCCTGATGGTGCCGCCGATCAAGCTCTGGGACCAGGGCGTGCCCAACGAGGCCGCGCTGCGCATCATGACCCGTAACTCCCGCATGCCCGACTCGCTCGCCGGCGACCTGGACGCCGAGTGCTCGGCCTGCCTCATGGGCGCGCGCCGCCTCTCCGAGCTCTTCCAGAGGTACGGCAGGGCCGCCGTCGAGGAGTGCTTCGACGCGATCATCTCCAAGACCACCGAGACCTTCCGCCGCGAGCTCCTGGCCAAGATCCCCGAAGGCGTCTACGTCTGGGAGGACTACGCCGAGCACGACGGCGTCGACGAGCCGCGCCTGCACGCCCAGCGCATCACGCTGACCGTCGACCACGCCAGGCCCGCGCCGCTGACCATCGACTTCACCGGCACCTCGCCGCAGGCCAAGGGACCGATCAACCACGCCGGCGACTACGCCGACGGGGTGTTCCTGAAGAAGTGGCTGGCCCCGGTCCTGCGCAACCTGGCCGACACCCCGGAGCGCATGGCCGAGCTGGACGTCAACGAGGGCGTGGTGCCGCTCATCGAGATGCGCTTCCCCGGCAAGGGCACCCTGCTCACGCCCGTCTTCCCGGCGCCGACCAACGCCCGCACGTTCGTCATCCTGCGGCTGCTGGGCGTGCTGGCCGGGGTGCTGGCCAAGGCCACCCAGGGCAGGATGCCGGCCGACCAGGAGACCATCCGCTACACCGGTGTCCACGGGCTGGACGGGGAGGGCCGGCCGTACCTGATGCGGGAGGTTCTCGGCGGCGGCTCCGGCGGGCGGTGGTACGCCGACGGCGAGGACACCATCCACGTGGTGCCCGACTCGCGCAACATCCCGGTGGAGTTCGCCGAGGCGCGCTGGCCGTTCCGGGTGGAGCGGCTGGCGCTGGCGTGCGACTCGGGCGGGCCCGGCATGTACCGGGGCGGGCTCGGCTACGACAAGCACATCAGGATGCTGCGCGACGCCTCCTACATGTCGATCGCCGACCGTTCGATCCTGTCCTGCTGGGGCGTCAACGGAGGGCTGGCCGGGCGGCCGTTCCGCGTGGAGGTCGCCGGCAAGGAGATGGAGGGGCTGGTGGACGACCATCCGGTGCAGGCCGGCGAGGTCGTCCGCATCCGTACCACGGGCGGCGGCGGGTGGGGCTCGCCCTACGACCGCGATCCCCGGGCGGTGGCCGCGGACGTGCGCGACGGGAAGGTCTCCATCGCGGGCGCGCTCGGCGACTACGGTGTGGTGCTCGACGGTGACCGCATCGACGAGCAGGGCACGGCGGAGCTGCGCGCCCGGCTGCGCCCGGCGAACGGCCGTTTCTTCGACCGCGGGCCCGGCTACGCGCGGCTGTCGGGCGGCAGGCCGGCGCCGGACGTCGACGAACTGTAACGCAGGGTAGGTGCCATGATTTCCCCCATTCGTGGAAACGATGGGGAGGAATCACCATGCGGATCGCACTCGCCGGTCTGGCCACCAGTCACCCGTACACCGACGCCAGGACCCTGGCGCGCCATGCCGAGCTGACCGTCTGGGAGCAGGATCCGGAGCGCCTGGCGCGGTTCGTGGAGGAGCATCCGCGGGCCAAGGTCGCGGGCGGCCTTGAGGAACTGCTGGCCGCGGAGCCGGACGGGGTCGTGCTCACCGTGCCGAACCCGCAGGCGCCGGCGGCGCTGGGCGCGGTGCTGCGGACCGGGGCGCCGGTCTTCATGAACAAGCCGGCCGCCGCCTCCAGGGAGCAGCTGGAGGCCCTGGACCGGCTGGACATCACCGACCGGGTGCTGTCGACGTCGGTGCTGCGCTTCGCGCCCGCCTTCGCGGGGGCGCGCGTGGATCCGGCGGAGGTGCTGGCGGTGCGGGCCACCGTACGGCACGACGTGGGGATCTGGGCGACGGGCTACAACCCGTGGCAGGACACGCCCGGCCAGGGCGGCGGGACCATGGTGACGATGGGCGTGCACGGGGTGGAGCTGCTGGTCGCGCTGCTCGGTCCCGAGGTACGGCTGGCCGGCGCGGCCGGTGCCGTACGCCACTACGAGGGCCTGCGCTCGGAGGACACCGGTGTGATGGCGCTGCGCTGGGGGAGCGGGATCACCGGCACCGTGGAGATCATCGGGGTCTCCGAGGACGAGGCGTACACCGTCACCGTCCACACCCGCGACGGCTCCAGGGAGATCGCCATCGAGGCGGGCGAGGACCACCTGAAGGGTCTCGGGTACGAGGGGACGGTCAACGCGTTCCTGGACATGGTCGCCGGCGCGCCCAGCCCGGTGCCGTGGGAGCAGACCCGCGCCATCCTCGAAGTGCTGATTTCGGCGCGCGAAGCGGTCCCTACCCATTGACAGGGCGAGACTCCGATAGTTACGGTCTGGACCGTAAATGAGAGGAGTTCGGGGTGCGGACGGTATCGGAGCTCGAAGAGCGGCTGGCGCGACCGAGCGCGGGGCTCGTCGACGACCTGGCCAGGCTCGACGGCGACATCATGATCCTGGGTGCGGGCGGCAAGCTGGGCCCCAGCCTGGTCAGGCTGGCTCTCAACGCCACGCGGGGCGGCAAGCGCGTGGTGGCGGTGTCCAGGTTCTCCGAGCCCGGCCTGGCCGACGCGCTGACCGCGGAGGGCGCCACCGTGGTCAGCGCCGACGTGGCCGACGAGGCCGCGCTGCGCGACCTGCCCGACGTCGAGAACGTGGTCTTCCTGGTCGGCGCCAAGTTCGGCACCCAGGGCGCCGAGCACGCGACCTGGTTCACCAACTCCTACCTGCCCGGCCGGGTCGCCGACCGGTTCAGGCACAGCAGGATCGCCGCCCTGTCCACCGGCAACGTCTACCCGCTCACGCCCGTCACCAGCGGCGGCGCGACCGAGGAGACCAAGCCCGGCCCGGTCGGCGAGTACGCGATGAGCTGCCTCGGCCGCGAGCGCGTCATGGAGCACTTCAGCGAGAAGTACGGCACCCGCCTGGCCCTCATCCGGCTCAACTACGCGGTCGAGATGCGGTACGGCGTGCTCGTCGACCTGGCGCAGAAGATCGTCGCCGGTGAGCCCATCGACCTGGCCACCGGGCAGGTCAACGTCGTCTGGCAGGGCTACGCCAACGAGGTGACGCTCCGGGCGCTGCTGCACGCGGACGCTCCGCCGTACCTGCTGAACCTGACCGGACCCGAGCTGATCTCGGTGCGGCAGGCGGCGCGGGACCTCGGCCGCGCGATCGGCAAGGAGCCGATCCTCGTCGGCGAGGAGGCGCCCACCGCGCTGCTGTCGAACGCGGGCAAGTGCCACCGCCTGTACGGCTACCCGGAGCTGACGCCGGCCGAGCTGATCGAGCACACGGCGCGCTGGGTGTCCGAGGGCGGGCCGCTGCTCGGCAAGCCGACCAAGTTCGAGCGGCGCGACGGCCGGTTCTGATCAGCATGCTCTTCGACCAAGGGGGAAATCACGTGCTCAGCACGGCTCCAGACGCTCATACGTCCGTGCGTGACCTGTTCAGGCGCGGCCTGGTCATCCCGGCGCACCCGCTCGCGCTGGACGCGGGCAGGAAGCTCGACGAGCGTCGCCAGCGGGCGCTGACCCGCTACTACGTGGACGCGGGCGCGGGCGGGCTGGCCGTGGGCGTGCACACCACGCAGTTCGCCATCCACGGCACGCCGCTGCTGGCGCCGGTGCTGGAGCTGGCCGCGGAGACCTCGCGCGAGGCGGGACGGGAGGTCGTGCTGGTCGCCGGGGCGACCGGGCCGACCGCGCAGGCCGTGGCCGAGGCCGAGCTGGCCAGGACGCTGGGCTACCACATGGTCCTGCTCAGCCCCTACGCCGAGCTGGACGAGGACGCGCTCATCGAGCGGGCGCGGGCGGTCGGCGAGGTGCTGCCGGTGATCGGCTTCTACCTGCAGCCCGCCGTGGGCGGCCGGACGTTGTCCAGGGACTTCTGGACCCGCCTGGCCGGCGTCGAATCCGTCGTCGGGATCAAGGTCGCGCCCTTCGACCGCTATCGGACCCTCGACGTGTTGCACGGTGTGGTCAGGGCAGGGCGCTCCGACGAAGTGGCGCTCTACACCGGCAACGACGACCACATCCTGGCCGACCTCATCACCCCTCACCGGGTCATCGTGGACGGGCGCGAGGTCGAGGTCGAGTTCGTCGGCGGGCTGCTCGGGCAGTGGGCGGTGTGGGTGCGCAAGGCCGTCGGCCTGCTGGAGGAGGCGCGGCGGGCGCGCGGCGGTGACGACGAGGCGGTACGCCGCCTGCTGAGCCTCGACGGCCACCTGACCGACGCGAACGCGGCCATCTTCGACTCGGCGAACGGGTTCCACGGGTGCATTCCGGGCATCCACGAGATCCTGCGGCGGCAGGGGCTGCTGGCCGGGCGCTGGTGCCTGGACCCGGAGGAGGACCTGTCGCCGGGGCAGCTCGCCGAGATCGACCGGGTGTGGGCGGCCTACCCGTGGCTGCGGGACGACGAGTTCGTGGCCGAGGGCCTGGACCGGTGGCTCTCCTAGAGAACGACCCCGAGCCCCGGCGCCGCCTCCCGGCACCGGGGCTCCACCACGCCCACCCCCCAAAGCCCTCCACCCGAGTGCTGACCTCCCTCGGGCTGACATCCGGTGGGTTGACCTCCTGGGGGTTGACCACCCGTGGGTTGACCTCCTGGGGGTTGACATCCTCCGGGCTGACCTCCTGGGGGCTGACCTCCTGGGGGCTGACATCCTCCGGGCTGACCTCCTGGGGCCGGACATCCCGGGCTCGGACATCCCGGGGTCGGGCATCCCGTGGGTTGACCTCCTGGGGTATGACCGCCCGAGGGCTGACCTCCCGGGGTCGGACATCCTCCGGGGTGACATCCCCGGGGGTGACATACCCGGGGCTGACAGCCCGTGGGTTGAGGGCGCTACAGGGTGAGGCGGTAGAGGGTGAGGGGGCGGCCGCTGCTGCCGCTGGTGAGGTTGCCGGTGCGTTCGGCCAGGCCCGCGAGCTCCAGCCGGTGCAGCATCCTGCGCGCGGTCCGCTGCTGTACGGCCAGCCGCTCCGCGATCTCCCGCGTGGTCAGCGGCTCACCCCCGGAGGCGTCCCGCGCCTCCAGCAGCCGCTCCAGGGTGGGCACCGACAGCCCGACCCGCCGGGCCAGCACGGACAGGTTCTGCTCACCGGCCGGCGTGCTGGTCACCGACTCCAGCACGATGTCGGTGTCGGCCCGCAGCGACAGCACCGCCGCCACGTCCCCGATCCGCCGGGCGCGGGCGAGGGCCCGGCGCGCCAGGCTCTCCGCCTCGGCGGCGCTGCGTCCGAGGCCGAACCCGACCCGCACCCCCCGGCCGCCCGCCGCCAGCCGCCCGAGCATGGGCAGCCCGGTGAACCCGCCGGTGGCGTCGTACAGCGGGCCGCGGGTGGTCACCAGCAGATGGGTGCCGCCCCGGAACCCGGCCAGCGTGCCGCCGAGCGCGGTGGCCTCGCGCAGCAGCCCGTCCTCTCCGTCCACGTCGATGAGCCCGAGCGCGATCTGCGCGTCCTCCCGCTCCTGCCCTTCCGCGGTCAGCAGGAGCTGGCGCAGCGCCACCCGCACCGAGTGCACCGACGGCGCCAGCCGCAGCACGTGCATCTCCCCGCGCAGCGCCTCGTGCACCGAGCTGAGGCAGGTGATCACCGGGTGGCCGGGCCCGCGCCGGTGGAAGGCGATGGCCTTCTTGGAGGTCATCTCCGGCCGGTAGCCGAGCGTGCGCAGCTGGTCGGTGGGCAGTCCCGCCTCGGTGAACGTGGCGGTGACGTCGGCGGGCGCGAGCGTGTCGATGGACAGCCGGGTGACGTCGTAGCCTTCGTGCTGCAGCCGTACCAGGCCGCTGAGCAGCGTGGCGCCGGAGTAGTCCACGAACGAGGCGGGCCGCGAGAGCATGTCGGCGTCGCGGGCCAGCATGTACGGGACGATGCCGGTGAACAGCCAGCCCTCCACGGCGTTGGCGTGGGCCTCGACGATGGCGGGGGCCTGCGACTCGTGGTCGTAGTCGAGCCGCAGCGCGCTCACCCCGGGCTGCTCCTCGCAGGTGGCCGCGACGTCGTCGACCAGATCATGCGGGCCGACGACCCCGATGACGATACCCACCCTCGCCTCCTTCTTCACTATTACGGTCAAGACCGAAAGGTTAACTTGTGACTCTCAAGTTTCCAAGCATGGCCGAATCCGCCGGCCGTACCCTCGGTGACGAGGAGATCGCGGCGCTGGAGCGGGTGATCCGTTCCGGCATGCTCAGCTCCGTCTGGGGGACGGAGGTGCGCGCGCTCGAAGCCGAGGTCGCGCGGATGTACGGCTCCCGCCACGCCATCGCGTGCAGCTCCGGCACGGCGGCCCTCCATCTCTCGGTCGTGGCGGCCGCACCGGACCCCGGGGACGAGATCATCACGACACCGATCACGGACTTCGGCACGGTGGCCCCCATCTTGGCGCAGAACGCCGTCCCTGTCTTCGCCGACGTGGACCCCTCCACCGGCATTCTCGATCCCGGTTCCGTCGCCGGTCTCATCGGCCCCCGCACCCGCGCGATCATGGTGGTCCACCTGTTCGGCGCCCCGGCCCCGATGGCCGAGTTCCGCGCGCTGGCCGACGAGCACGGCCTGGCCCTCATCGAGGACTGCGCCCAGGCGTGGCTGGCCGAACTGCCCGGCGGCCGGTACGCGGGCACCGCGGGCGACGTCGGCACCCTGAGCCTGCAGCAGTGGAAGCACATCACCAGCGGCGACGGCGGCCTGACCCTCACCGACGACGACGAGCTGGCCAGGCGCATGCGCCTGTTCGCCGACAAGGGCTGGGACCGCGCCCGCGGCCGCTCCCACGAGAGCCTCGGCCTCAACTACCGGATGACCGAACTGCAGGGCGCGGTGGCCCGTGCCCAGCTGGCCAAGCTGCCCGGCGTGCTGGCCGACCGGCGGCGCACCGCCGTACAGCTGATCGAAGATCTCAAGGGCCTGGATCGAGTACGGCTGCCGCGCCCCGGCGGTCACGCGTGGTGGTTGTTCCCGCTCGTCCTCCCCGGCGGCGAGGCCCGCGAGGTGGCGGAGAAGCTGCGCGGGGACGGGATTCCGGCACGGGCCGGATACCTCAATCAGACCCTCAATCACGCGCCGGTCCTCAATGCCCCCCTGTACGGGAGCTCGCGCTACCCGCTGGAGGGCTACCGGGCCGCCACCTGCCCCGAGGCCGAGCGGCTGGTCGGCGATACGCTCCTGGTCATCGACTGGAACGAGAACTACACCGGCGAGCACGTGGCCGCGATCTCCGCGAGCGTGCGGGCGCACTGCCGGTGACCGATATCCCGGAGGGCCGCCTAGTTACGGTCATGTATCAGGCATTGACCCCCTGTTCTCCCGATCGCTAGGTTTCGGTCTAGACCGGTATTACGAAGAAAGGAAGGCCCATGAGGAAGGTAGCGGTAGCCGGCCTCGCGGCCGCCTTGGGAGTGACGCTCGCCGGATGCGGTGGATCCGATGGCGGATCCGACAGCGGCAAGAGCACGGTGACGATGTGGATGTACCCCGTCATCGACGACCAGGCCAAGAGCAAGGCGTTCTGGGACAAGGTCGAGAAGGACTTCGAGGCCAAGAACGCGGGCATCGACGTCAAGATCGAGCAGCAGCCCTGGGACGGCCGCCAGCAGAAGGTGACGGCGGCGCTGGCCTCCAAGAAGGGATTCGACCTGGTTCTGCTGGGCCCCGACCAGATCCCGCAGTACGTCAAGCAGGGCACCGTCGCCCCCGTCGACGACGCGATCGCCGCCGACAAGGCGTCGTTCCGCCCCAACGCGCTGACCGCGCTGAGCGTCGACGGCAAGCTCTACGGCGTCCCGATCTACCAGACGATCACGGCGCCCATCTGGAACAAGAAGCTGCTCACCGACGCCGGTGTCACCGAAGTGCCCACGACCTGGGACGAGGTGCTGGCCGCCGCGCCGAAGCTGGCCGCCAAGAAGACGCCGATCCTGCTCTACCCCGGCGCCCCCGAGACGTCGCTCAACCTCAGCTTCTACCCGATCCTGTGGGCCAACGGCGGCACCGTCTTCTCCGCCGACGGCAAGAAGGCCGCCTTCAACGGCCCCGAGGGCGTCAAGTCGCTGCAGTTCCTGCTCGACCTGCAGAAGGCCGGCGGCCTGCCGGCGAACGCGGCGACGCTGGCCAACGTGATCGAGGGCAGCCCGCTGGCCCAGGGCAAGGTCGCCATGTACCACTCCGCCGCCCCCATCGGCGCCACGCAGCTCGGCGCGGGCGTCGGCGAGGAGAACGTGGTCGTCGGGGGCCCGCTCGAGGGCGCCAAGAAGGTGGCCTTCGGCATCCCCGGCGGCGTCGTGCTGGCCAAGGCGTCCAAGGTCGCCGACGCGGCCAAGAAGTTCGCCGCCTACCTGGGCTCGGCCGAGGTCGCGACCCGGCTCGCCACCGAGTCCGGCTTCTTCACCGCCCGCACCGACGCCTCGCCGGCGAGCACGTCGCCGCTGGCCAAGGAGTTCGAGAAGTCGCTGGAGTTCGCCTTCCCCGGTGACACGCACCCGGCCGCCCGCCAGGTGATGACCGCGCTCGCGCCGGAGATCCAGTCGGCGCTGCAGGGCAAGAAGACCGCCCAGCAGGCGCTCGACGACGCCGCCAAGCTGGTCGACGACCAGCTCGCGGCCGCGGGCTGACGTACTCGGGGAGGCCGCCGCGCGGCCTCCCCACCCCTTCGCGAAAGGCGTGAACCTGTGCGACACCGGCTGCGCGACCCCATCACCGGGTTGCTGTTCGTCCTGCCGATGCTCGTGCTCTTCGTGATCTTCCGGTTCGTTCCGTCGCTGGGCGCGGCGGGCTTGAGCGTGACGGACTACCAGCTCGACGGGAGCTGGAGCTTCGTCGGCGTGACCAACTACGCCCGGCTCTTCGACGATCCGATCTTCATGGGAGCGCTGCGCGTCACGATCGTCTACGTGGCGATCTACGTTCCGCTGACCCTGCTCGTCTCGCTCGGCACGGCGCTGCTGCTGAACTCCGTCATCTTCATGAAGGGGATCTTCCGGAGCGCGCTGTTCCTGCCCTACGTGACCAGCTTCGTGTTCGCCGGCGTGATCTGGCGGTGGATGTACGAGTTTGATGGCTTCATCAACGGACTGCTCGCCAAGATCGATCTGGGTCCCGTCGGCTTCCTCGACGACACCGCGCTGGTGCTGCCCGCGCTGGCCACGGTCTCGGTGTGGAAGGGCTTCGGCTACTCGATGCTCATCCTGCTGGCCGGGCTGAAGTCGATCCCGGCCTCGTACCTGGAGGCCGCGCGCGTCGACGGCGCCAACGCCTGGCAGCGCTTCCGCAGCATCGTGCTGCCACTGCTGCGCCCCGCGCTGTTCTTCGTGATCGTCATCGAGACGATCGGGGCGTTCCAGGCCTTCGACGTCATCTACGTGATGACCGGCGGCGGGCCGTCGCGGGCCAGCTACAACCTCATCTACGCGCTCTACGACCAGGGCTTCGGGAACTTCAACGTGGCGTACGCGGCCACGATCGGCATCGTGCTGTTCGTCCTGGTCTTCATCGTCTCGATGATCCAGCGCCGCCTGCTCGATCGGAGCAACACATGACGATGACCGAGACCAAGCCGGTGACGGCGGCGCCCGCGCGGGCCGCCAAGCCCCGGCGCAGGACCGGCCGGCAGTGGCCGTTCGCCCTCCTGCTCGGGCTCGTCGCCGTGCTCACCGTCAGCCCGTTCCTGCTGATGCTGGTGCTGGCGCTCAGCCCCAAGAACGAGCCGACCCTGCCGCACCAGTGGCCGGACGCGCTCACGCTGGACAACCTGGTCACGAACCTGACCTCCTCCGGCTTCCTCGGCTGGACGCTCAACTCCTTCATCTACGCCGCCGTCTCCGTGGTCATCATCCTGCTGACCGCCTCCATGGCCGGCTACGCCTTCGCCAAGAAGCGCTTCCCCGGCCGCGACGCGCTGATGTGGGCGTTCCTGGCGACGATGATGGTGCCCTTCCAGGCCACGCTGATCCCGTTGTTCATCCTGATCTCCGACCTGAACGGCGCGGACACCTTCTGGGGGCTGATCGTGCCCACGCTGGCCAACTCCCAGGCCGTGTTCCTCATGCGGCAGTTCATCCGCGACCTGCCCGACGAACTGTTCGAGGCCGCCAAGGTGGACGGCGCCCCGGAATGGCGCATCTACCTGCAGATCGTGGTGCCCCTCACCAAGCCGATCCTGGCCACGCTGGGCGTCTTCGTCTTCCTGTGGCACTGGAACGACTTCCTGTGGCCGCTCGTGGCGACCAGCAGCGAGGAGATGCGCACGCTCACCGTCGGCCTGTCCACGCTGCGCGGCGAGCAGTTCCCGCAGTCGATGGAGATGGCCGCCGCGGCGATCTCGGTGGTGCCCTGCCTGGCCGTCTTCTTCCTGCTGCAGCGCTACCTCGTCAACAGCATCGCGATGACCGGGTTGAAGTAACCCTTAGGCTGGTTCGACATGAGCACGGCAATCGACCCACGCGCGGCCGACCTGCGCGAGCGCCTGCGCGGGACGCTGGTCGCCGCCGCGGCCACCCCCATGACCACCGCGGGCGAGGTCGACCTCGACCTGGTCTCCGCCTACCTCGCCGGCCTGGTCGCCGACGGGGCGGGCGGGCTGGCGGTGCTGGCCCACACGGGGCGCGGGCCGTACCTGAGCGAAGGGGTGCGCGCCGCCGTCGTCGAGCGCGCGGTCGCGCTCGGCGTGCCCGTCGTGGTCGGTGTCGGGGGTGCCGGGGGTGTCGGGAGTACGGACGTCGTCGCGCAGGCCAGAGCGGCGGCGCGGGCGGGAGCCGCGGCGCTCATGCCGTTCCCGTCGCCCGGCGACCGCGTGGCCGAACACCGGGCCGTGTGGGAGGCGACCGGGGTGCCCCTGATCGCCTTCGACCTCTACAGCCTGCCCTGCCCGCCGGACGTGCTGCGCGCGCTCGTGGCGCTGCCGGGCGTGGCCGGGCTGAAGGCGGCCCTGCTGTCGGACGCCATGGCCTGCCAGCGCACGATCGCCATCACCCGCGAGGCGGGCCGCCTGGCCATCACCGGCGAGGACCGCATGTTCGGCCCGTCGCTGCTGTGGGGGGCGGAAGCCGCCCTGGTCGGCCTCGCGGCGGCGCACGTGGGGGTCACCGCCGACGTGCTGCGCGCCTACCAAGGCTCCGACCTGCGGGCCTTCGAGGACGCCTCGGCCCGTCTCGACCGCCTGGCCGAGGCCACGTTCACCGAGCCGATGGAGGGCTACGTCCAGCGCATGTTGTGGCTGGCGGCCGAGGAGGGCCGCATCCCGGCCACCCACGCCCACGACCTGTACGGCCCCGACCTGGGGTCGGAGCCGCTCAGCGTCAAGGACATCCTCACCGGTACGGCGAGATCGCCACGCTGACCAGGTTGCGGCCCTTGATGGCGTACAGGGATCGGTGGTCGGGGGCGATGTTGAGCTTGGAGCCGCCGCCGAACCAGTCGCTCGCGAGGCCGGTGACGATCTTCTTGACGGTCCAGGCGCGCAGGTCGACGCGGTAGACGGCGTTCACGTCGCTGGTGTAGGCGGTGAATCCGGCGATGAGCAGGTCGCCGCCGCGCTCGCTGACCTTGAGCGTGCGGGTGATCTTCCGCTTCAGCAGGTGGTACTCGAACAGCACGCCCGTGTTGGTGATGCCGTAGACCGCCAGCGGGGTGTGGGCGAGGTCGGTGACGGCGGCGATGCCGGGCAGCGGTTCGAGCTGCCAGGTGACCTTGCGGGTGCGCAGGTCGAAGGCGGCCAGCTTGGCGGTGGGGGTGACCGGGGGCGAGCCGAGTCCTTCCTGGGTGCTGGTGCCGCAGTAGAGCGTGCCGAGGTAGGCGGTGACGGAGAAAATGGTCTGGCGGTCCACGACCGGGCGGTAGGTGTCGAGCCTGCCCGTCCTGGGGTCGTAGATGTCGAGGGCGCCGTTCTGGTGGCCGGGCTCCGGCTGGGTCGGCATGGCGATCAGGCCGGTCAGGCGGTCGTAGGCCAGGTCCTTGGGCCGGTCCTGGTTGTGTCCGGTGCGGAACAGCAGCTTGGCCTCGGACTGGCCGGCCTTGTGGGCGTACAGGGCGCCCTGGGTGTAGACGCCCAGGTACGTGGTGCCGCGTACCGTGATCATGGTCTTCGGTTCGCCGGGGATGGGCAGCCTGGTGACCTTGCCGGTGGCCAGGTCGTGCAGGTCGGCGCCGCTCTTGCCGCCGACGTAGACCGTTCTGCCGTCGGAGTGCACCGACATGGGCGCCTCGGCCGCGGCGCGGAAGCCCCGCTGCACGTGGCTGAGGTAGTCCATGGCGCCCGTGGCGGGGTCGTAGACGAAGACGCCGCTGTCCTGCAGGCCGTACACCTTGCCCTTGTGCTCCAGGATGCGGACCGTCTGCGCCTCGGGGAACGGCACGCCGAGCACCTCGGACCTACCGCTCGCGAGCTCGTAGCGGTAGACGGTCCCGGAGGGGCGGCCGGCGAAGTAGACCCAGCCGTCGAAGATGAGGACGGCGACGGTGTACTTCTCGCCGGGCGCCGACGCCTTGACGATCTTGTAGTTGGCCGGGTCCGCCTTCTCGATCACGACCAGCTCGGCCGTGGAGTTGAGTCCGCCCGCCAGGTGCGTGTCGCTGCTGGACATGCTGGAGACCCAGTCGCGGTCGGCCAGCTCGGCGGGCAGCAGCTGGCGCTTGCCGCCGGTGCGGCGGTCGATGGCGATGAGGTGGGCGTTGGCGCCGACACCGGCGTAGACGTACTGGTCGTCGGCCTGGATGCTGCGCACGTACGCCTCGCCGGGCGCGGGCTGGCCCAGGTCGCGGCTGGTCTTGGTGACCGGGTCGTACTCGACCACGCGGCCCGGCTCCGACATGCCCATGTAGATCTTGCCGTCGGGGGCGGCGGCCATGGTCCAGATGAAGTGGTCGGGATACTCGGCGAGCTTGGTGGTGGTCCCGGTCAGGGTGTCGATCTTGTACAGGTCGGAGCGGGAGTGGGTGCCGACGTAGACGTCGGTGCCGGACTTGCACATCGCCCAGACGCCGACGCCGGTGGGGATCTCGTAGTGGGCGGTGATCTTGTCCTGGGTGAGGTCCCAGGCGCCGACCACGTTGGGCGACAGGCCGCGCGAGCCCATGTAGAGCACCTCGCCCACGAACTCGCCGTTGCCCAGCGGGCTGGCCACACTGGCCGGGCCCAGGTCGGTGAGCGTGCCCTCCGCGGGAGTCGCCGCGGCCATGGCCGGTGCCGCGGGTAAGGCGAGGGCGGCCGTCGAGGCGGCTGCGGCCTGGAGGAAACGTCGGCGGGGGATCATGGGCTTGCTCCTTGCGTCAAATAACGGCCTGGACCGTAATTGGTGCCAGCGGGAGTGCGGCCGGTGGTACGGCGGGGTCAGACGGGCAGGTCGAACAGGGCCGCGGCGTTGCGCCAGGCGACCTTCTCGGCGGTCTCCGGGTCGAGCCGCGCGGCGGCGACCGCGCCGAACGCGGAGGCCGGGTCGATGAGCGTGGAGTCGGTGCCGAACAGCAGCCGGTCGGGGTGCACCGCCGCGGCCACCTCGGCGATGCGCCGGGCGGGCGCGTGCGAGTAGCAGGGCTCCAGGTAGAGGCGGTCGCAGCCGCGCGCGGCCTCGATGGCGTGGCGGTGGCCGTCGGCGCCCATGTGCCCCGCGATGACCTTGAGCCCGGGAGTGTCGCGGCAGGTCGCGGCCAGGTCGAGGACGGTCGGGCCCCACGTGTGGACCAGCGCGGGCACGCCGTGCGCGGCGACCAGCGCGAGCGCCTCGCGGGTCTGCGGGGAGTCCGCGGGGGAGCGGGTGTAGTCAGTGTGGATCTTGACGCCCTTGAACCGGCCGGTGGGCAGGTACTCGCGCAGGTCCTTCTCCGCCTGGTCCAGGCGGCGGGGGTTGATCGTGACGTAGCCGTAGTGGCGGTCGGTCGTGGCCAGCCAGCCGTCCAGCGCGCGGTTGCCGGTCGCCGGGTCGTAGATGACCGCCTCGGTGGCCGACACGATCGAGGCGCCGATGCCGTAGCGGTCCATGACGGCGTGGTTGAGCGCGGCCACGTCCATGGTGAAGAACCACGGGCCCCAGTGCGCGTGCACATCGATGATCATCCGAGCAGCCTCCTCGCGTTGCCGCCGGCCACCGCGGCGATCTCCTCGGGCTTGAGCCCGCTGGTCGCCAGCCGCAGCAGCGGGACGACGGGCTCGTAGTGCGGGGTGCGCGAGCCGTACAGAAGCCGCTCGGCCGGTACGGTCTCCAGCGCGTCGGGGGAGTTGAGCAGCCGGGTCGAGGTGTGGAAGCCCGGCTCGTCGGCGGCGGCGACCAGGAAGTCGCCCAGGTGGTAGAAGTGCGTGTCCAGGAAGACCACGCTCGCGCCCAGCCCGGCGAACGGCTGCCAGAACCTGCGCACGTCCCCGCCGGTGAGCACGGTCAGCCCGAGTTCGGCCGCCTTGCGCGCCACGTGCCGCACCGACGGGAACCCGGCCTCCACCCCCTGCTCGTCGGGGAACAGCCGGATCGCCCGCACGCCCAGCGGCACGAGGCGTTCGATCTCGCGCACCGCGCCGAGGGGGTCGCGCAGGTCGACGGTGCCGACCGGGACCACGTCCGGCAGCGCCAGCACCTCGTCGTTGCCCGTGCGCATGTCGAACAACGCCGCCCGCAGCGACGCCACCGCCCCGGCCCGGATGCCGTGCTCGGTCAGCGTGCCCAGGACCGAGTCCGGGTCGCCGGGCGGGCCGTCGCGGTCGGCGTACGCTCCGACCAGCACGTCCACGTCAAGGGTCACCGTGAGTTCGCCGATCAGCTCGCGCGCGTCGAACGCCGTCACAACCGCCTCCATTGACTATTCGCGCTCAGAACATTACGGTCTGGGCCAAAATTGAGCAAGAACAATGATGCGTCCGCTCACCCCCCACTCGCAGAAAGCCTCCCATGCGCGCATTCTCCGCGATCGCGGCGGCCGTGCTGGCCCTCGCTCTCGCCGCCCCCCTTCCCGCCCACGCCACGCCGCCCGGCCCGGAGCCCGGGAGGTGTGACGGGACACGGGTCGAGACGTTCGGGCCGGCTTCGGTGACCGGGGCGATCGTCGGCGCGGCCGTACACGACGATCACGCCTATGTCGTGACGCGCGGCCAGAAACCGCCGGTGCTCGCCGACATCGACCTGAGCACCCGCAAGGTGGTCAGAAGCGTCACGCTCCCGGACGGCCCCGCGACCGGCGAGCCGGAAGGCGGCTGGGCCACGGCGGTCTCCGGCGGAAAGGTGTACGTCGGGACGTATCCCGTGCCCGATCTGTATAGCTTCGACCCGGCCACCGGTGAGGTGAAGCATCTGCACTCCTTCGGGAAGAACGGCGGCTTCGTGTGGAGCCTGGCCGCCGCGCCCGACGGCAAGCTGTACGCCGGGACCTACCCCGACGGGCGCGTCTGGGAGTACGACCCGGCCACGGCCGCCGTCAGGAACTTCGGGGTCCTGGCCGCCGGGGAGCGATACGTCAGGGCGCTGGCCGCCGACGCCACCCACGTCTACGCGGGCCTGCTCGACAAGGGCAGGCTCATGGCCATCGACCGCCAGGACGGCACCGTCCGGCAGCTCGCCCAGGGCACGACCGGCATCGGCGTCGTGGCCGAGCACGGCGACCGGGTGCTCGCGGTCAGCGGCCCGACGCTGATCGACGTGCGCAAGGACGGCTCCGACCTGCGTACGGCCGCCTCGGCGCCGCTCGACGCGCTCGTCTCCGCCCCGGACGGCACCGTCTACGGCACCTCCCGGCCCGACGGCGCCGTGCACCGCTACCGCACCGGCGACGCCGCCACCACCCGGGTGGCCGATCCGCCTTCGCAGGGCGACGAGACCCGCCGCCTGGTCCTGACCGGCGCGGACACGCTGACCGGCTTCTCGGGCAGCGGCGGGATGTGGTGGCTGGACCTGCGTACCGGGAAGTCGGAGTTCGCCGACCTGATCGACGCTGGATTGCCCGCGGGGGCCGAGCGCGTCCAGAGCATGCTCCTCGTGCCGAACCGGGCCGTGTACATCGGCGGCCACTTCTCCATGGACGTGCGCGACCTGCGTACCGGCAGGCAACGCCGATTCCGGGTGCCGGGCGAGCCCAAGGACATGGTGCGGCGCGGGAACAAGATCTACGCGGCCATCTACCCCAGCGGCCAGATCCTCGAGATCGACCTCCGCACCGACAAGCTGCGCAGCCTCGGCTTCCTGGGGCACGACCAGGCGCGGCCGTGGGACATCGAGTACGACCCGGTCCGCGACAAGCTCCTGGTCGCCTCGGCCCCGCTCGGCGCCAAGCTGAACGGCGCGCTGTCGATCGTGGATCCGGACACGGGGGCCAAGGACGTCTATGCCGGGATCATGCCGGACCAGAGCCTCATGAGCCTGTCGCTGGATGCCGTGCGCGGCATCGTGTACCTGGGCGGCGACGTGCTGGGCGGCGGCGGCACCCCACCGACCCGGACCTCTGCCTCCATCGCCGCCTTCGACCTGAAAAAGCGCCAGATTCTCTGGCAGGTCGAGCCTGTCGCCAATTTCCGCACTTTCCAGGACATCAAGGTGCATCGGGGCCTGATCTACGGGGTCTACAAGCGCAACTCCGGCGCCTGGATCGCCCTCGACCTCGCCACCCGCACCGTCAAACACCAGGGCACCCTTTCCGGGTACGGCGAGCTGGCCGTGCACCGGGGCCGTGTGTTCACCTCGGCCTTCTTCGGCGGGGGCAACGCGTACCTGCTGGGCTCCGAGGCCAAGCCGGTGGCGGCGGGGCTGGGTGACGACTGGTACACCAACCCGCAACTCCACTTCGAACCCGGCTCCTGGAAGGCCTGGGCCCTCGTCGGCCGCACCCTCGCCCGCCTCGACCTCACCCCCACCTGCCCACCCCTGACCCCACCCACCCCCTGACCACCCGCTGCTCCCCACCCTGCGACCTGGCCCGCCACATGGCCCCACCCGCCGCTGGCTGGGCCAGGGCCGCGCCACCCCGGAGGGGTCGCACGCCGAGTCCGGAGGGTGTCCCGCGCCGGGAAACGCTTCACCCGTGCGCGCCACCCTCGCGGGCCTGTCCCGTTACCCGAGGACACGGATCGGCACAGGACTGGGGGCGGGGCCAGAGGGCGGGACCGGCGCGGGGCCGAGGGCGGGGCGAGAGCGGGGCCGAAGGGTGGGGGTGGTCTTGACCGGGGTTGCGGGGCGCGGCTAGTTTCGGTCTGTGCCGAAATACGTCACGGACGCCCACCGCCTGATCGGCCCCGTGCCGTTCGACGACCTGCCGGAGGACCCGCGCCCCGACATGTCCCGGCTGGGCATCCAGCGCGCCCACGTGACCCACACCCTCAGCCTCTACTCCGACGCCAGAGCGGGCAACGAAGCGCTCATGGAACTGAAGGACCCGGCCCTCCAGCCGGTCCCCGTCCTGGTGCCCGAGTCCTTCGAGCCGATCCCGGACTGGAGCGTGCCGATGGTCCGCCTGTGCCCGTCCAGGCACCGCTTCGAGCTCACCGGGCCCACCACGCTTCGGTGGCTGCGGGCGATGGAGACCACGGTGGCCGTCGAGTTCGAGGAGACCTCGCCCGGCCAGCTCCTCGCCCTCGCCGGGCACCTGCCGCACCAACGCGTCCTGCTGCTCACCCCCGGCTACCGCCACCTGCGTACCATCGGCGAGCTCATGGCCGAGATCTCCAACCTGTGGCTGGAGATCGGCACCGTCAACACCCAGCGCGGCGTCGAGTGGCTGGCCGGACGGTACGGCCCCGAGCGCCTGGTCTTCGGCACCGGCGCCCCCGTCCTCGACGACTGCGGCCCGCGCTTCCTGCTCGACCACCTCGACCTGCCGGAGAAGGACGTCGAGCTGATCGCGACGGGAGGCAGCCTGCTGTGATCCTCGACGCGCACGGCCACCTCGGCCCCTGGCCCGATTTCCTCATCCCGGACAAGACCGCCGAAGGCATGGTCGAGCTGATGGACCGCCTCGGCATCGACGCGATCGGCATCAGCCACCTGCTCGGCGTCGGGCCGTCGGCCGAGGAGGGCAACCGGCTGGCGTTCGAGGCGGCCGGGCGGTATCCGGGCCGCATCGGCGTCTGGCAGGTCTACAACCCGCACCAGCGCAACCGCCTCACCACCGAAGGCGTCTGGGGCGTCAAGATCCACCCGGACGTGCACCAGTGCCGCCTCGACGACCGCCGCTACGACCCCGTCTGGGAGCTGGGCCTGCCCGTGCTCGCGCACGGGCAGACCGACTCGCCGTGGAGCGATCCGGTCCAGTTCACGACCGTCGCGCGGCGCCATCCGCACGTCCCGCTGCTGCTCGGTCACGCGGGCCTGTGGCCGTACGGCTTCGCCCGCGCCGCCGAGCTCATCCACGGCCACCCGAACCTCTACCTGGAGATCTGCGGCTCCAAGATGACCGGCCGCTGGATCGCCAAGCTGGCCGCCCTGGCCGGCGCCGACCGCGTCGTCTACGGCTCCGACTCCTGCTTCCTCGACCTGCGTGTCGGCTTCGGCCGTGTCGCCCTGGCCCCGGTCAGCGACGCCGACCGTGCCCTCATCCAGGGCGGCAACCTCGCGCGCGTGCTGAAAGGACGCCTCGCATGACCCTCGCCATCCACGGCGGCACCCCCGTCCGCACCACCCCGTGGCCCGCCTGGCCGCCGCCGCTCGACGACGCGCAGCGCAAGCTCGTCACCGGCGTACTCGACAGCGGCCTGTGGGGAGCCACCCAGGGCGGTTCCGCCTGCGCGGACCTGACCGCCGCGTTCGCCCGCCTCTCCGGCGTCCGGTACGGCGTCGCCGTCGGCAACGCCACCCTGGGCCTGTTCGCCGCGCTGCGCGGCCTGGGCGTCGGGCCGGGCGACGAGGTCGTCGTGCCCGCGTACACGTTCGTCGCCTCGGCCACCTCGGTGCTGCTGGCGGGAGCCGTACCGGTGATCGTGGACGTGGACCCGGTGGACCTGCACCTGACGGCCGCCGCGGTCGAGGCCGCCGTCACCGGGCGCACGGCCGCGGTCATGCCGGTGCACCTGGCCGGCAGCCCGGCCGACATGGACGGCATCAACGCGGTAGCCGTACGACATGGGCTGAAGGTCGTCGAGGACGCGGCGCAGGCGCACGGCGCGAGCTACAAGGGCCGCCCGATCGGCGGGCTCGGCGACGCCGGCGTCTACAGCTTCCAGGCCAGCAAGGCGATGACGGCGGGGGAGGGCGGGCTGATCGTCTGCCGCGACGAGGCGGACCATGAGGCGATCTGGTCGGTCTGCAACCTCGGGCGCAAGCTCGGCGGCCAGTGGTACGGCCACCCGAACGTCGGCTGGAACCTGCGCCTGACCGAGATCCAGGCGGCGCTGCTGCTGCCCTGGCTGGACCGGCTGGACGCGGAGATCGCCCGGCGCAACGCGTTCGCCGCCGAGGTGGAGCGGGGGCTTGCCGCGACCGGGCTGCCGGTGGGCGTGGTGCCGCAGCCGCCGGGTACCACGCTCGACTCGCGTCACCTGCTGATGCTGCGCGTGCGCGTGCCGTTCGACCGGGCCTTCTTCCTGGAGGCGATGGCGGCGGAAGGGGTGCCGCTCGACGGCGGGTACCCGCCGCTCGGCACGATGGCCGCGCTCACCGATGCCGGGGCGCGGCCTGAGCCGTGCCCCGCCACCGAGGCCGCCACGCGCGAGGTGGTCTGGATGCGCCAGTCGATGCTCATGGACGATCCCGCCCATGCCTCGCACCTCGTCGAGGCCCTCACGAAGGTGCTGCACGCATGATCTTATGGAAGGGAGCGCTCGCGGCCGTCCTGGTCGCGGTCACCGCGCTCACCCCGGCCCCCGCCCCCGCTCCGGAGAACCTCGGCGTCCCGCTCCAGGACGTACTGCTGCTCGGCGGCGCCGTGGCCCCCGGGCCGGAGGGCAGGACGGTGCTCTGGAGCGCCTCCTCCGGCGGCCCCGCCCACCTCAACGCCGTGGACCCGGCGACCGGGGCGCAGACGTCCCGGTTCGACCTGCCCGGCTCCGGCGGCGCGTGGGCCGTGGAGGCCACACCCGACGGCAGCGTGTACGCCGGCACGTACGGCGGCTCAAGGCTCTTCCGCTGGACGGCCCAGGGTGGCGTCCAGGATCTCGGCAACCCGCTCCAGGGCGAGACGTTCGTCTGGACACTCGCCGCGGGCGAGGGCGCGACCGTCTACGGCGGCACCTCGCCGGGCGGCAAGCTCTTCGCCTACGACCCCGCCACCGGCGTACGCGACTACGGCCGCCTGTCCGCGGCCCACGCCTACATCCGCAGCGTCTCCCACGCCGGCGGCAAGATCTACGCCGGCACCGAGGCGCCCGCCAAGATCTTCGAGGTGGACGCGGCCAGCGGCGCGATCAAGGAACTGCCCGCCCCCGAGGACACCACCGGCAAGTGGGCCTACGACGTCAACACCGCCGCCGGCTACCTCTACGTACGGCTGGGCAGCGCCAGTCCGGGCCCCCTGCACGTGTGGGACATCGCCGCGGGCAAGTGGACCGACCGGCTGGAGGCCGCCCACGGCCTGGATGTCTCGCCCCCGGACGACGAGGGTCGGGTCTACTTTGTAAAGGGCGGCGAGCTCGTCCGCTACGACCCCAAGACCAGGGCCACCACCCCCACCGGCCTGCCGGTCACCGGCCGCGTGGCCAACACCCGCGGCATCGGATGGGCCGAGCTCGGCCTGCCCGACTACCCGGGCAAAAGCCTCGTCGGCCTGCTCTGGCGCGGCCTGATGTTCCGCTACAACCCGCAGACCGGCGCCAAGGCGTTCGTGCAGAGCGGCATCAAGGGCGAGCCGATCGACGTCACGGCGCTGTCCGAGGGCCCCGACGGCCGCATGTACGCCGGCGGCTTCCTCAACGGCGGCTTCGCCGGCATCGACCCCGAGTCCGGCAAGGCCGAGGAGTTCCACACGTTCTCGCAGAGCGAGGACATGACCACACACCGGGGCAAGCTGTACATCGGCGCCTACCCCGAGGCCCGCGTCTACTCCTACGACCCGCGCCTGCCGTGGAACAGCACCGAATACTCGCCCAGCCCGCAGCCCGGCCCGGCCCCGAACCCCGCCCGTCTGTACGACGGGGCCGCCGACAAGCAGATCCGCCCGCGCGCCATGGTCTCGGCCGGCCGCTACCTGGCCGTCGGCACCATGCCCGACCTCGGTCACCTGGGCGGCGTCCTGTCCATCTGGGACCCGGAGGCAGGGCGCCTGAAGTTCTCGCAACGCAACGTCGTCAAGGACCAGTCGATCGTCGCGCTCGCCTACCGCGACGGCATCGTCTACGGCGGCACCTCCATCTACAGCGGCCAGTCCGCCACCCCGCCGACGCAGCAGGAGGCCAAGCTGTTCGCCTGGTCGGTGCGCGAGAACCGGCTCCTGTGGGAGATCGTCCCCGCCCCCGGCAAGCCCGCCATCCCCGCCCTCGCCTTCGACGCCGCCGGGCGGTTGTGGGGGATCGCCGGTGGGGAGGTGTTCGCGGTCAACACCTGGGCCCGCAAGGTCGTCAAGCGCGTGGTGCTGTCGTCGAGCAAGAGCGCGAGCGGACAGCTGGCCTTCAACCGCCGCGACCTTCAGTTGTACGGCGCGCATGCCGGTCAGTCGGTGTTCCGCCTGAACCCGTTGACCGGCCGCCACGCCGTGCTGCGCTCGGGGCCGGTCCACCAACTGGCGGTCCACCGCTCGGGCGACGTCTACTTCGCCGAAGGCCCCACCCTCTACCGCCTCCACCCCTAACCACCACCCACCCACGCACCCGGCTCGGGTAACCCCGGTCCCGCACCCGAAAGGGCGCCGGGACCGGGGTCGCCGTTTAGCCGCCCCTAGACGGGATTGGGCCCGCCCAGGGTGGCCCGATCCCGCCCCCCTGGTGCCGCCCGACCCGCCCTCTGGCCGGGTGCGTGGGGGTTCGGGCCCGGCCCGCCCGGGGTGGGGCCCGATCCCGCCACCTCGTGGAGTGTGCGGGATCCGGGGTGGGTGGGTCAGCAGACGCGGTAGGTGTAGAAGTTCTCGAAGCGCGACAGATACAGGTGCCCGTCGGCGCCCTTGAGCAGGTTCGAGATCGGCCGGGCGATCAGCGTGACCGCCAGCGTGGCCCGGTCGATCCGGTAGGCCTTGCCCTGCACCTTCCCCCACAACATCCCGTTGTGGAACTCGAGGTTGGTGTCCAGCCACACCTGAGTGGCGGTGGCCCACGGATAGGTCTGGTGCTTGGCGGTACGCAGTGTCTGCCCGGTCACCGGGTCCATCTCGAACACCGCGTCCGGCGTGAGCCCCCACAACCGCCCGGCGTCGTCGAAGGTGATCGACCCGAGCGCCAGGTCACCCTCCACCGGCGCCGTCACCCACTTCAGCGCGTCGGCGGCGATGTCGTAGGCGAACACCTTGGCCGCGGTGTCCTGCGGGGTGCTGATGCCGCCGAAGGCCGAGGTGGCGCCGTAGACGACGCCGTCGCGGTAGGCGAGGCCGATGACGGAGTGGCCGGGGACGAGGTTCCGCCTGATGACCTTCTGGCCGGTGTCGGGGTTGAGCAGGCCGAGGGCTCCGCCGACGGTACCGGACTTGGGCACGGTGCCGAACGCCAGCCACTCGCCCGCCGAGATCATCGCGAACGGCCGGTCCTGCTCCTGGTCGGAGAGGGAGAGCAGTTGGGTGGGGGTGGCGCCGTCGAAGGAGTAGATGCGGGCGCCGGGGTAGACGCCGAGGTAGAGCTTGCCCCTGTGGGTGACGATGCCTTCGCTCTGGCCGACGTTCGGCCAGAACTGCGACTCGCCGGTCTTGGGGTCGTAGGCGGCCAGGCCGCCGGTGAAGAAGCCGCCGGCGTAGACGCGGCCGTCGGGGCCGTTGCCCATGGAGCGGATGCTGACGTGCTGCCCGGTGACCGTGGATTCGAACATGCGGCCCTTGCCGGTACGCCGGTCGTAGTGCCACATGCGGCCGGTGGAGCTGGTGCCGACCAGGACGTCGCCGCGCCAGCCGAGGGGCCGGGCGGCGCCGCCGCCGAGGTCGGTGAAGCCGGTGGGCCGGACTTTTCCGGATCTGAGGTCGAGGGCGCCGAGCTGGTCGTTCTGGACGAGGTACACCTGGTGGCCGCGGCGTCCGCCGCCGACGGTCAGGCTGTCGACGTCGTCCACGACGTGTTCCCAGCGGCGCTCGCGCAGGTCGTAGACGCCCATCGGGTTGACGCCCGTCGAGGTGGCGAACCTGACCAGCAGCCGGTGCCCGATCACGTCGAGGTCGTAGGCGTAGCCGCTGCCCTGGATGGGTGGGTCTATGACCCGGATCGGGGTGCCGTCGGGGCGCAGGACCGCGACCTTCATCGACTGGGCGCCCATTCCGGCGTAGACGGTGCCGTCGCGGGCGATGGCCAGGTCTCTGATGAACTGCTCGCCGGGCACGGGACTGCCCAGGTCGCTGAGGCGGCCGGTGCGGGTGTCGTACCGGATGAGCTTGCCGTTGGGTGAGGTGCCGGCGTAGACGGCGCTTGCGCCTGGGGCGGCCGCGACGGTCCAGACGAAGGTCTCGCCGGGTGCCGCGATGCCGAGTTCGGTCACCTTGCCGGTGGCGGGGTCGAAGCGGAAGAGGCGGCCCATGGCGCCGGCGGTGGCGTTGTAGCTGCCGACGTAGACGGAGTGGTCGGGGGCGACGGTCACCGCCCAGGAGCCGAGGGCGAGGGGGAGCGGGTGTTCGGAGACGAGGCGCGCGTCGGCGGCGTTCCTGACCGCCAGTACGGCGGGGCCCGAGGCGCTTGAGGTGACGGTGTAGACGCGGCCGCGGTCCATGGCCGCGCCGGCGGTGGTGGCGCCGGTGAGGGGCAGCGTGCCGAGGGTCTGGAACCCGCAGCCGGTGGGTGGCGCGGATTCGGCCCGGACCGGAGTGGCGAGGGTGAGGAGGAGTAAGAGGGCCGCGATGAGTGTTCGCATGGGAGGCCTCCATGGCATCTGTTAACGGTCTTGACCGTAATTAGAAGAAAGGTCTTCTGGCAACATGGCGGGCATGAGCGGACCGGTGCGGATCATCGCGGTGCGGCACGGCCAGAGCGAAGCCAACCTCGCCTACGAACGGGCGCGCGAGCGTCCCCTCGTCTACGAGCGCGGCGACCAGGAGGTCACCCTGACCGATCTCGGCAGGCGGCAGGCGGCTGCGGTGGGGCACGTGCTGGCGGCGTTGCCGGAGGCGGAGGCGCCGGAGGTGGTGTGGTGCTCGCCGTACCTGCGGGCGCGCGACACCTGGGTACACGCGCAACGGGCGTGGGGCGTCGGGACGACGCTGCCCCTCACCGTGGACAAACGCCTGCGCGACCGGGAGATGGGCGCCCTGGCCCCGTTCAACCGCGCGGCCGTCGCCGAGCGCTTCCCCGAGGAGGCCGCCCGCTTCCTGTCCGAGGGCGAGTACGCCTTCCGTCCGCCGGGCGGCGAGTCCTTCGGCGACGTCGTGGTACGGCTGCGCGCCTTCGTCGGCGACCTGCGCGCGACCGCCCGCGGCCGGCGGGTCCTGATCGTGGCCCACGACGCGGTCGTCCTGCTGCTGCGCCACGTCCTGGCCGGAAAGCCCGACGCCGAACTGCCCGCCGTGCACCGCTACGCCCCGATCCGCAACGCGTCGGTCTCCACCTGGCACGTGGTGGACGGGCGGATGGAAGTGCTGTCGTTCAACGACGTGACGCACCTGGCCTGAGACCTGGCCGCCCCGCCACTGCGGGTGACGGGGCGGCCGGAACGGGCGGCCGTGCCACGCGACGGCACGGCAGCCCGGCGCACCGCCCTGCCGGCAAGGCGGCGATCCTCCTCCGGGATGGATGTTCCCGACGGTAGGGGAGACCGCTTTCGATTCGCTTTTCCGGCCCCGCTTCCCCCGCCGCGTACCCCAGGAGGAGGCCTTTGACCGTTCCCGGCATCGCTACCGTTGGGTTCATGCCCAAGACACCCGACAGCTCCCGCCGCAGCGAGCACTCGCGCCAGGCGATCCTCGCGGCCACCCGTGCCCTGATCTCCGAGGTGGGCTACGAGAAGGTCGCCATCGAGGCCATCGCCGCGCGGGCGGGCGTCGGCAAGCAGACGATCTACCGGTGGTGGCCGTCGAAGGGCGCCGTGATCTTCGATTCGATCCTGGCGCTCAGCGAGGACGCCGATGGACAGGACATGGCGCTGCCCGACACCGGAGATCTGGAGGCGGACCTGAAGCGGGTGATGCGCGCGACCGTCGCCGAGTTCGCCGACCCGGACTTCGAGAAGCCGATCCGGGCGCTGACCGCCGAGGTGATCAACGACGCCGGGCTGGCCGCGCAGTACCGGGACAAGCTCGCCCGGCCCGTGGACGAGGCCAAGAAGGCCCGGCTGCGCAGCGCTCAGCGGGCCGGGCAGCTCGCCGCCGACGCCGACCTCGACCTGGTGCTGGAAGTGCTCTACGCGCCGCTGTTCCAGCGGTGGTTGCAACGCTCGGGCCCGCTCACGCCCGCGTACGCCGACGCGCTGGTCGAGGCCGCGCTCAGGGCGTTTCGGCCCGGGTGAATTCGGCGATCCAGTTGGTCTCCCAGGTACGCTCGCCGTCCACCGAGAAGGCCTGCTCCCACCGGCAGTGGTCGGCGTCGATCCTGATCCAGAGGAAGCGGCAGCGCACCGGCGTGCCCTCGTGCTGGTCGTCGCAGAAGAACTCGCCGCGGTCGCCGTCGAAGCGGCCCACCACGGGCGGCAGGCCGAGGACGGGGTCGGCGCCGCTGATCCAGTAGATCGACCAGAGGTCGGTGGCGGGGTCGTGCAGGCGCAGCGTCAGCCCCGAGGTCCCCTTGGTGGGGAAGGTGACCTCGTCACAGCTCGCCGCGCCGGACAGGTGCCGCGTGGCGCGCGTGTACCCGGGGAACTCCTCCCAGTCGTCGCTGCCCGCCAGCCGCTTGGTCAGCTTGCGCTGGTGCGAGGTCCAGGTGCCCTCGAAGAAGTCGAAGTTGTTCATGGGCAGAAGCTAGGAGCGCGTCACTGACATCTCCTGTCAGTGCCTGAATCCTTTTATGGGGTTCCTGCCTCTTATGTGTGTCCCGGCGATCCCGCCGGGATCTGACCCGGAGGTTTCGCATCATGACCATCGCCATCATCGCCGTCGCCGCCGTGCTCGTCTGCACGTGTACGGTCGTCGTGCTGCGCCGCAGGAGCCGTAGCCGTGGCTGACACGACCTGGCCCGACGAGCGTCTCATCGCGGCCGCGCAACGGGGCGACGTCGACTCCATCGCCGCGCTGGTGTCGCGCTCGCAGTCGCACGTACGGCGGTTCGCCCACGCGTTGTGCACCACCCCGGAGGACGCCGAGGACGCCGCGCAGGAGGCGCTGATCATCCTGTATCGCAAGATCGGGGTGTTGCGGGCCTCGGCGGCGCTGGCGTCGTGGATGTTCCGCATCGTCCGCAACGAGTGCCTGCGCAGGGCGCGGACCTTGACGGGGTACCACCTCCCGATCCTCGACAGCGCCGGGCGGTCGGCCGAGGAGGAGGTGCTGCTGCGCCTGGAGGCCGGGATCGTGGCGGAGGCGATCGCCGAGCTGCCCGCCGACCAGCGCAGCGTGCTGATCATGCGCGACGTCCAGGGCCACAGCGGGCGGGCGGTGGCCGCCGCGCTCGGCCTCAGCACCCCGGCCATGAAGTCCCGGCTGCACCGCGCCCGTACCACGGTCCGCGCCTCGCTGCTGAGCTCGGTGGGGGGCGACCATGGCTGACGGACGTGACTTCGCCAGCGGGTCGCTGCCCCGGCACCTGGTGCGCGGCGTGCTCGGCTTCGGCGCGCTGGCCGCCGCGCTCGCGCTGCTTCCGGTGACCGGGCTGGTCAGCCTGCTCCTGGCGCCGCTCGGCCTGGTGGCGCTACGCGGGTGCCCGACGTGCTGGGCGATCGGTCTGGTGCAGACGATCTCCAGGGGACGGCTGCGGCGCAACTGCGTGGACGGGCGGTGCGAGCTGACTAGCTCCAGAACCCCGTCGTGAACGCCGCCCGGAGTGCCGCGTGGGCGGCGTCGTCGTACGGGGTCATGCTGAGGCTGAGCTGGCGTGCGCCGTCGGCGCTGTGGAAGGACAGGGTGGTGTAGCCGAGGATGGCGCCGCGGTGGCCGTAGGCGGTGCCGCAGGGGGTGCCGGCGATCTCCAGGCCGAGGCCGTGGTCGCCGCCGATGCCCGGCGTCTTCATCAGCGTGAGCTCGGCGGGTGGCAGCAGGCCGCCGGTGAGCAGGGCGTGGAAGAAGGTGTTGAGGTCGGCGGTGGAGGACATCATGCCGCCCGCGGCGCCGGCCGCTGTGGGGTTGAGGCGGGTCACGTCGCGGGGCCTGCCGCCGGTCATGAGGTAGCCGCGGGCGTGCGGGCCGTTGATCGCGGTCGAGGAGGTGGGGGTGCGGGTGGCCGTCAGTTTCAGCGGCTTGATGATCCGGTCGGTGATCTCCCTGGTGTACGGCCGGCCGGTCACCTCCTCGATCACCATGCCGAGCAGGAGGTAGCCGGTGCCGGAGGGGGCGTACCGGGTGCCGGGGTCGGACAGGACGGCCAGGTTGACGAGGTCGCGCGCCCGCCGGGGGCGTGTGGGGCCGGTGTGCTCGGGCAGGCCGCTGGTGTGGCCGAGCAGGTGCCGGATGGTGATGTCCGGCGCCGGGTTCCGCAGGTGGGCGCCGAGTGGGTCGTCCAGCCCGAGCCGGCCCTCGGCCACGAGTTGCAGCACGACCGTGGCGGTGAACGCCTCGGTGACGCCGCCGATGCGGAAGCGGCCGTTGACGGGGGCGCGGCGCGGGCGGCCGAGCTCGATCACGCCCGAGGCCAGCCTGGTGGTGCGGTCGTCCCATCTGAGCTCCGCGATCACCGCGCCCGCTCCGGCCGCCACGATCCTGTCCAGTTCCGGCTGCAGTGGGGCGGTGGTCACGCGCACGATGGGCCCTTCCGAGGGGGGATGACCCTTCGACACTGGCAGCCCGGAGATCGCCGCGCCTCCCGCCTGAAGCCGAGTCCGCGCCTCCGTCGCTGGTCGGAGCGGCACCGACCAAAGTCGTGGTTCAGGGGGTCACGGCGATGCGGTGGTCATAGGACAGGCCGTGGGGTGAGCAGGGCACGCCCGTCTCGCGGGGCACAGGACGTGGTGGTCCTCGGCGCGCGCCACGTACAGGCGGTAGGGGTGGGGCGCGCTCAGGTACCCGGGGGTCATGGGACGGCCGCCGCGCGACGGGTCGCCCGGGTAGACGGCCAGGGCGGGCTCCAGGTCGGTGACCTGCCCGGCCGTGGCTGACATGTAGACCGCCTGGCCGCTGCCCGGGGCGACCCGGGAGTCGAAGACGACCATGCCGAGCCGAGGGCGGACCGCCAGGTTCCGGGAGTGGACGGTTTCGGGGGAGGAGACCCAGTAGAAGTCGCGGTAGCCGTCGTGGGCGAAGAACACCGGGTTGGCCCACGGGGTGCCGTCCCGGCCGGCGGTCGCGAGCGTCACGTACACGTTGGCGTCGATGATGGACCGGGCCATCGCCGCCAGGTCGTCGTTCATCGGGATCGTCCGCCTCTCCGGTGGGTCGCGCCGGGCTCTCGATGGCGTGCGCTCCCGGTCGAGGCGGCAACCCTAGTCCCCGGACGCCGCACGGGCCAGTGCGGCGTCCGGGGAGCGGTGGGCGGGCGGCTACTTGATCGGGCCGCAGGCGATCCGGCCGCCCGCGTCGCCCGTGCGCTGGGTGGCCTCGTCCGGGCCGGTGGCGCTGTAGCGCTCGGGGATGTTGGCCAGGTTGTCGGGCAGGGCATGCACGATGACGGCGCTGCCGTCGGCGTCGGTGAGCTGGCGGACCCGGAAGCGGTCGGTGACCACCGAGGCCGTGCCGGAGCCGTCCGCGGCGACCAGCAGCGGCGGCAGGTCGCCCGAGTGGTGGGAGTGGGTGGAGCCGCCGAGGTCGAAGTGGCCGCCGGCGGTGTAGAACGGCGACACCTTGCCGGTCGCCGGGTCGACGGCGGCGGGGTCGCAGATGCCGGTGGCGTGGATGTGGAAGCCGTGGTAGCCCGGAGGCAGGCCCTTGACCGTGACCGACAGGCGCGACTTGGTGTACCCCTCCGGCCGCAGGGCGAGGGTGCCGACCGGTTTGCCCGCCACGTCGCGGATCGTGACCGCGACCGGGTGCGCCTCCTGCGTGGTGGCGGTGGCCTGGGCCACGGCGCTGACGCCGATGGCCGCGACCGCGGTGAGGAGCGTGGCGCAGATCGTCAGGTGGAGGGTCCGTGGCTGCGGTAGCGGCGCCATCGCGAACGGCCTTTCGGTGGGGGGAAGGGACTGCGTCGAGGGTAAAGGTCATCCGCCGGGATGTTGTATAGGATTTGGTATAGCAATATGGTGGGTGGCCGGGGTTATGGCCATCCTTTACAGTCAGGTGGAAATGACGAGGTCGGCTCGGGATCGGGTGGCGTCGCCGGCGAACCAGCGGTCCTCCGCGGCGAACCACGCCTGCCACTCCGCCTCCAGGCCGGCGCCGTCCCTGGCCCGCACGCGGTCCCAGCGGGTCGCGCGCTCGGCCTCCAGCCAGACCCGGAAGGCCAGGAGGTGGTCGGCGTCGCGGCGGGCCGTACCCACGCCCTCGATCACCAGGACCGGAGCGGGCGGGACGTCGAGCCACGTCGTGTAGCGTGCGCGGTGCCAGTCGTAGCGGCGGAAACGACCGGGGCGGCCCGCCGACAGCGGGTCGAGGACCTGCTCGCGCAACGCCGCGAACCAGGCGCCCGGGCCCTCCGACCACGGCACGGGGAAGTCGTCGCTGTGGATCACCTGGCAGTCGAGCGCCTTGCCCAGCCGTCCCGCGAACGTGGTCTTGCCCGCTCCGGCGGGCCCGTCGACGGCCACGAGGCGGACCGGGCCGCACGACGGCGGGAGGTCGCTGATGCGCTGGGCGAGGGTTTGCACGCTGTCGAGGGTAGGGGGCGACAGAAAGGACCTGGCAAGCTGAGAATATTGACTTTCCCCGGGATGGAGGTTGATCTTGCTCGGACCCCTAGGCGACATCGTCGTGCTCGATCTGTCCAGGGCCCTCGCGGGTCCGCACGCCGCCCAGATGCTCGGTGACCTGGGCGCCAAGGTGATCAAGGTGGAGCACCCTGACGGGGGTGACGAGTCGCGGGGCTGGGGACCGCCGTTCGTCGGGCCGGAGCATGACATCTCCACGTACTTCCTGGCGGCCAACCGCAACAAGCTGTCGGTCGCCGTCGACCTCAAGAGCGCCGGCGGCAAGGCGCTGATCGAACGCCTGGTCCGGCAGAGCGACGTGCTCATCGAGAACTTCCGCACCGGGGTGCTCGACCGGCTCGGGCTCGCCGTGGAACGGCTGCGCGAGCTCAACCCGAGGCTGGTGGTCCTGTCCATCACGGGGTTCGGGCACGACGGCCCGGAGGGCGGGCGGCCGGGCTACGACCAGATCGCGCAGGGCGAGGCGGGGCTGATGTCGCTGACGGGTCCCAGCGCCGAGGAGCCCTACCGCGTGGGGGCCTCGATCGCCGACCTGCTCGCGGGCATCCACGGCGCGTACGGCGTGGCCGCCGCCCTGTACGAGCGCGAGCGCACCGGCGAGGGCCGGATCGTACGGACCTCCCTGCTGGCCGCGGTGACCGGCGTGCACTCCTACCACGGCACCGCCTGGACGGTCGGCGGCCAGGTTCCGCGGGCCAACGGCAACCACCACGTCTCCATCGCCCCGTACGGAGCCTTCCACTGCGCCGGCGGCATGCTTCAGATCGCCGTCGCGAATGAGAACCAATGGCGAAAAGTCGCCACCCTCCTCGGCATAGACCCAGATATCGCGAAATATCGCACCAACCGCGACCGCTTCCGCCACCGCGAGGACCTCATCCAGGACATGGAGAAAGCCCTGGCCGCCCACGACCGCGCCCACTGGCTGGCCGCGCTCGGCGAGCTGGGCGTCCCGGCCGGCGCCATCCGCTCCCTCGACGAGGTCTACGCCTGGGACCAGACCCGCTCCCAGGGCCTGCTCGTCACCGTGGAGCACCCGGTCCTGGGCCGCATCGAGCTGCCCGGCCCGCCGCTGCGTTTCGACGGCCTGCCGCCGGCCGAGCACACCGCCCCGCCCGAGCTGGGCCAGGACGGCGACGCGGTCCTGGCCTGGCTGGAAGAGCGGGAGCGATGATCGACAGCCGTCCCGACGCGCACGCCCTGATCCGCGCGGTCCTGGACGAGGGCTCCTGGCGTTCCTGGGACGCGCCGCCGGTCGACCCGGTGCGCCCCGACTCCTCCTACGCCGACGAACTGGCCGCCGCCCGCGTCAAGTCCGGCTACGACGAGTCGGTCGTAACCGGCGAAGGGCTGCTCGACGGCCGGCGCGTGGCGGTGGTGGCCAGCGAGTTCTCCTTCCTGGCCGGTTCGATCGGGGTGGCCGCGGCCGAGCGGATCGCCGTGGCGGTGGAGCGGGCGACCGCCGAGAGACTGCCCCTGCTGGCCGCGCCCGCCTCCGGCGGCACCAGGATGCAGGAGGGCGCGCTGGCGTTCGTGCAGATGGTGAAGGTCACCGCCGCGGTGCAGGCGCATCGGGCGGCGGGCCTGCCGTACCTGGTGTATCTGCGGCATCCCACGACGGGCGGGGTGTTCGCGTCGTGGGGCTCGCTCGGTCACGTGACCGCCGCCGAGCCGGGGGCGCTGATCGGCTTTCTCGGGCCGAGGGTGTTCGAGTCGCTGCACGGCTACCCGTTCCCCGAGGGCGTGCAGGTGGCCGAGAACCTCTACCGCCACGGCCTGGTCGACGCGGTGGTCTCGGCCGAGGCTGCGCGGACGATCGCGGCGCGCGCGCTGAGCGTGCTGTGCGCGCGGGTGGAGGAGCTCGACCCGGGCCGGCCGCCCGAGGAGGACCTGCGGCCGGTGGAGGCGTGGGAGGCCATCACCCGTTCCCGGCGCGACGACCGGCCGGGCGTGCGCACGCTGCTCAAGCTGGCCGCCACCGACGTCACCCCGCTCAACGGCAGCGGCGAGGGCGAGAACGAGCCCGGCCTGCTCCTGGCGCTGGCCAGGTTCGGGGCGGCGCCGGCGGTCGTGCTCGGCCAGGACCGGCGCCGCCAGCGGGTCGGCGCGCCGCTGGGCCCGGCGGGGCTGCGGGTGGCCAGGCGCGGCATGCGGCTGGCCGCCGAGCTGGGGCTGCCGCTGGTCACGGTGATCGACACGGCGGGCGCGGCGCTGTCGAAGGCGGCCGAGGAGGGCGGTCTGGCCGCGGAGATCGCGCGCTGCCTGGCCGACATGGTCTCGCTGGAGGCGCCGACGGTCTGCCTGCTGATGGGGGAGGGGGCGGGCGGCGCCGCGCTGGCGCTGCTGCCGGCCGACCGCGTGCTGGCCGCCCAGCACGCCTGGCTGTCGCCGCTGCCGCCGGAGGGCTCCTCGGCGATCCTCTACCGCAGCGTCGACTTCGCCCCGGAGATCGCCCAGGCCCAGGGGGTACGCGCGACGGACCTGCGCAGGAACGGCATCGTCGACCGGGTGGTGCCGGAGCTGCCCGACGCCGCCTACGAGCCGAGGGCGTTCGCCGAGCGGGTGGGCAGGGCGCTGGAGTACGAGATCGCCACGGTGCTCCGGTTGAGCCCGCAGGAGCGTAAGGAGGCCAGGAGATCGCGCTATCGCGCGCTTTGACGCGAAAAATATGACTGAACACTTGTATGGTCGCCAATACATGCGTATAGCATGCTGGACATGCGACCAGTTTCTGATGAGGATCTGACGGCACGCGCCCGTATCCGGGACGTCGCCATGGCGCTGTTCGCCGACAAGGGCGTCAGAGCCACCACGATCCGCGGCATCGCCGAAGCGGCCGGGGTCTCGCCCGGCCTGGTCCAGCACCACTTCGGCTCCAAGGACCAGCTGCGCGAAGCCTGCGACGAGTACGTCCTGTCCTACATGCGCGCCCAGGCGAAGGCCGGAGTCACCGACCACAACCTGGAAGATCCTGACTTCATCGAGAGCGTCCACCGCACCGCTCCGCCCCTCATGCATTACCTCGGCCGGGCCCTCGTGGACGGCTCGCCCGGCGCGGCGGCCATGTTCGACCAGCTCGTCAGCGTCACCGAGGAACACCTGTCCAAGCTCGACGAGCACGACGTCGACCACCGCGCCCGCGCGACCGTGCTGACCGCCATGAAGCTCGGCATCACCGTGCTGCACGAGCACGTCACCCGCGCGCTCGGCACGCCCATGTTCTCCCCCGGCGGGGCCCTGCGCGTGGGCAAGGCCCAGCTCGACCTGATCAGACCGGAATTCCTGGGCCGCGAGCTGTTCGAGCAGGCGCGGACGGGCTTGGAGAAGTTCGAGGAACGCCAATGAGCACCGCTGTACGCACCAAGGGCCTGGTCAAGACGTTCGGCCAGGCCAGAGCCCTGGACGGCCTCAACCTCAGCGTCAAGACGGGAGAGGTGCACGGCTTCCTCGGCCCCAACGGCGCGGGGAAGACCACCACCATCCGCGTCCTGCTCGGCCAGATGCGCTCCGACGGCGGCGAGGTCGAGCTGCTCGGCGGCGACCCCTGGCGGGACGCGACCGAGCTGCACCGCCGCCTCGCCTACGTGCCCGGCGACGTCACCCTGTGGCCCTCGCTGAGCGGCGGCGAGGTCATCGACCTGCTCGGCCGGGTACGCGGCGGCCTCGACCCGCGCCGCAGGGCCGAACTGCTCGACCGGTTCGAGCTCGACCCGCGCAAACGCTGCCGCACCTACTCCAAGGGCAACCGGCAGAAGGTCGCGCTCGTGGCCGCCTTCGCCTCCGACGTCGAGCTGCTGATCCTGGACGAGCCCACCTCCGGCCTGGACCCGCTGATGGAGGCGGTCTTCAACGACTGCGTCCAGGAGGAGAAGGACCGCGGCCGCACCGTTCTGCTGTCCAGCCACATCCTGTCGGAGGTGGAGACGCTGTGCGACCGCGTGTCCATCATCCGCGCCGGCCGTACCGTCGAGTCGGGCAGCCTCGCCGACCTGCGCCACCTCACCCGCACGTCGGTCACGGCCGAGCTCATCGGCCCGGCCGACGGCCTCGCGCGGCTGCCCGGCGTGCACGAGCTCACCGTGGACGGCGACCGGCTGCGCTGCCAGGTCGACGGCGCGGCGCTCACCCCGGTCCTGACCGAGCTGGCCAGGGCGGGCGTACGCTCGCTGACCAGCCAGCCGCCGACGCTGGAAGAGCTGTTCCTGCGCCACTACGAGGGATCGGCGCGATGACCGGCCTCGGCGCGCTGATCCGGCTCATCCTGCGCCGCGACCGCGTCCTGCTGCCCGTCTGGATCCTCATCAGCGCGGTGCTCCCGGCCACCATCGCCGCCAGCACCGCCCGCCTCTACGCCGACCAGGCCGCCCGCGACGCCTTCACCCACGCCTCGATGAACAGCCCCGCCCAGCTGGCCACCCGCGGCGTCATCTACGACGCGAGCGTCGGCGGCCTGACCGCCTGGACGCTCGGCTCCTCCGGCGCGCTGATCGGCGGCCTGATCAGCATCCTGCTCGTCATCCGCCACACCCGCGTCGAGGAGGAGACGGGCCGGCGCGAGCTGCTGTCCTCCGGCGTCGTCGGCCGCCACGCGCCCCTGGCCGCCGCCCTCGTCGTGGTGCTGGCGGCCAACCTGCTGCTGGGCCTGCTCAGCGTGCCCGGCCTGGTCGCCAACGGCCTGCCCGCCGGCTCGTCGCTGCTCTTCGGTCTCTCCAGCGCCGCCGCGGGCTGGTGCCTCGCGGCCGTGGCCGCCGTCGCCGCGCAGCTCACCGCCGGATCCGGTACGGCCCGCGGCATCGCGATCGCCACCAGCGGCGTCTTCTTCGGCATCCGCTCGCTGGCCGACTCCGGCGGCATCGGCTGGCTCGCCTGGCTGTCGCCGTTCGGCTGGGTCCGCCTGACCCGGCCCTACGGCGGAGACCACTGGTGGGCGCTGGCCGTGGCGGTGGTGTTCGTCGCGGTGGCGGGGGCGGCGGCGTTCGCGCTGTCGGCCCGGCGCGACCTGGCCGGCGGCCTGCTGCCCACCCGCGCGGGACCGGCCGAGGGCGCGCTGGGCGGCGCGTTCGCGCTGGCCGGACGCCTGCACCGGGGCACCCTGATCGGGTTCACGGTCGGCTTCGCGGCGATCGGCGGCCTGATCGGCTTCTCGGCGCGCGGCCTGGACACCCAGCTGGACACGCAGACGCTCCGGCAGCTCGCCGAGACCATCGGCGGGCCAGGCGCCGGCGTCGCCGACGTGTTCTTCACGTTCATCCTCTATGTCATGAGCCAGCTCGTCGCCGGGGCCGCGCTGGTCTCGGCGCTGCGCGCCCGCGCGGAGGAGGCGGCCGGGCGGGCCGACCTGCTGCTCTCGACGCCGGTCGGCCGCCTGCACTGGGCGCTCGGCCACCTCTTCTACGCGGTCGTCGGACCGGCGCTGCTGCTGGCGGTGCTCGGCGGCGTGGCCGGGCTCGCCTACGACGGCGGCCCGCTGCGCGTCGCGGGCGCCACGCTCGCCTACCTGCCCGCGGTCTGGACCGTGGTCGGGGTGGCGGTCCTGCTGTTCGGGGTGCTGCCGCGGCTGGCCGCCGCGGTCAGCTGGAGCGTGCTGGGCCTGATCCTGGCCGTCGACCTGGTGGCGGAGTTCAAGCTGGCCGACGGGTTCGTGCTGGAGCTGTCGCCGTTCGTGCACGTGCCCGCGCTGCTGCTGGGCCGGGGCGCGCCGGCCGCGGCGCTGCTCGGGCTGACCGCGGTGGCGGCGGCGCTGGCCGCGGCGGGGCTGGTGGTGCTGCGCCGCCGCGACCTGGCGCCCTCTAGCTGAGTCCCGCCCTGTCCCATCTCCACAACACCTTCCCGGCGGCGTCGTAGCCGGTGAAGGAGAGGTCCGGCCAGTGCAGGCCCTTCCTGGCCACCCCGTCGGGGACCGGTGCGGCGAACATCGCCACGCCGTGTCCCCACGGGTCGGGGACGGTCTCGGCGGCGACCTTGCCGCTCTTGGACACGCCCTCGACCCGGGCGGTGCCGGGAAGGGCGAAGCCGTACCAGGTGTCCTTGTGCTGGCCCCACTGCACGGGCTGCTCGCGGCCGACGATCGCGCGCAGATTCGTCCCGGGCAGGCGCTCGAAGGAGCCGGGCAGCATCTTGCCGTCCTTCCAGAAGTGCAGGCACATCGGAGCCTGCAGGTGGGCCGACACGCCGCCGGGCAGGGCCTGGCCGGTGCCCTCCCGCGCGGGGGTCTGCGAGCAGCCGTGGTCCCACACGTCGACGCGGTCGAGCTCGCGGCCCTTCTCCCGGTGGGAGAACGCGGCGATCTTGACGTTCGCCGGGTAGCGGACCGCCCACACCGCCGCCGGTCCGCCCTTGGCCTTCAGGATCTGGGCGGGAATGCGGGTGCCGTCGACGGTGACCGCCGTGACCGCCTCGGTCGCGGGGGACAGGACGCCGTAGGCCAGCTCGGCGCCCGGCTCCGGCAGGTAGGTGCCGAGGGTGGCCCTGGAGGAGAAGTGGCGGTCGAGCTGGGTCGTGGAGCAGCCGCCGGACTTGCCTCCGTCCGGCCGGACGCCGCCGGAGGCGCACAGCATCGTCCCTTCGGTGTTCTTCGAGAACCACAGCTCGACCGGGCCGAAGGAGAAGTCCTCCGTGTCCGGCACGACGATCTTGTCGCTGATCCGCTCGCCGAAGAAGCCGGCCTCCTCCTTCTCCGGCGGCGGGTCATTGCGCCAGATCTCCTCACCCCGCGCGTCGTAGGCGACCACCGTGTGCCCGCGATCCTCGTCCCGGGCGTCGGCCGTCAGCGCGAACAGGCCCAGGTTCAGGCCCCACGGGTCGGGCCGCGGGGTCAGCGTCAGCTCGCGGCCCTCCCGCGTCCACACGATGCGCGCGACGTCGGGGCGGGCCGCGCCGAACACCACGCCGTCCTCGGCCTGCAGGCGGACCGGCCACGGCCGGTCCGCGCCGCCGCCCTTCCACAGGTAGGCGTTCTTGAGCGGTATCGCGCCCACTTCCTTGCCGGCGCGCGTCCAGATCACCTCCAGGTCGGTCGCGCCGGGCTGGGTGTCGTTCGGAACCTGGTAGGGCCGTAGCGACAGCCCACCCGCCATCGCGTACGGCAGGCCGGCCGGCTTGGCCTTGCGCGAGCGGCCCGCCAGCATCGACCGGGGCATCTCCCCGAGCACCCGCTGCGCCGCGTCCAGGAACTCCACCTTGGTGACCTGCTCGGCGGCGGCGAAGCTCACGCTCCAGATCGCCATCGGCGCCCCCGGCACCCGGTGCACCGTCCCCGCGATCTGCCGCCCATCTCCCGTCACCGCCCTGACTCCGGCACTCTCCGGCTGGGCCAGGCCGTAGTCGAGGACCGTGGCGGCGTCCTTCCCGGAGGCCGAGCCCTCATAGGTGCCCGCTCCCATGGCGTGGACGGCGCCGCAGGAGCCGACCGGCTCCCGCCCGCTCCCGGACAGCGCGCAGAACTGCGGATTGCCGAGCTTGCCCCTGGCGAACCACAACTTCAGGCCGCCGAGCTCCACCGGTTCCCCCACCGGTGTCAGCCCTGCCATCAGCTGCCGCTGAAGCGTGCCGGGATCGGCCGCCGAGTTCCTGCCCAGGCCCCCGTTGAGCAGGACAGGAACGAACAGCGCGATCACCGCGACCGGGATCGCCGCGAGCAGCCAGCGGCCCCTTCGCGGTGGCAGCGGGGTGCGGGCGCGCACGCTCAGCCAGGCGTTCTGGCCGGCCTCGTAGGTCTGGGCGCGAGCGTCCAGCGCGGCCTTCAGCCGCTCCTCCAGGGGGGTCACGCGTCCTCCTCGAGCGCCCGGCCGAGCGCGGCCAGGCCCCTGCTCGCATGCGTCTTCACCGAACCGGGCGAGAGGCCCATGGCCGCGGCGATCTCACGTTCGGAAAGGTCCAGCCAGTAGCGCAGCACCAGCGCCTCCCGCTGGCGGCGGGGGAGCCGGTCGAGCGCCTCCAGCAGTTCCCGGTGCTCCTCGGCGAGGATGACCGACTGCTCGCTGCTGCGCGCCGGCTCCGGCGGCTCGGGGCGGCGCAGCCGTGTCAGGCGCAGGTGACGCAGGCGGTTGCGGGTGAGGTTGCAGACGATCGCGCGCAGGTAGGCCACGGCCGCGCCGTCGTCGCGCAGTTGCCCGGTGTGCAGGCGGGCGAACGCCTCCTGGGCGATGTCCTCGGGGTCGTCGGCGCCCAGCAGTCCGGCCAGCCGTACCAGGGGCTGGTAGTGGACGGCGAACAGTTCGGCGAACGACGGCGGCGCCTCCCGCACCGGCGCGACCGAGGTCGTTTGTCGGTTCACGCCCCTATAGACCCACGGATACCGCATCGGTTGACAAGGAATTAGGAAATGTCATCACCTAATCGGTGAATGTGGACCTGCCTGCCGCCCGTCGCCACGGCGACGTCGTGGTAGATCGGGACCCGGACGTGCCCGCCGGGGTTGATGAGCGAAACAGCCACGAGACCTCCTCCTTCGCTCTCTTGCGGTTACTCGGGAACCATAGGAGAGTGTTGGCTGACGTGGAAGAACGCACCTTTCGGAGACTGGGGAACCTGATGGTGACCAAGCAGTTCAGCGGAACGGCCGACGAAGCGGACCTCAGGCGCGCGGACTCCCTGGCGCGGGAGATCTTCTCCGACGTCGCCAACAAGTGGGCGCTGCTGATCATCGAGGCCCTCGGTGAGCGCACCCTGCGCTTCAGCGAGCTGCGCGACGAGGTCGAGGGCATCAGCCACAAGATGCTCACCCAGAACCTGCGCATGCTGGAGCGCAACGGCCTGGCCGAGCGGAAGGTGCACCCGACCGTGCCGCCGCGGGTCGAGTACACGCTCACCCAGCCAGGCCTGGCCCTGCGGGCGACGGTCGACCTGATGTGCGGCTGGACCCACCAGTACCTCGGCCACATCGAGACCGCCCGCCGCAGCTTCGACACCTGACCGCTAGGGCACGGGGATACGTTCCACCCTGATCGAGAAGACCTCCTCGCGGGGCACGACGACCTCGTAGGCGCCGTGGTCGACCATCCAGTAGCCCAGGGCCTCGGCCTTCATGCCGCTGTGGCCGGTGTAGGCGATGTGCAGGCCGTCCTCGTCCTCGTCCAGCACGATGCAGGGCTCGCCGCCGAACGCCGCCACCGTGCGCACCAGCACCAGCCACTCGGCGTCGGCCCGCTTGACCGTGCGCCGCCAGTAGCCGGAGGCGGCCTCGAAGCCGGCCAGCTCCTCCTCACTGAACAGCACGACCTCGTCGCTGTCCGGGCCGAGCGCGGCGGGAAAGGTGCGCTCCTCGAAGCGCGCAACGAAACCCGAGGTGATGGGAACGCTCATGCGACCTCCTCCGGAGGCCGCATGGGCGTTGGACGGCTGTGTCCCATTGATCGCTCGCTGCGCTCGCTCATGCCGCGGGCCGCCAGGTCAGCCCGTCGTAGGCGGCGAACGGGCGCTCGGACTCGGGACTCACGTGGACGATCTCGGCACCGGCCGGGATCGGCATCGGCATCGTGTGGAACTGCGGCACCACGTGCTCGCGCGAGGTGGTGAAGCCGTTGCCGGCGAACGGCGGCGTGTCGCTCCAGTCACCGCCCATGTGCGGTCCGTACGGCACGGCGTAGGTGTCGACGTCGCGCGCGTACCAGCGCATCACATACAGCTCGGGCACCTCGGCCGTCAGCTCCGATCCCTCGAACGACAGGTCGAGCCCGTGGAAGAGCTGCCTGGGCGTGCTCAGCCGCGCGCAGTCCTGCACGCGGTAGACATATCCGGAGATGACCGTGCGCTTGCCCGACAGATAGGGCACGAGCAGACGCGGCGGGACCACCTTCTGCATTTGCGTTCTGCTCACGTCACCACTTTACGATCGCATGACCCCGAGCACCCGATGTTCAAGGCACGGAAGAGTCTTCCTCATCGCGGCCGTCGTCTCCAGGTCGGCCTCGACGAGCTGGACTCCTGACGCACTGCCCAGATCCGCCCGGACCACGCCCAGCGGGTCGACGAGCATGCTGCGGCCGACGCCGAAACCGTCACTCGACTCGGCCGGGTTGGGCGCCTGGCCGACGGCGGCGGTCCACATGGTGTTCTCCAGGGCGCGGGCGCGCACCAGCGTGATCCAGTGGTCCTCCTTCAGCGGGCCCGACCCCCAGGCGGCGATCACCGCGAACATCTGCGCGCCCTGGTCCACCAGCGCCCGGGTCAGCTCGGGGAAGCGTACGTCGTAGCAGGTGACGAGCCCGATCCTGATGCCCGCCAGCTCGACCACGGCCGGTTCGGCGCCCGGCTCGACCAGCTCCGACTCCTTGGCGCCGAAGGAGTCGAACAGGTGGATCTTCCGGTACGCGGCCTGGATCTCGCCGCGGGCGTCGAGGGCGACGGCGGTGTTGTACACACGATCACGGCCGGGCTCGAACACGCCGGCGATCACCGCGGTGCCGTGGGCGCGGGCCGCCTCGGCCACGCCGGTCACGAACGGCCCGTCCAGGGGCTCGGCCAGGTCGGTGATGCGCTTGCCGTAGCGGGTGAGCGTCGCCTCCGGGAAGATGGCCAGGTCGGCGCCTTCGGCCTCGGCCAGGGCCTGCCGTACCCGCTGGAGGTTGACGGTGGGATCAGGGGACACCGGGATCTGACAGAGGGCGATTCTCGTCACGCCTCGACTCTAGACCGTTGGGCACCCGGCGGAACCAGGTCAGGCACCGCCAAATCCACTCCAGCGGCCCGTAGCGGTGGCGGGACAGCCACCACCGGCTGAAGACCGCCTGGACGGCCACCGTCGCCCCCGCCACGACCAGCACCCACCAGCCGTCGGTCACCGGTCCGGTCAGGAAGATGACCAGCGTGCCGGAGACGTAGTTGGTCAGCGCCAGCCTGCCCATCGGCTCCAGCACCGCCGACAGCCACGGCCGCAGGACCAGCAGCAGGCCGGTCCCGTAGGCGAGCCCGCCGGTCACGGCGCCCAGCGTGTAGTAGGCGGGGATCTGGCTGGAGTAGTAGAAGACCGTCAGCGCCAGCGAGGCCACCGCGCCGACGGCGAAGAACGGCAGGAGCAGGCGGCGGTCCGGCTTGAGCTGGATCAGCGCCATCCCGGCCAGGAACAGGCCGGGGATGATCAGCGTGCCGCCGCCCTGCCACACGCCCCAGCCGAGCGCCGCCAGCCCGAGCACCAGCACTGGGTAGCCCGGGGCCAGGAACGAGGCGGGCAGCAGCACGGCCGCGCCGAAGGCGGCGTAGTCGGTCAGCACCTCGCCCTCGTAGAAGGTGTGCTGGACCAGCCCGAACAGCAGCAGGAAGAACAACCTTCGCAGCAGCACCAGGCGCGAGCCGCTACGCAGGAACAGCACGAAGCTGATGCCGAACAGCAGCGAGAAGATCGGGTAGAAGCGGCCCTGGAAGGCCGACTCCATGACGGCGTCCAGCGGCTGCTGGGGCGGTTCGTGCGGGGCGTGCTGCCAGGTGTTGACCAGCATGATGCCGCACACCGCGAAGCCGCGGAGCGCGTCGAGCTCTCTGATACGCGTTACAGGAACCAGGCAAACCACCATACGAGGAACCCGCCGCCCACCACGAGGGCGACCAGGTGCGGCCACAGTCTTCGCGCCGGTCTCGCCTCGATGGCCCACACCGCCGCCGCCACGCTCAGGGCCACGGCGCCCACGGCCAGCCAGCCGTACACCTCGACCGAGGCCGGTACGCCGACGGCCAGGGCGGTCTCGTTGGTGGTGAGCAGGCCGTACACCGACTGCACGGTCAGGCCGACCGCCGCGAGACCGGTCAGTCCCGCGAACGCGCTCAGCCCCCGCCCCCGCACCCCGCCGCCGACCAGCTGCACGAGCGCGACCAGCGCGAACAGCACCAGCGGCACGGCCAGCCACGGCGCGAGCATGATCTGGTACGGCGCGCCCGTCACCAGCATCGACCCCGGCGCGAACCGCTCAAGCGCCGCCCGGCTGGGGACGCACGGCTGACTCCAGGAGCCCGGGGCCTCGACGAACGCCGCGATCGTCTGGCGGCCGCAGGTGGTGGCCATGGCCAGGAAGACCGCGTGGCCCACACCCGCGAACTCGACGAACGTGGCGCCCGGCAACTCGGCGGCGGCCGGCTTGCTGGTCCTGGGCGGCGTCGTGGGATCGAACTGCCCACCCAGCACCAGCACCGGCACCCCAACCCCCTGAACCCTCCGCCCGGCACCCGCGCCCGCAGCCGTGGTGCTGGGTTGACCTGCTCCCACGTCAGCCCGCGCGGCCGCGGTGCGCTGGTGGGCGGGCGTGTCCGACCCTGTGGCCGCCGGGTCTGCCTGACCGGAACCTGTGCTGGTCTGCTCAGGTGTCGTGTCCCCGGTGCCGGTTGGAGGAGAGGGGGGCAGGTTCCAGGCCTGGCAGACGGCCTTGTCATTGGTCACGGTGAAAAGCCGCGAAGAATCAGGAAATTTCGCCTCATCCTGGCATTGGACGGCGTGATAAAGGCCGAACTCATGCGACGTCAACCCCCCGCCCACCGCATCGGCCAGCGGGCGCAGCAGTTCCTCCCGCCCCGAGGCCAGCGCGTCGATCAGCGCTGGGGCCACCGCCACCAGCTCCGACTCGTGCAGCGCCTCGGCCAGGACGGTCGCCACGTCGTCGCCGCTCATCCGCGCCGTGAACGGCTCGCCGAGCAGCGGATCGGTCGTCGGCACCAGGGCGGGAGCCCGGTTGTAGCGCGCCACCATCGCCTCGAACCGGTCCTTCACCCCCAGCGCCGCCACCGTGTCGGCCAGGTTGCGGTCGGCGTCGCGGTACCAGTCGACCTTCTCCGGCAGGTAGGAGTCGAGGATCATCGCCCGCACCCCGCCCGGATCGGCCTTGGCCGCCTCCACCATGACCCGCGTGGAGTAGCTGACCCCGAACAGGTTCCAGGTGGGGTAGCCGAGCTTCTTGCGCAGGTCGACCACGTCCGCGACGATCTCGCGCGTGGTGTAGCCGCGCAGGTCGACGCCGCGCTCGGCCAGCCGCTTGCGGCAGGCGACGGCCCCGGTGGCCACGCCCGCCGCCCCGGTCTCCGGGCGGCGCAGCCGGTCGAGCATGGCCTCGACGGTCTCGGGGCAGGTCAGCCGGGGCACGGAGTACTTGCCGCCGCGCTGCTCGATCGTGACGACGTCGCGGTCGGGGAACAACTGGCTCAGGAACCCGGTCAGCTGCAACGACGACGAGGCGGGCCCGCCGCCCATGTAGACGACCGGGTCGGGCTTGCGGGCGCGATCCTGCGAGCGGTGCACGGCGTACCCGACCTTGACGGTACGGCCGGGCGCGTCCCTGCGTTCGGGAACCTCAAGGAACCCGCAGGTGGTGCCGGTGGGAACGGGAACGGGACAGGCGTCGGCGGCCCGGACGGCGGCGGCCGGAGGGGGAACGCTCAGAGCGAGCGCGATCACGACCCTGATGATCACAGGTCGAGCCTAATAGTCTGGGGCCGTGACGGAACCCCTTGTATCCAGGATGCGCGCCTTCGGCACGACGATCTTCGCCGAGATGAGCGCGCTGGCCGTGCGGACCGGCTCGATCAACCTCGGCCAGGGCTTTCCCGACACCGACGGCCCGGCGGCGATGCTCGACCGGGCGGTGGAGGCGATCACGGCGGGCGCGAACCAGTACCCGCCGGGGCCCGGTGTGCCCGATCTGCGGCACGCGGTCAGCGAGCACCGCGCGGCCCACTACGGCCTCGGCTACGACCCCGACGGCGAGGTGCTGGTGACCGTCGGCGCCACGGAGGCGATCGCGGCGAGCGTCCTGGCGCTGTGCGAGACGGGGGACGAGGTGATCGCGTTCGAGCCCTACTACGACTCCTACGCCGCCTCGATCGCGCTGTCCGGAGCCCGGCTGGTGGCGGTCACGCTGCGCCCGGCCGACGGCCGTTTCACCTTCGACCCGGACGAGCTGCGCGCCGCCGTCACCCCCCGCACCCGCGCCATCCTGGTCAACTCCCCGCACAACCCGACCGGGACCGTCTTCACCCGCGCCGAACTGGCCGTCATCGCCGAGCTCTGCCAGGAACGCGACCTGATCGCGATCACCGACGAGGTCTACGAGCACCTGACCTTCGACGGCGTCGAGCACATCCCGCTGGCCACCTTCCCCGGCATGCGCGAACGCACCGTGATGATCTCCTCGGCGGGCAAGACGTTCTCGGTCACCGGCTGGAAGACCGGCTGGGTGTGCGCGCCGCCGCCGCTGGTCGGCGCGGTGCAGACGGTCAAGCAGTTCCTCACGTTCACGGCGAGCGCGCCGTGGCAGCTCGCCGTCACCTACGGCCTGCGGCACGAGCTCGACTGGGTGGCGGCGCTGCGGTCCGGGCTCCAGGACAAGCGCGACCGGCTGATGGAGGGGCTGACCTCGGCGGGCTTCGAGGTGTTCCGGCCGGCGGGCACGTACTTCGTGCAGACCGACATCCGGCCGCTGGGCTTCACCGACGGCCTGGAGCTGACCCGCCGGCTGCCGGCGCTGGCGGGGGTGGTGGCCATCCCGACCCAGGTGTTCTACGACCATCCGGAGCGTGGCGCGCACTTCGTCCGGTTCGCCTTCTGCAAGAAGGACGAGGTCATCGACGAGGCGGTGGCCAGGCTCAAGCGCCTGCCGTGACCACGCGGGGTCAGGTGACGATCTTGACGGGTAGCCGGCGCTGCCGTACCGCGCTCCTGACCGCCTTGGCGAGTTGCGCGTACTCCGCCGCCCGTGCCGACGATCCCCGGTAGGCCAGGCCGATCGTGCGGCCCGGCGCCGGGGCGGCGAAGCGGCGCAGCGCCAGCCGTACCCTCTTGCCGGTCTCCACGGGCACGGCCGACTCGGGCAGCAGCGTCACGCCGAGCCCGCCCGCGACGAGCTGCACGAGCGTGGGCAGGCTGGTGGCGTAGGTGGTGGCGGTGGCGCGCGCGCCGACCTCCCTGCAGACGTCTATGGCCTGCTCGCGCAGGCAGTGGCCCTGGTTGAGCAGCACGATGTCGAGGCCCTTCAGCGCCGCGCGGCCGAGCGGCTCCTCGCTCGCCGCGAGCGGATGATCCTCCGGTACGGCCAGCAGGAAGTCCTCGTCGTAGAGCGGCTCCTCGACCAGCCCGTTCACCTCGGTGGGCAGCGCGAGCAGCACCATGTCGAGCCGCCCCTCGCGTACCTCTTCCAGGATCGTCTCGGTCCTGGCCTCGTGCACGGTGAGCTTGAGGTGCGGGAACCGCCTGGCGAACATCGGCAGCAGCGCGGGCAGCACGTACGGCGCGACGGTCGGGATGACGCCGAGGTGGGCGGGCCCGCGGAAGGGTTCGCGGTTCTGGGCCACCTCGCCCATGAGGTCGTCGACGGCGGCCAGGACGCGCCGCGCGTGTCCGGTCAGGCGTTCGCCGGCGGGGGTGAGCAGTACCTTGCGGGTGGTCCGCTCCACGAGCTGCTGATCCAAAACCTCCTCCAAAGCAGCGATATTTCCGGACAAAGCGGGTTGGCTGATCCGGAGCGTGCTCGCCGCCTCCCTGAAGTGGAGATGCTCGGCCACGGCCAGGAACGCGCGCAGCTGAGCCAGGGTCGGCATGGGCTCACTGATAGGGAACACCTCTCAGATTGGTCTGACTGAGCGATTTCTCAGATCAATGCTAGCTGCGGGACGCTAGGGCCCCTGACCTTCACCTTCATCCAAGGAGACACGCACTTGCTCACCGTCGGTGACCACTTCCCCGAGTACGAACTCACCGCCTGCGTCGACCTCGACCCCGAGAAGGCGTTCGCGGAGATCAACCACAAGACCTACGAGGGCAAGTGGCGCGTGGTGTTCTTCTGGCCGAAGGACTTCACCTTCGTCTGCCCGACCGAGATCGCCGAGTTCGGCCGGCTCAACGAGGAGTTCGCCGACCGTGACGCCCAGGTCCTGGGCGTGTCCGTGGACTCCGAGTTCGTGCACCACGCCTGGCGCAAGGACCACGAGGACCTTCGCGACCTGCCGTTCCCGATGCTGAGCGACATCAAGCGCGAGCTCTCCGCCGACCTCGGCATCCTCGGCTCCGACGGCGTCGCCCAGCGCGCCACCTTCATCGTGGACCCGAACAACGAGATCCAGTTCACGATGGTGACCGCGGGCTCGGTCGGCCGCAACGTCAAGGAGGTCCTGCGGGTCCTGGACGCGCTGCAGTCCGACGAGCTGTGCCCGTGCAACTGGAACAAGGGCGAGCGCGGCCTCGACGCCAAGGCGCTGCTGGGCGCATGAGTATCGCCGCGCTGAAGGAAGCCCTGCCCGCCTACGCCAAGGACACCAAGCTCAACCTGGGCTCGGTCACGACCACCTCGTCGCTGACCGGCCAGCAGCTCTGGGGGGCGATGCTGGCGTGCGCGCTGGCCGCCCGGTCCGGCCGGGTCATCGCCGAGGTCTCGGAAGAGGCCGCGCGGAACCTGTCGGAGGAGGCGTTCACGGCCGCCAAGGCCGCCGCCTCCATCATGGCGATGAACAACGTGTACTACCGGGCCACGCACCTCATCGGTGACGAGACCTACGCCACGCTGCCGGCCAAGCTCCGGATGACCGTCATCGGCAACCCGGGCGTGGACCAGGCCGACTTCGAGCTGTGGTGCCTGGCCGTGTCCGCGATCAACGGCTGCGGCCGCTGCCTGGAGTCGCACGAGCAGGTGCTGCGCGGCTCCGGCCTGCCCCGCGAGCAGATCCAGGAGGCCCTGCGCGTGGCCGCGGTGGTGGCCGCCACCGCCGCGACGCTCGAGGCCGAGGCGGCGCTGGTCGCCGTCTGACCACCCGCCTCACGACCGGGACGCCCGCGACGGGCGTCCCGGTCGTCGGCGGCCCTCACCCCGCGCCACGCCGCGTACGCCCGCTCCAGAGCCGGCTGGACGAGTGGCGTTCCCCCGCCAGCAGGTAGGCCGTGCGCATGAGCCGCGGCCGGCGGCTCGTCACGAACCCGTGGAACTCCTCGTCCAGGGTCGCCTCGCGATCCCCCAAGCGTGCCGGATCGTCGCCTCGCCCGTGAGATGAACGTCCGGTGGGAGCGCGGTGAATTATCCAGGGCGGTTGGATAATGCCTCTTCTCCGCCAGAGGGGACGCTGCCTACGCTGCCGAACATGTCTAGACAATTAACGTCATTGTGGCAAGCCATCGTGCTGCTCCTGGCGGTCGCGGCAGGGGTGGCGCTGTGCGCAGGCCCGGCCTCCGCGCACCTGACCCGGCAGCACGCGGAACTCGTCGTGGCCACCTCGGAAGGGGTGACCAGCGGACGGCTGATCGTCCACCGCGACGTCGTCAGCCCCGAAGGCGCGGGCGCGTGGGCCTCCGCGCTGCTCCCCACGCCCTGCCCGGTCAGCGCCCACGGCGTCTCGGGTGACGGCGGCGGGGTGCCCGGGGGAGTGGTGGTCGAGCTGGCCTGGTCGTGCGCGGTGGACGCGCTGGACCTGGCGCCCCTGCTGGATCGGGGCGGGTTCACCGAGGTGATCGCCGAGTTCGACGGCACGGCGGCCAACGTGAACGCCGCCGCGCCGGTGATCGACGTGACCGGCGCGCACGCTCCGGTCCGCGCCGTGTGGCCGGTCGTCGTGGGCGTGCTGGCCGCTTTGGCGATGCTGGCGCTCCTGGTGGTGGTACTGCTGCGCCGTACCGGAAGGGGCGCCGCGGCGACCACCGGACGGGATGCCGGCGGACGGCGGACGTGGCGGAGCAGGGCGGCGATCGCGGTCGCCGTGAGCGTCGCGGTGCTCACCCCGCAGGCGGCCATCGCCGCGAGCCCCGAGCCCGCACCGACCTCCACAGCCGAGCGGCCCGCAGCCGAGACGCGGGCCGCCGAGACGCCCGGTGCAGGGACGACGGCCGAGGCCACGCCCGCCGGGGAGACTCCCGACGGCGAGAAGGCGGCGCCGGAGGCCACGCCCACGCCGAGCCCGAGCCAGAGCCCGAGCGCGAGTCCGGGCAGTGCGGACGCGGCGGCCGGGACGCTCAAGTTGACCACGACCGACCCCAAGGCCGGTCAGCCGGTGACCTTCGGCTACTCCACCGACAGGGTGAACGCCCTGAACTGGATCGGCATCTACGGACCGGGCGAGAAGCCCGGCGTGGTGGCCTCGCGCGTGTGGGTGCGGGCGCCGCAGGGTTCCGGCACGGTCTCGATCCCCACCACCGCGCTCGGTGAGGGTTCCTGGACCGCGTACTTCATGTTCAACGACGGCTACGAGTCGCTGAGCGACCCGGCGACGTTCACGCTGGCCGGGGCGAGCGCCGACATCGTCACCGTCACGGGCACGGTGTTCAAGGACCGCAACGGTAACGGCGCCAAGGACCGCGGCGAGGCGGGCTTCCCCCGCGTGTCCGTGACCGACGGCGCCAACTGGGCCACGACCGCGGCGGACGGCACCTACAGCATCCAGGTCGACCGCAACCGCCGCGAGACCGACATGGTCTACGTCGTCTCCCCCGACGGCTACCAGCCGGTGCTGCGCGAGGACTACATCCCGCGCTTCTTCCGCCAGCTCGACCAGCAGACCGGCGTCGACTTCGCCCTGGTGCCCACCAAGGCGGCGGCCGACCCGAAGGAGAAGTGGCTCATGGTCTCCGACGTCGAGGTGGGCAACCGCACCGACGAGGAGTACCAGAACGCGGCTCCGCGCTGGACCGGCCAGGTCAAGGCGATGTCCGAGGTGGACGGCGCCACGCTGACCATCACCACCGGCGACCTGACCGTCACCGACTACGCCGACGCCGCCCGCCGCCAGGGCGGGTACGACCTGCTCAGGAACGGCCTGCGCGACGGCAAGCTGGGACACCCGTTCTACCCGGTGATCGGCAACCACGACGTGGGCGGCACCGCCACCTCCGTCGGGTACGGCGGCAGCCTGGAGTACTGGCGGCGCAACGTCGGCCCCGAGTGGTACAGCTTCGACCGCGACGGACGGCACGTCGTCGTGCTGGAGGACAACTACGACACCCGCGGCCTGGCCCCGCAGCTGCAGTGGCTGCGCGAGGACCTGCGCAGGCACGCGGTGGGCAAGCAGGTGTTCGTGTTCGCGCACCGGTCGCTGTTCACCCGCTGGGGTCCGGGCGCCGGGATGCAGCCGACGGTGGACGAGCTGGCCAAGTACGACGTGCGGATGTTCGCCGCCGGGCACAACCAGCAGGCCGAGTACCGCCGGGGCGCGTTCGCCCGCTCCGTCGAGGTCAACAACATGGGCATGTACGGCATCGACGCCGCCCGGCCCGACTACAAGATCCTCGACTTCAGCGCGATCACCGGCAGGGACAAGGGCTACGTCACCGGCGTGCACCGCCAGTTCGGCGTCAACGACGACGTCTCGCTGGTGAGCCCGGCGACCGGCAGCGTCCACGGCAAGAAGGCGGGCGTACCGCTGGAGATCTACGCCGAGGACGACGGCCGCACCCCGTCCAGGGCGGAGCTGACCGTCCGGGCCAAGAACGGCAGGACCGTCTGGGAGCGTGAGCGCCTGCGCTTCGGGGAGGAGACCCGGCCGAGGGGCATCGTCAACTGCTACAAGGGCGAGTCCTGTCCGCGGGCGCACGTGTCGTGGACGCGGGTCAGCGACCGGATCACCGGCCTTCACCCGGGCTCGTACACGGCCGAGCTGACCGTCAGGGACAGCAAGGGCAGGCCGTTCCCGAAGGTGCGCACCACCTTCGAGGTACGGCCGGACTCCCACGTCTCGCGGCCGGAACCGAAGGGCGACTGGCTGCGGCAGGGCGGTGACGAGCAGGGCCGCTCGGCCTCCACCGACAACCCGGGCGCCGCCCTGGATCTGCGGTGGGCGGCGAACACGGGTGAGCAGTTCCACCTCAACGGGGCCGCCGTCTCGGGTGGCAGGGTGATCGTCGCCTCGCAGGCGTTCGCCTCGCCGTACAGCATGATGCTGGCCTACGACGCGCGCACCGGGCGCGAGCTGTGGCGCACCTATCTCGACGGCGACGCCGAGTCCTTCCCGACCGTGCACGGCGGCAAGGTCTACCTGACGACCGGCGTCGGGCGCGTCTACGCGCTGGACGAGCGGACCGGCAGGGTGGCGTGGGAGACCATCGACGCGGAAGAGGTCAAGCAGGGCACGGTGCGGCGTTACGGCCGGGCGGGCGGGCCGGTCAGCGTGTTCGACCTGCCCGACGGCCGCGCGGTCGCCGTCTACCACGAGTGGGACGGGGTGCGCTGCCGCGACGCCCGTACCGGCGAGCGGCTGCCCGGCGGCTTCAACGCGCCGGTCGCGTGGGGCGAGTTCCACAGCACCGCGATCAGGAAGCCCGGCTCGACCACCGCGTGGCTGCACTCGGGCTCCAGCCAGTCGCTGATCTCGATGGACCTGGCCACGTGCAAGCAACTGTCCAGCGTGGACACCGGGGGCGACATCTTCTCGCAGTCCTCGCCGGTGTTCAGCGAGTCCGGGCTGGTGACGACGACCGCCACCGGCACGCGCGGGCACGGCGCCGACGGCGCGGTGCGCTGGCACGCCAAGGTGGGCACGGCCGCGGTCTGCGAGTACGGCCCGCCGCCCGTGACCAGCCCGGCGACCTGGGGCGACCTCGCCTATGTCGCCAGTCAGGACGGCATGGTCCGCGCCTTCGACGGCACGACCGGCAAGACGTTGTGGGAGACCCCCACCGGCTACCTGCCGGGCGAGAGCCCGATGGAGGACCCGTGGCGTTCCGGCAGCTCGTGCAAGGCCAACGGGCCCGGCTCACCGGCGGCGCACGCGCTGGCCACCGAGACCACGGTGTACGCCGGAACCTGGGACGGCCGGGTCGTGGCCCTGGACCGGGCGACGGGACGGCAACTGGCCGCCTACGACCTGGGCGGCGGGGTCGCCTCGGCGCTGTCGGTGAGCGGGAACACGGTGTTCGCGCTGAGCGACGACGGGTCGTTGCACGCGCTGGCGGCTAGATGACCAAGGGATTGGCTCGCCTGCTCGCGGTCGCGGGCGCGGTGGCGCTGATCCTGCTGGGGGCGGCGGGCCCGGGGTGGGCACACCCCTTCGGCCCGCCGCCCGTGGCGAAGATCCGCGCCGACGGCCCGGCGGTCGAGATCACCTGGTCGGCGGCGGCCGACGACATCGCCGCGCTGACCAAGGCCGTGCCCGCCCTCGACGGATATTTCCGGCGTGGGGTCACGGTGCGGCAGGGCGCGGCCGACTGCCCGGTGACCGAGGTCCGCACCGAGGCGCTGGCCACGACCGGCGCCGTGCTGCGTTTCCGCTGCCCGCGGGCGGCCGACGAACTGCGCGTGGGCGTGACGCTGCTGCACGACCTCAACGTCGCCTACCGCACGGTGTCGGTCACGCCGTCGGGCTCGGGCGCGCTGCACACCGCCGACGAGCCCGCCCATCCGGTACGGCTCAGCGGCACCGCCGCCACGGCCGCCTCCACGTCGTTCACCACGGACCTGCCGTCGCTGATCGACCGGTTCCTGCCGCTGGCGCTGCTGGTGGCTCTGGTGGCGGGGGCGGCCCACGCCTGCGCTCCGGGGCACGGCAAGACGCTGACCGCCGGCTACCTGCTGGGCGGCCAGGCCAGGCCCATGGACGCGGTGCGGCTGGGCGGCGTCGTGGCGCTCATGCACACGGTGTCGGTGGCGGTCCTGGCAGTGGTGTGGTGGCTGGCCGTGGACAACGCGCCCGACCTGGGCGCGGTGACCCGCTGGCTGCAGCTGGCCGGGGCGGCGGCGGTCCTGGCGGTGGGCGGCGGGCTGGTGTACCGCCACCTGCGCGGCCAGGGTGATGGCCACGGTCACGGTCATGGGCACGGTCACGGTCACGGTCACGGTCATGGTCATGGGCATGGGCATGGGCATGGGCACGGTCACGGTCACGGTCATGGGCATGAGGGGTCGCTGCTCACCCGGCGCGGGCTGGTGGCACTGGGGGTCTCCGGCGGGCTGCTGCCCTCGCCGTCGGCCTTCCTGCTGCTGCTGACCGGCCTGCTGTCCGGCCGGGCGTTCGTCGCGCTCGTGCTGGTCGCCGCCTTCGGGGTGGGGATGGCGCTCACCCTGTCGGCGGTCGGGCTGGCCGTACTGCGTGGGAGTGATCTTCTCGGTGCGGTGACAAGGCACCGCTGGACCCGCCACCTTCCCCTGGCCGCGGCGCTGCTGGTGCTGGCCGGTGGGATGGGCAGCACGGCGCTGGCCGCGGTGGAACTGGTCACGGCTGGGTGAAGTCCAGCGGGGGCAGCGCGGCCGTGGCCTCCTCGTTGCTGATGCCGGTGGCCTGGAGCAGGTCGACCACGATCGAGCGCAACTGGGCGAGTATCACGTCGGCGGAGAAGCCCAGCCGTTCCGGACGCTGGCGGGCGGCCACGGCGAGCAGGGCCTGCCGGGCGAGCTGGGGTTCGCGGCCCGCGCCGAGCTCCAGTTGCAGGAGCAGGGCCGCCTCGGAGACCTCGCGCAGCGAGTCGGCCAGCGTGGTCGGCGGCGGCGCGGTCTCACCGAGCGCGGCCAGCGTACGGCGGGCCAGCACGCGGGAGTTGCGCAGCGCGAGGTCCACGGGCACCGCGGCGCTCTCGTAGCGGCTCAGGCGGGCGCGGCGGTGCCAGTGCAGCGGCGAGATCGTGGCGATCTCCCTGCTGGTCTCCAGCGCCTGCTCGAACTCCTCGATCACCGCCTGGGTGCCGCGCGCCTCCTCCAGCGCCTCCGCGGCCAGGTCCGCGTCCCGCTTCTCGATCGCCTCCGCGCACTTCTCCAGCACCGTGGACAGCGCGTCGAGCACCCCCGAGGCGTGCTTGGCGGCGATGGCGAAGGGGCTGGCGGGCAGCAGCGCCACGGCCGCGATGCCGACCACGCCGCCGGTGAGCGCGTCGAGCATGCGGTCCAGGCCGCCGGTGTCGCCGGGCGGCAGCAGGGTGGCGACCAGCACGGCCGACGACCCGGCCTGCGCGACGAACAGCGTGCCGCTGTTGAGCAGCACCGCCGCCGACATGGCGAGGCCGACGACCAGCGCGATCTGCCACGGTCCCGAGCCGATCGAGGCGACGAGCAGGTCGCCCACGCCGACGCCGAGGCTGACGCCGACGACCAGTTCGATCACCCGGCGCAGCCGCTGCCCGAGCCCGACGCCGACGCAGATGAGCACGGCGATGGGCGCGAAGAACGGGCGGGCGTGGCCGAGGAGCTGGGTGGCGATCACCCAGGCCAGCGCCGCGCCGACCGAGCACTGCGCCACCGAGGGAGCCATCAGCCCGAACGTGCGCAGCCGTTCCCGCATGTGCTCGCCGAGCTTCGTACCCACTCTCCCTACCTTCGCGGATCTTTGTGACATTAGGGTCACGCCTGATCAGCCCATTCTGGACAGCATCTCCGCGGTGACCTCGTGCTCCAGGGGTAGCCCGGCGGCGAAGCGGCCGATCTCGCCGATCACGATGTCGCCCAGCCGCCGGTAGCACTCCACGGTGCCGGCCGCCCGGTGCGGCGTGAGCAGGACGTTCGGCAGCCGCCGGAACGGGTGATCGGTGGGCAGCGGCTCCTCGTCGAACACGTCGAGCGCCGCGTCGAGCCGCCCGGTACGCAGCTCCGCCAGCAACGCCTCCTGGTCCACCAGCCACGAGCGCGCGGTGTTGACCAGCACGGCGCCGTCCGGCATCAGCGCCAGCTCGCGCGCGCCGATCATGTGCCTGGTCTCGGGCAGCACCGGCGCGTGCAGCGCCACGACCATGCTCGTGGACAGCAGTTCGTCCAGGCCGACCGAGCCCTCGTAGTACGGATCGTGCACCGCCACCTCGGCGCCCAGCGCGCGTACCAGCTCGATGTAGGCCCGGCCGGTACGCGACGCGCCGACCACCCCGATCCGGCAGCCGAGGATCTCGTGCCGGGGCGGCGCCTCGGAGGCGGCGGCCCACTCCGCGCCGGAGCGCATCGCGTGGTCGAAGCGCTGCAGCCGGTACAGCGACGCCAGCGTGAACGCCAGCGCCGCCTCCGCCACCGACCTGGCCATGCCCGCGCCCGCCTGGGTGACCCGGACGCCGCGGGCCCACGACTCGCCGGTCACGAACGGTTTCACCGTCGCGCCCGTGTGGGCCAGCAGCCGCAGCTCGGGCGCCAGGTCGAGCAGCTCGCGTCCCAGCGCGGGCGCGCCCCAGCTGGTCACCAGCACCCGCGTGCCGGGCAACGCGGCGGGCAGGTCGGCGTGGTCGTCCACGAGGTGGACGTCGCCGAGTGCGAGCAGCCGGTCGAGGTCGGGGAAGAACTGGGTCCGAAGGGCAGGGGAAGCGCTTACCGTAATCCGCATGCCTCAGCACTCTACGATCAGGCGTCCAGGAACTCCTCGACGGCCTCCAGGAAGGCGGCGCGCGCGTCCCTGTGGATCAGGTGGCCGACGTCGATCGTGACCAGTTCGGCGCCCGGGATGAGCTCGGCCACGGGCTCGGCCCTGATCTGGCTGCTCGGCCCGCCCGACAGCACCAGCGCCGGCACGGCCAGCCGCGTGAGCCCTTCGGCCCACGCCGGGTCCGGGTCCACGAACTGCCGCTCGGTCTGGAACACCATCTCCCAGTCGAACCCGGTGGAGTCGTCGCGGACGGGCGCGGCCCGCCCGGTCATGGGCAGGGGCGCGCCCGGATCCTCCAGCACGAGGCGCTCCACCAGCTCGGGATGGCGCATCGCCAGGTGGAAGGCGACCATCGCCCCCAGAGAGTGCCCCACGATCACGGCCTTGCGCCCGTCGAGCAGGGCGGCGACGTCGCCGGCCATGTCCGGCAGCGCGTAGTCGCCCGGGTACGCGCTGTCGCCATGCCCGCGCAGGTCGGGAGCCAGCACGTGGTAGTGCCTGGCGAAGTGCTGGATGATGCCGTTCCAGTCGTTGTGGTTGGCGGTCCTGCCGTGGATCAGCACCATGAGGGGAGCGTCGGCCGGGCCTTCCTCCCGATAGACGATTTTCAACCCGTTCGCAGTGGTCTCACGCATCATGCGGTGACTCTACCGACGCCTGCTCCCGCACGATCTCCATGGCCAGACGCTGGTCCTCCAGCGCCTCCTCCCACCGGCCGAGCAGCGTGAGCGCCCGGCTCCGCCCGGCCAGCGCCACCTCGTAGCGGGGCACCAGGCCGGTCGCGCGGGTGAAGTCGGCCAGCGCCCGCTCGTACTCCCCGCGACCCAGCCGGATGCTCCCCCGCCTGCACAGCGCCCAGGCGTAGCGCGGGGCCAGCTCGATGGCGCGATCGAGGTCGGCCAGGGCCTCCTCGGTCCGCCCGAGCGCCTCGTGGCTCTCGCCGCGCGAGGCGATCGCCCAGGCGTGGCCGGGCTCGAACTCCACGGCCCGCGACAGGTCGGCGACCGCCTCCGCGTGGCGGCCGAGGTCCTGCTGGACGACGCCGCGGTGGGCCAGGGCCCAGGCGTCGTCCGGCTCCAGCGCGAGCGCGCGGTCCAGGTCGGCCAGGGCGGCGTCCGGATCGTTCGTGAGCCAGCGGGCCCGTCCCCGCACGGTCAGCGCGAGCACGTCGTCGGGCACCAGCGCCAGCGCCCGGTCGAGGTCGGCCAGCGCGTCCGCGCGACGCTCGCGCGTCAGGTGGATGAACGCCCGGTGGGTCAGCGCCGCGCACGAGGAGGGATCGAGCCCGATGGCCAGGTCGAGGTCGGCCAGGGCTTCATCCAGCCGGTCACGCAGCAGGAAGAACCGCCCCCGCGCCTTCAGCGCCCCCGCGTCGCCCGGCTCGGCCGCGATCAGCAGGTCGAGCGCCGCGCGGGCCTCCTCGTGGCGCTCCAGGGACTCCAGGGTGTAGGCCCTGCCGAGGGAGACGAGCCGGTTCTCCGGCGCGAGCTCCAGCGCCCGGTCGAAGCAGGCCAGCGCCTCCTCGTGGCGGCGGGCGAGCCTTAAGGTCTCGGCCCGCCCGGCCAGCGCCTTGGCGTGGCCGGGGTCGAGCTCGATCGCGCGGTCGTAGTCGGCCAGGGCCTGCTCGTAGCGTCCCGCGTAGCGGTGTTCGCGCCCGCGCAGCCGGTGGACGTGCTTGCGCTGCTCCGCGGGCAACTCCCGCCGGCGCAGCAGCAGGTCGGCGAAGGCGCTCAGGTCGCAGCCCTCCGGCACGCTGTCCCGCAGCTCCCGTCCCAGCGCGGCCAGCCGGGCCGCGTCGGCGTCCACCCCGGCTGCCGCGAGGGTCTCGGCCCACCGGCGCGCGTGCGGGACGCCGTGCGCGCACGCCGCCACCCCCACCGTCAGCAGGCCGGGCAGCGCGGCGGCGGGGGCGGCGCAGGCGCGGTGGTAGCACTCCTCCAGCAGCCAGCCCTCCGCCCGCTCGTCGCCCCACGCCTCCTCCATCGGCACGGTGCGCCGCTCGCGGTAGACGGCGGCCAGCTTGGCGTGCAGTTGCGCCCAGCGCTGCGGGGAGCGGCTGCGGCTGAGGCCGATCATCGGGCGGCGCACGGTGTCGTGGTAGCGGCAGGTGCCGCCCTGGCGGGTCAGGAAGTCCTGGGCGTGCAGCCACGTGTACAGCTCGGCGGCGTTCTCGCCGGTCAGCGCCGCCACGATGTCCTCGTCGAGGCGGCGCGGCAGCGCGGCGTCCAGGGCGAGGGCGCGCCTGGCCGGGTCCCGCTCCCACTTCAGGAAGCGTTCGACCAGGCCGCTCGACGGGTCGAGGCGCGCGTCGCCCTCCGCGCGGGGACGCTCGCCGCCGCTCCGGTGCTGCCGGCTGAGCATGGCGACGGCCAGCGGCAGGCCGCCGCTCTCGCGGCAGATGGCCTCGACGGCGGGCTCGTCCACGACGCCCAGCTGCGCCAGCAACTGCCTGACCTCGACCTCGGTGAACGGCGTGAGCGGCATCTCGGCCACGACGCCCAGGTAGGGGTCCCAGCGGATCGGGTCGAGCGGGCGGCGTCCGGCGATGGTGATGATCAGGTCGGCGGGGGCCTCGCCGTACCGGCCGGTGAAGACGGCGCGCAGCCAGTCGTCCAGGTAGGCGTCCGTGACCTCGTAGGCGTCCAGGAACAGCGCCAGCGGGCGGCGCAGTTCGCGCAGGCCCTCCAGGAAGGCGGGGGTGAGTTCGCCGGTGGGCGGGCGGCCGCGCAGCTTGTCGGCGGTGGCCAGGCGCAGTTGGTTGACCCGCTCGGGGTCGACCGCCTTGGTGATCAGCTCGGCGCCGGGGACGAGCGTGTTCACCACGCCGGTGGTCAGCTCCGTCGCGGTTCTGGTGAGGGCGCCGGCCACGTCGCCGGCGGGCGGCTCGCCCTCGGGCCTGCGCTTGCGCTGGGCGGCGTGCTGCTGGGTGAAGCGCCTGAGCTTCGCGTCCTGCTCCTCCAGCTGTACGGCCAGCGCCGCCATGACCTCCACGGCGTCGTAACAGCTCTCGTCGGCCCCGGCGGTCAGCCAGCCGAGTTCGGCGGCGACCTCGCGCAGCCGGCCGAGCAGGGAGGTCTTGCCCACGCCGCCGGCCCCGTGGATGGAGAACAGCAGCCTGCGCTCTCCGGGCGGCCGGGTGAGGTTCACCCGGAAGTGGGCGAGTTCGCCGTCTCTGCCGATGAAGTCGGCTTTCTGGCGGCGGCGTACGAGATCCTGGAACGAACGAGGAGTGTCCGCCATGCCGTACATCTCATCACGACGTCGGCAGACATTGCCCATGAACGGCGCCGAGCGACTCGGCTAGCGTCGCCTGCGTGGGGGAACGGCTACTCATCGCACTCGGCGGCAACGCCATGACCGCCCCGGACGGCAGCGCGGCGCCCGATCACCAGCGCGCGGCGGTCGAGGAGGCGATGCGGCACGTGCGCACGCTGCTGGAGGCCGGCCACCGGGTGATCCTCACCCACGGCAACGGTCCCCAGGTGGGCAACCTGCTGCTGAAGAACCAGCTCGCCGCGGCCGTGGTGCCGCCCGTGCCGCTCGACTGGTGCGGCGCGCAGACCCAGGCCACGATCGGCGCCCTGATCATGAACGCGCTCGGTTCCCGCGTCGCCACCGTCGTCACCAGGACGCTGGTCGACCCCGCCGACCCGGGCTTCGCCGAGCCGGTCAAGCCGATCGGCCGCTACTTCACCGAGGACGAGGCGCGGCGCTTCGAGAAGCTCGGCCAGACGTGGCGGAGCTTCACCCGGGGATGGCGCCGGGTCGTGGCCTCGCCGGAACCGCTGGAGATCCTCGACGCGGGCGCGGTGACCACGCTCATGGACGCCGGGTTCACGGTCGTGGCCGCGGGCGGCGGGGGAGTGCCGGTGGTACGGCAGCCGGGCGGCGCCCTGACCGGCGTCGAGGCGGTGATCGACAAGGATCTGGCGGCGGCGCTGCTGGCGCGGGCCGTACGGGCGAAGGTGCTGATCATCGCGACGGACGTGCCGCACGCCATGATCGGGTACGGCGGGCCCGACCCGCGCCCGATCGGCCGGATTTCCGTGCCGGAGTTGCGTGTCCTGCACGCCGCCGGGCACTTCGCCGGGGGGAGCATGGGACCGAAAGTGGAGGCGGCGCTGCGCTTCGTCGCGGCGGGAGGGGAACGAGCGGTGATCACCTCGCTCCCCGAGATCGCCGCCGCCCTGGACGGAGATGTCGGTACACAAGTGGAGAAGGGGCAATAGATGCCGGACCCGATCGAGGTACGCAAAGTGCCGATCGAGAGCGTGACGGACGCCTCCGGGCTCGAACAGCTGATCGCGGACGGGGTGATCGAGGCGCCCCGGGTGCTCGCGGTCGTGGGCAAGACCGAGGGCAACGGCGGCGTGAACGACTACACCCGGATCCTGGCCGACCGGGCCTTCCGCGAGGTGCTGGAAAGGCACGGGCACCCGGCGCCGGACTCGGTGCCGCTGGTGTGGTCGGGCGGCACCGACGGGGTGCTGAGCCCGCACGCCACGATCTTCGCCACGACCGCGGCCGCGCCCGCCTCCGACGAGCCGCGCCTGTCGGTGGGCGTGGCCATGAGCGAGGTGATCCTGCCCGAGGACATCGGCCGCCCGGCCATGGTGGAGAAGGTCGCGGCGGGCGTACGCGAGGCCATGAAGATCGCCGGCATCGACGACCCGGCGGACGTCCACTACGTGCAGACCAAGACGCCGCTCCTGACGCTGGCCACGATCACCGACGCCAAGAGCCGCGGCCAGGACACCGCGATCGAGGAGACCGGCCCGTCCATGGACCTGTCGAACGCCACCACCGCCCTCGGCATCGCCGTGGCGCTCGGCGAGATCGAGATGCCCTCCGAAGAGCAGATCTTCCGCGACCTGTCGCTCTACAGCAGCGTCGCCTCCTGCTCGTCGGGCGTGGAGCTGGACCGGGCGCAGATCGTCCTCGTGGGCAACGTACGCGGCGTCGGCGGGCGCTACCGCATCGGGCACAGCGTGATGAAGGACGCCCTCGACGCCGACGGCATCTGGGCGGCCATCCGCGACAGCGGCCTCGACCTGCCCGAGCGGCCGCATCCGTCGGACCTGGGCGAGCGGCTGGTCAACGTCTTCATGAAGTGCGAGGCCGACCCGTCGGGCCGGGTGCGCGGGCGGCGCAACATCATGCTCGACGACTCCGACGTGCACTGGCACCGGCAGATCAAGGCGACCGTGGGAGGTGTGGCGGCGGCGGTGACGGGCGATCCGGCGGTGTTCGTGTCGGTGGCCGCGGTGCACCAGGGCCCGTCGGGCGGCGGCCCGGTGGCCGCCATCGCCGACCTGGGCTGATCCTCCCGGCACCCACCACGTTTTCATCGCTCAGAGACGCAAGCGTGCACGAATCTTGGGGTCGTCCCTCCATCTGGTCAGCATTCTCACACCTGACCGGAAGGAGCACCCCCCATGAGACGGATCGGCGCCGTCCTCTGCGCGCTCACCCTGACGTTCGCCGTGCCCGCAGCTCCCGCGGGCGCGGCGGCGTCCCCCGTGCGGTCCACCGTGCTGCGCGCCGCCATGGACGGCTCGGGCGTGGACACGCTCAACCCGTTCCTGGCGTTCTTCAACGGCGCCCTGGAGACGTTCGGCATGGTCTACCCCTCGCTGAACTCCCTGGACCCCAGCGGCGCGCCGGGCCCGTACCTGGCGACGAAGTGGGAGCCGTCGGCGGACCGGCTCACCTGGACGTTCACGATCCGGGAGGGGCTGAAGTGGAGTGACGGCAAGCCCATCACCGCCGAGGACGCCGCCTGGACCCTCAACCTGATCATGACGGACGCGGTCGCGGGCACCGCCAACGGCTCCCTGGTCTCCAACTTCGAGAAGGTCACCGCCGAGGGCCCGGCGACCCTCGTGATCAGGACGAAGGCGCCGCAGGCGAGCGTGCCGTACGTGAGCCACCCGATGAGCGGCATCCCGATCGTGCCCAAGCACGTCTGGGAACCGCTCGCCAAGAACCTCAAGGACGTCAAGAACGACGTCTTCCCGCTGGTCGGCTACGGCCCGTGGACGCTGACGGAGTACAAGCAGGAGCAGTACGCCAAGTTCACCGCGAACAAGGAGTTCGTGCTCGGCCCGCCGAAGTTCGACACCCTGGTGCTGCAGAGCTTCAAGTCGGGCGACGCGGCCGTGGCGGCGCTGCGCAGCGGCCAGATCGACTACAAGGCCGGCGTCAACCCGACCCAGTTCAAGGCCCTCCAGACGGATCCGCGGATCGCGGCGGTCCGGACGGTCGGCAACGGCTGGATGGGCCTGGAGATCAACCACAACGCCCGCACCCGGTCCGGCAAGAAGATCGGCACGGGCCACCCGGCACTCGGCGACCCCGCCCTGCGCAAGGCGATCGCGCTGGCCACCGACAAGCAGACGCTGGTCACGAAGGTGATCGACGGCGTGGGCCGGCTCGGCCACGGCTATCTGCCGCCGGCCTGGCCGCAGTGGTTCTGGACCCCGGCCCAGCCGACCCCGTACGACCCGGCGCAGGCCAACCGGGTGCTCGACGAGGCCGGCTACACCAAGGGCGCCGACGGCGTGCGTACCGACCCGAAGAGCGGCCGGCCGCTCGCCTTCCGCTTCGGCATCCACTCCGACGACGCGGCCGACGCCGCCATCTCCGGCTACGTGGTGGGCTGGATGAAGGAGATCGGGATCAAGCTGACGACCCAGTCGCTCAGCATGAGCGCGCTCAACAGCGACCTGGCCAAGGGCGACTGGGACCTGCTCATGGACGCCTGGACCACCGGGCCCGACCCCACGTACCTGCTGGGCATCCAGAGCTGCGGCACCCTGCCCAAGGACGACGGCACCGGCGGCAACACCGACTCCTTCTTCTGCGACGCCGCCTTCGACGACCTTTTCAAGAAGCAGCTGACCACGTTCGACCAGGCCGAGCGGGCCAAGGTCATCGGCCAGATGCAGGAGATCCTCTACGCCGCCAACGTCAACCAGATCTACTACTACGCCGACGGCCTGGACGTGGCGCGCAAGGACACCGTCACCGGCCTCACGCTCGGCAAGCCGGACGCCGAAGGCGTCTACCCGTCGCAGACCGCCTTCTGGAGCTACCTCAACGCCGCCCCGGCCACCGCGACCACGGCGGCCAAGGCCGAGCGCTCAGGGAACGGCATGACCTGGGTCGCCGGCGGGATCGCCGTGGCCGTGGTGCTCGGCGGCGTGCTCGTCTGGCGCCGCCGCGCGGGCGGGGCCGACCGTGAGTAGGTACCTCGGCAAGAAGGTCGCCGCGGCCCTGGTGAGCTTCCTGGTCACGCTGGTCATCGGGTTCGTGATCTTCAGCCTGATGCCGGCAGACCCGGTGCGTACGCTCACCAGGGGGCGGCCGACCAGCGAGGAGCAGCTCGCCCAGATCCGCGTCCAGCTCGGCCTGGACGAGCCGGTCTGGTACCGCTTCCTCACCTTCGCCGGCGACACGCTCCGCGGCGAACTGGGCTTCTCCTGGCAGTTCCAGCAGTCGGTCTCCTCGCTGGTGGCCGAGCGCCTCGGGCCGACGCTGCTGCTCATGGGCGCGGCGGCGGCGATCTCCATCGCGCTCGGGCTCTGGCTGGGCGTGCACAGCGGCTGGCGGCACGGCACCCTGTTCGACAAGGTCTCCTCCGGCGCCTCGCTGACGTTGTGGTCGGTGCCCACGTTCTGGCTCGGGATGATCCTGCTCGTGCTGTTCAGCGGCTGGTTCCCCAGCGGCGGCATGAGCGACCCGTCGCTGGCCGCCACCGGCCTCGAGCACGTGCTGGACGTCGCCCGGCACCTGGTGCTGCCCGCCCTGACGATGGTGCTGGTGGTCTTCGCCCAGTACGTGACGGTGATGCGCGCGTCCGTCATCGACGAGCTCGGCAGCCCCTACCTGCTGACCGCCCGCGCCAAAGGGCTGACCGACGCCGACGTGCGCAGGAAGCACGCGGTCCCGAACGCGCTGCTGCCCTCCGTGACGATGATCTTCATGCACCTCGGCACGCTCGTGACCGGGGCCATCACCGTCGAGGCCGTCTACTCCTGGCCCGGCCTCGGCTACCTCACCTACGAGGCACTCAAGATCCCCGACCTGCCGCTCCTGCAGGGCACCTTCATCATCTTCAGCGCGAGCGTGATCCTCATGAACCTGCTGGCCGACCTCGCCTACCGCTTCCTCGACCCCCGGGTGCGGGTCCAATGAGGCGCTCCGGCCTCTGGGGGATCGGCGTGCTGGCCGCCTTCGCCCTGCTGGCCCTGACCGCCCCGCTGCACATCGGCGACGACCAGCTCGACGTGGTCAGGGTCGACGGCCCGCGCCTGGCCCCGCCCAGCGCCGGCTACCCGCTCGGCACCGACCTGGCCGGCCGTTCGATCCTCCACCTGGTCATCTGGGGCAGCCGCGAGTCGCTGAGCATCGGCCTCATCGCCACCGCGCTGACCGTCCTGCTCGGCACCGCCGTCGGCCTGCTCGCCGGCCACTACCAGGGCCGGATCGGCCAGGCGCTCATGCACGTCACCGACTGGTTCATCGCCCTGCCCAGCCTCCCGCTGGCCATCTCGCTGTCGGCCGTACTCGGCCAGGGCGCCGCCTCCATCACGATCGCCATCGCCGTCACCTCCTGGACCGCCACCGCCCGCCTCGTCCGCGCCCAGACGCTCGCCGTGGAGGCCAGGCCCTTCATCGAACGCGCCAGGGCGCTCGGCGCCGGCAACCGCCAGGTGATGCTCCGGCACGTGCTGCCCAACGTCATGCCGCTCGTCCTCGTCTCCAGCACCCTGACCGTCGCCTCGGCCATCCTGTCCGAGGCCACCCTGACCTTCCTCGGCCTCGGCGACCCCACCAGCGTGACCTGGGGCTCGATGCTGCAGACCGCCTTCTCCGGCGGCGCCGTCACCGCCGGCGCCTGGTGGTACCTGATGCCGCCAGGCCTGGCGATCCTGCTCGTCGTGCTCGGCTTCACGCTGACGGGCCGCGCCGTGGAACACCTGCTCAACCCCCGGATGGTGCAGCATGCTTGAGGTCCGCGACCTGCGCGTCGCCTATGGAGGTACGCCCGCCGTACGCGGCGTCAGCTTCACCCTCGAACCCGGCCGAACGCTCGGCGTGGCCGGCGAGTCGGGCTGTGGCAAGTCCACGATGGCGCTCGGCCTCCTGCGCCTGCTGCCCGCGACCGCCCAGGTCAGCGGAGAGGTGATCTTCAAGGGCGAGAACCTGCTGACCGCCCGCTGGGCCCGGCTGCGCGCCGTACGCTGGTCGGCCGCCTCGGTCGTCTTCCAGGGCGCGATGAGCGCGCTCAACCCGGTCCGCACCGTCGGCGAGCAGCTGTGCGAGCCGATCCTGCTGCACGACAGGACCACCCAGAAGCAGGCCAGGCAGCGCGCCGCCGAACTGATGGAGAGCGTCGGGCTACCGCCCGAGCGGCTGCGCGGCTACCCGCACGAGTTCTCCGGCGGCCAGCGCCAGCGCATCATGATCGCGATGGCGCTGGCCTGCCGCCCCGACCTGATCATCGCCGACGAGCCCACCACCGCCCTCGACGTGATGGTCCAGGCGCAGATCATGGACCTCCTGTCCGGCCTCGTGCGCGAGTCCGGCATCGCGGTCATCATGATCAGTCACGACCTGTCCGTCCTCGCCCAGCTCTGCGACACCCTCGCCATCATGTACGGCGGGCGGATCGTCGAGCAGGGCCCCGCCCGCGAGCTCATCGGCGACCCCCGGCACCCCTACACCAGGGCCCTGGCCGGCGCCTTCCCCGCCATCGGCGACCCCGCCTCCCGCCGCAACCCGGTGGGCCTGGCCGGCGATCCGCCCCGAGGGGACCTGGGCGCGGGCTGCGCGTTCGCGCCCCGGTGCCTGGACGCGGGGGAGGCCTGCCGTACCGGGGAGGTCGTGTTGTGGCCGAGCGGACCCGCGCGGACCGCGGCGTGTGTGCGCGTGCTGGAGGGAGAGCTCCATGCTTGAGGCCCGCGACCTGACCGTCGTCCACCCCGCCCGCGGCGGCCGCCCGCCCGCGCGCGCCGTCGACGGCGTCAACCTCCAGGTACGGCCCGGCGAGATCGTCGCCCTCATCGGCGAGTCCGGCTGCGGCAAGAGCACGCTGGCCAGAGCGCTGGTCGGCCTGGTACCCCCCACCTCGGGCCAGGTCCTGTACCAGGGCGAGCCCCTGGACCCGCGCCGCATGCGCGCCTTCCGGCGCCGCGTCCAGCTCGTCCTCCAGGACCCCGGCGGCGCCCTGAACCCCCGCCAGAACGTCTTCGACGCCGTCGCCGAAGGCCCCCGCCTGCACGGCGAGAACAACCGACGCCTACGCACCAGACCCGAACCGCAACCGCACACCGGCGACACCGGGTGGCAGCGTGGCCGCGGCGGACGCCCGCCGCACGCCGAGGGCGAAGAGCCGCTGCCCCGCGACCCTGAGGGGCTTCCACCCCGCGACAGCGACGAGCTGTCGTTCCGCGCCGACGAGGCGCCGTGGCGCCGCGAGTATGAAGGGCGCCTGGGCGGTGAGGGCGAGGAGCGTCTGGGCGGTGAGGGCGAGGGGCGTCGGCGTGGTGAGGGGTTGACTGAGCGGGTGCGTGAGGCGCTCTCCAAGGCCGGGCTGCGGCCGCCGGAGGAGTTCTACCGCCGCTACCCGCACGAGCTGTCCGGCGGGCAGCAGCAGCGTGTGGTCATCGCGGGCGCGCTCGCCCTCGACCCGGCGGTGATCGTCGCCGACGAGCCCGTGGCCTCGCTGGACGCCTCCGTACGCGGCGAGATCCTCAAGCTCATCCTGTCCCTGCGCGACGAGCTGGGCCTGTCGGCGCTCGTGGTCAGCCACGACCTCGGCCTCGCCTGGAACATCGCCGACCGGGTCGCGGTCATGTACCTGGGCAGGATCGTCGAGACCGGCACCGTCGAGGACGTCCTGCTGAGGCCCCGCCACCCCTACACCCGGGCGCTGCTGTCGGTCCTGCCCGACTCGCCCCAGCGGATCGTGCTCACCGGCGAGCCGCCCGACCCCACCCGCGTGCCCTCGGGGTGCCGCTTCCACCCCAGGTGTCCCGTCCGTGTCGCCGGATGCGAAACGATCGATCTGCCCGTCCTGTCCCCGGCCGATTCCGTGGCCTGTTCGGAGGTACCTCAGTGAACCGCCTCATCCCCCCGCCCGCCCTGCGCCCCGGCGACCGGGTCGCCGTCATCGTCGCCTCCAGCCCGTGCAACCAGACCAAGCTGGCAGGAGGCGTCGCGGCGCTCAAGGCGTTCGGGCTGGAGCCCGAGGTCTTCGACTCCGCGCGGGCCGCCGGGACCGGCTTCGACTACCTCGCCGGTGACGACGCCCTGCGCGCCGCCGACCTCACCAGGGCGCTGGCCGACCCCGCGTACGCCGGAGTGCTCATGGCGGGTGGCGGCTACGGCGCCCAGCGCACGCTGGAGCTCGTCGACTGGTCGCGGATCGACCCGGCGGCGCCCAAGGTCGTGGCGGGCTACTCCGACGTGACCGCGCTGCTTGAGGCGGTGGCCGTCAAGCTCGGGTGGGGCAGCTTCTTCGGGCCGATGGTGGCCTGCGACGCCTTCCACGAGGGCGCGGGCTCCTACGCCTTCGACAAGCTCATGGCCATGATCACCACGCCCGTCACGGAGCTGAGGTTCGCCGGCGCGCGCGCCGTCGTGCCCGGTGTGGCGGAAGGCGTCACCGTCGGTGGCAACGCGAGCCTGCTGGCCGCCGGCGTCGGCACCGACACGTCGCTGCCGGCCAAGGGCGCCATCCTGTTCCTGGAGGACGTGGACGAGTACACCTTCCGCCTCGACCGCATCTTCACCCAGCTACGCCGTTCCACCTACACCGACGGGGTGGCCGGGATCCTGCTCGGCACGTTCACCGAGTGCGGCGACCCGGGTGACGTGGAACGGCTGCTCGCCGACCGCTTCGGCGACCTGGGCGTGCCGGTGCTGGCCGGGGCGGACATCGGCCACAACGTGCCCATGCAGACCTACCCCGTCGGCGTGCCCGCCCGCCTCGACGCCGACGCCGGGGTGCTGACCCTGCTCAAGCCCGCCCTGGCATAACCCGCCGCGCCCTGCCTGTGCCCTGCGGCGGCAGGGCACACCAGGGCGTAACCTCGTGGGTTGTGCCGAGCATTCCGCAGCCCCTCATACCCGATGACGACGGCAGCGCCGACGCCGCCGTCGCCGCCGCGCTGTCCGCCTACGCGGCGGGCGAGGCCGACGCCGCCCAGGTGCTGTCGGCGCTGAGCGGGGCGCGGCTGCTGGTGCCCGTGGTGGCGCTGCTGACCTCCTCCGAGGTCGGCGAGCACGGGCTCAGGCAGGAGAAGGAGAGCGAGATGGCCCTGCCCAAGCTCGTCGGCCAGGACGGGCGGGAGGCGGTGCTCGCCTTCACCTCGGCGCGGTCCCTGGCCCTGTGGCGGGCCGACGCGCGGCCGATCCAGGTGAGCACCCTCGACGTGTGCCGGGCGGCCGCCGCGGAGAAGGCCGCCGCCGTGGTGGTGGACGTGGCCGGGCCCGTGTCCTTCGTCATCGAGGGCGAGGTGCTGGCGGCGCTGGCCGCGATCGCCACCGGCGACACCGCCGAGGGTGTCACCGTCGCCCGCCTCGAACCGGCCAAGCGCGGCCTGCGCTGGCCCTGGCGCCGCAACTAGCCGCATGGCCCCGCTCGGGGGCCGGTGGATGGTCGCCGCGTGTTGAGCTTGTCGCGGGTGCCAAGGGTGGCTCTGCGGTGTGCGGGCGGTTGACCCTTCGCGCGTGCGTACGGACTGGTTCTTTCGCCTGTGCGGGGCGGGGCCGCGTGGTTACGCTCCAGGGGTGGGCGGCCTCCTCATCGCGGCGAGTGCGCTCGCCGGGCTGCTCTGGGGCGGGTACGTGCGGGCGATGGCCGATGGGTTCGAGGCCGAGCCGGCCGACACGCGGGCCGAGGCCAGGCGGGCGCTGGCGCGGTGGCCGCGGTACCGGTTCCCGCCCTGGTACGAGCTGGCCGGTGCCGCGATCTGCGCGCTGGTGGTCTGGCGGGCGGGCCTGCCGTACCTCTTCTTCGTGCTCGTCGGGATCGCGCTGGCGGTCGTCGACTGGCGTACCTCGCGGCTGCCCGACGTGCTCACGCTGCCCGCCTATCCGCTGCTGGCGCTCACGCTGGTACCCACCGGCGAGGTGGCGCGGGCCCTGCTGGGCGGGGTCGCGCTGGCCTTCCTGTACGGCGTGCTGTGGTTCGTCAGACCGACCGCCATGGGCCTCGGCGACGTCAAGCTGGCCGGGCTGATCGGCATGGCGGCGGGCGCGCTCGGCTGGGAGCAGTGGGTGGCCGCGGCGCTCGGCGGGCAGCTCCTCGGTGCCCTCTACGCGGTCTGGCTGCTGGCCACCAAACGGGGCGGGCGCGACACCCAGTTCCCGTTCGGGCCGTTCATGCTGCTCGGGGCGCTCGGCGCGCTCTGTCTCGGCAACTGAACACCGACATCAGCACACTGCCACGCATGGAAGACTTGGGGGCATGTTGCGCTGGTTGACCGCCGGAGAGTCCCACGGCCCCGAACTCGTTGCCATCCTGGAGGGCCTGCCGGCCGGGGTCGAGGTGACCACGGCCGCCATCGACGAGGCGCTGCGCCGCCGCCGTCTCGGCTATGGGCGCGGCGCCCGGATGAAGTTCGAGCAGGACGAGGTGACGATCGCCGGCGGCGTACGCCACGGCCGCACCATGGGCAGCCCCGTCGCCATCCGCGTCGGCAACACCGAGTGGCCCAAGTGGGAGAAGGTCATGGCGGCCGACCCGGTCGACCCGGCCGAGCTGGAGGGCATGGCGCGCAACGCGCCCCGCTCGCGCCCCCGCCCCGGCCACGCCGACCTGGCCGGCATGCAGAAGTACGGCTTCGACGACGCCCGCAACGTCCTCGACCGGGCCAGCGCCCGCGAGACCGCCGCCCGGGTCGCGCTCGGCGAGGTCGCCAGGCGCTTCCTCAAGCAGGCGCTCGGCGTCGACATCGTCAGCCATGTCACCGAGATCGGCGGCGCGCGCACCCCGGCCGAGATCCTGCCCGGCCCCGGCGACCTCCAGCGCATCGACGACGACCCGGTCCGCTGCTCCGACACCGAGGGCAGCGCCGCGATGGTCGCCGTCATCGACCAGGCGCACAAGGACGGCGACACGCTCGGCGGCGTCGTCGAGGTTCTCGCGTACGGCCTGCCGCCCGGCCTGGGCAGTTACACCCACTGGGACCGCCGCCTCGACTCCCGCCTGGCCGGGGCGCTCATGGGCATCCAGGCCATCAAGGGTGTCGCGGTCGGCGACGGCTTCGAGACCGCCCGCCGTCCGGGATCCCGCGCCCACGACGAGATCGAGTACACCACCGAAGACGGCGTCAAGCGCATCACCAACCGCGCGGGCGGCGTGGAGGGCGGCATGTCCAACGGCGAGATCCTGCGGGTCAGCGCCGCGATGAAGCCGATCTCCACCGTCCCGAGGGCGCTGGCCACCATCGACGTCCTGACCGGCGAGGCGGCCAAGGCCCACCACGAGCGCTCCGACGTCTGCGCGGTCCCGGCCGCCGGCATCGTGGCCGAGGCCATGGTCGCGCTGGTGCTGGCCGACGCGGCGCTCGAGAAGTTCGGCGGCGACTCCGTCGAGGAGGTCGCCCGCAACCTGTCCGGATACCTGTCGTCGATGGTGATCAAATGAGCCGCGCCGTACTCATCGGGCCGCCCGGGTCCGGGAAGTCCACTCTCGGCCGGATGCTGGCCGACAAGCTCGGGGTCGCCTACCGCGACACCGACGCCGACGTCGAGGCGGTCGCCGGCAAGCCGGTCAGCGACATCTTCATCGAGGACGGCGAGGAGCGCTTCCGCGAGCTGGAGTTCGAGGCCGTACGCGAGGCGCTGGCCGAGCACGACGGCGTGCTGGCGCTGGGCGGCGGCGCCATCCTGCGCGAGGACACCCAGGAGCTGCTCGCCGGCCACCTGGTCGTCTACCTCCAGGTGGGGCTGACCGACGCGGTCCAGCGGGTCGGGCTCGCCTCGGCCAGGCCGCTGCTGGTGCTCAACCCGCGCAGCCAGCTGAAGAAGCTCATGGAGGCCCGGCGCCCGATCTACGAGCGGCTGGCCGTCCTCACGGTCGCCACCGACGGGCGCGAGCCCGCCGAGCTCGTCGAGGAGATCGCGAAGGGGCTCGGGGCATGAGCGTCGGAAGGATCACCGTCAAGGGCGACAGCCCGTACGACGTCGTCATCGGCACCGGCGTGCTGGGCGAGCTGCCCGGCCTGCTGGGCGAGGGCGTGCGCACGGTCGCGGTCGTGCACCCCTCGACGCTGCCCGAGATCTCCCGTCCGGTCTGCGAGGCGCTGACCGACGCCGGCTACGACGTGGTCGAGCTGCCGGTGCCCGACGGCGAGAGGGCCAAGAGCGTCGAGGTGGCCGCCGGGCTGTGGTCGGCGCTCGGCCGCTACGGCGTCACCCGCTCCGACGCGGTCGTCGGCGTGGGCGGCGGCGCGACCACCGACCTGGCCGGGTTCGTCGCGGGCACGTGGCTGCGCGGCATCAAGGTCGTGCTCGTGCCGACGACGCTGCTGGCCATGGTCGACGCCGCGGTCGGCGGCAAGAACGGCATCGACACCCCCGAGGGCAAGAACCTCGTCGGCACCTTCCTGCCGCCCGCCGGCGTGCTGTGCGACCTGGCGACGCTGCCGTCGATGCCCCGCGCCGACTACGTGGCCGGCCTGGCCGAGGTCATCAAGGGCGGGTTCATCGCCGACCCGACGATCCTCATGCTGATCGAGGACGACCCCGACGCGGCCACGCGGCCCGAGGGCGAGCACACCCGCGAGCTCATCGAGCGCAAGATCCAGGTCAAGGCTGACGTCGTCGGCGCCGACCTGCGCGAGGCGGGCCTGCGCGAGATCCTCAACTACGGCCACACGCTGGCCCACGCCATCGAGCGGCACGAGCACTACCTCATGCGGCACGGCGAGGCCGTGGCCATCGGCATGACGTACGCCGCCGAGCTGTCGCGGCTGTCGGGCCGGGCCGACCTCGTCGAGCGGACCAGGAGCATCCTCACCTCGGTGGGCCTGCCGACCTCCTACCGCGCCGACGCCTGGCCGGAGCTGCGCGAGCACATGCGCATGGACAAGAAGAACCGCGGCGCCAAGCAGCGCTTCGTCGTCCTGGACGGCCTGGCCAAGCCGGGCCGCCTGGAGGATCCTGCCGAGGAACTGCTGGCGGCGGCGTACAAGGAGATCGCACGATGATCTACGTGCTCAACGGCCCCAACCTGCGCCGCCTCGGCACCCGCGAGCCCGACGTCTACGGCGCCGAGACCTTCGCCGACCTGACCGAGCTGTGCCGGGCCACCGGCCGCGAGCTCGGCGTCGAGGTCGAGGTACGCCAGACCGACGACGAGGCCACGATGATCGGCTGGATCCACGAGGCCGCCGACGGCAAGATCCCGGTGGTGCTCAACCCGGCCGCGTTCACCCACTACTCCTACGGTCTGCGCGACGCGATCGCCCAGCGCACCGCGCCGCTGGTCGAGGTGCACATCTCCAATCCCGCGGCGCGGGAGGAGTTCCGCCACAACTCGGTGGTGGCCGGTGTGGCGACCGGCACGATCGCCGGGTTCGGGCTACGCTCCTACGTCCTCGCCCTGCACGCGATCATGGAGATGGCAAGCAAGTAATGCGGCACTACGGCTCTTTCGTCGCGCTCGGCGACAGCTTCACCGAAGGCCTGAACGACCCCGGCGCCAACGGCCACTACCGCGGCTGGGCCGACCGGGTGGCCGAGCGCCTCGCCGTGGACAACCCCGCCTTCCGGTACGCCAACCTCGCCGTCCGCGGCAGGCTGATCGACCAGATCGTCGCCGAGCAGGTCCCGGTCGCCGCCGAGATGGCCCCCGACCTGGTGAGCCTGTGCGCGGGCGGCAACGACCTGCTGCGCCCCGGCAGCGACCCCGACACGATGGCCAAGAAGCTCGCCGCCGCCGCCCGCACCCTGCGCGCCGCCGGCGCCGACGTCCTGCTGTTCACCGGCGTCGACCCGCGCGACACCCCGCTGATGCGCCACATGCGCGGCAAGTTCGCCGTCTTCTACCTGCACATACGCTCCATCTCCGACCTGTACGGCTGCCGCCTGGTCGACCAGTGGTCCATGCAGGGGCTGCGCGACTGGCGGGCATGGAGCGCCGACCGCCTCCACATGAACGAGGACGGCCACCGCCTGGTCGCCGCCCGGGTCCTGGACGTGCTCGGGGTGCCGTTCGACGAGTCGTGGCAGAAGGAGTGGCCGGAGCGCGCCCTGGACCCCCGTGCCAAGCGGCGCGAGGACGCCCAGTGGCTCAGGGAGCACCTGATGCCCTGGGTCACCCGCCGCCTGCGCGGAACCAGCTCAGGCGATGGCGTCCTCCCGAAACGCCCCGACCTGACCCCCTGGTCGTAGGGCGAAAAAGCCAATCAAAAGCGCCGTCTCCTAGGCTCACTTCCCGTCGGGACCGGAGGGGCAGAGCACGGCGACGTGCCTGACTCGACCCGTGCTGACCGAGGGAACGTGGTGGCGGAGTCGGGGCGGACCCCGCCACCACACCCTCTCTTCCACTTCAGGGCTTCCATCCGTTTCAGGGCTTTCATCCGTTACGGCGAGCCGCTCCCACGCCACCCGCCGACCCGCGCGGGCGCCGATCGGGGGGATCGCTTCTCACGTCGGACGTGGTCCCCACCGCAACGGCGCCCGTTGACACGCGCCTGGCCGCCTTTCGGGACCTGGCACGATGCGCCTCGTCTGTGCGCGTAACGCTGCGGCGCGTGTCTTTGGTGCCCTGGCGCGGGCCAGGAGCGTGGGGTGCCCTGGCGCGGGCCAGGAGGGCGCCGTGACGGTGGTCGGCCCGTCCGACGTGAGAAGCGATCCCCCCGATCGGCGCCCGCGCACGTCGGCGGGTGGCGGGTGGGGCGGCTCGCCGTAACGGATCACAGAGCCCTAAGGCGCGCGACCGCGGGAAGAGAGCTACGCGCCGGAGAGGCGCTTGAGGGCGGCACGGGGGACGGCCGGGTCGGTGGTGCGCCAGAACGGGGGAAGCGAGCCGAGGAGGAAGCCGCTGTAGCGGGCGGTGGCCAGGCGTGGGTCGAGGACCGCCACCACGCCCTTGTCGTCCATGGAGCGCAGCAGCCGCCCCGTGCCCTGCGCGAGCAGCAGGGCCGCGTGCGTGGCCGCCACCGTCATGAAGCCGTTGCCGCCGCGCGCCTGCACGTGGCGCTGGCGGGCCGAGGTCAGCGGGTCGTCAGGCCGCGGGAACGGCACGCGGTCGATGATGACCAGCCGCAGCGAAGGGCCGGGCACGTCGACGCCCTGCCACAGCGACAGGGTCCCGAACAGGCAGGTCGGCTCGGACTCCGCGAACTGCTTCACCAGCAGCATCGTCGAGTCGTCCCCCTGGCACAGCAGCGGCACGTCCAGCCGCTCCCTGAGCGCCTCGGTGGCGGCCTTGGCGGCGCGCATAGAGGAGAACAGGCCCAGCGTGCGCCCGCCGGCCGCCTCGATCAGCTCGGTGATCTCGTCGAGGTACTGCTGCGGCAGGCCGTCGCGGCCGGGCTGCGGCAGGTGCTTGGCGACGTAGAGGATTCCGGCGCGCGGGTGGTCGAAGGGGGAGCCGACGTCCAGGCCGTTCCAGCCCTTGTCGTCGGTCAGGCCCCACTGCCGCGCCATGCCGTCGAACGTGCCGCCGAGCGCGAGCGTGGCGGAGGTGAGCACGACCGTGCGCTCGCCGAAGAGCTTGTCGCGCAGCATGCCGCCGACGTTGAGCGGCGCGACGCGCAGGACGGGCGGGCGGCGGTCGTTGCCGTCCTCCAGCCAGACGACCTCGGCGCGGTCCTCCTCGCCGGCGTGGCCGTAGGCCTCCAGCATGCGTACGGCGGTGTCGTGGACCTCGTCGAGCGCGTTGAACGCGGCCTTGCGCTGCCCGGCGCGCTCCGGGTCGTCCTTGTCGGCGCCGCGCGGGCCCATCGCGGTCACGCACCGTGCGGCCGAGTCGCGCACGAGCGCGAGCGTCAGGCCGAGCACCTCGGGCAGTTCGTCGATACGGCCGGCGGGCGCCGCGGCCAGCAGCGCCTTGAGATCCTCGCCCGCCTCCATGAGCTGGTCGGAGACCGGCTGGTCGATCAGGCGGGCCACGCGGCGCACCGCCAGCGAGACCGACGCCTCCGACAGCTCGGAGGTGACCACGGAGGTGACCCGGTCGACCAGTTCGTGGGCCTCGTCCACGACGACGACCTCGTGCTCGGGCAGCACCGGGATCTCGCCCATGGCGTCGATGGCCAGCAGCGCGTGGTTGGTGACCACGACGTCGACCTCGCCGGCGCGGGCCCTGGCCATCTCGGCGAAGCACTCGGCGCCGCTCGGGCAGCGCTGGGCGCCCAGGCACTCCTGGGCGCTCACCGAGAACTGCCGCCAGGCCTGCTCGCTGACGCCGGGCACGAGCTCGTCGCGGTCGCCGGTCTCGGTCTCCTCCGCCCATTCCTGGATGCGCTGGACCATCCGGCCGGTGGCGCTGACCTCGCGCGGGTCGAAGAGCTGGTCCTGCTCGTCCTCCTCCGGCCAGCCGGCGGTGGCCTTGTAGCGGCACAGGTAGTTGCGCCGGCCCTTGAGTATCGCGAACGACGGCTCGTGGGGCAGCTCCTTGGCCAGCGTCTCGGCCAGCCGGGGCAGGTCGCGGTCGACGAGCTGGCGCTGCAGCGCGATGGTGGCGGTGGAGACGACGACGGGGGAGTCGGTGCCCATGGCGTGGCGGATCGAGGGCACGAGGTAGGCCAGCGACTTGCCGGTGCCGGTGCCCGCCTGGACGGCCACGTGCTCCTCGGTGTCGATGGCCCGCTGGACCGCCCGCACCATCTCGATCTGACCGGCCCGCTCGCTCCCTCCGAGAGCGGTGACGGCGGCGCTGAGAAGCTCTTCGACTGGGGGCAGATGGGAGTCCGGCACCCCACAAAGCTACCGGCATTTCCGGGGTAGTCGGGGAGTGATCGAGTGGACGCATCCCGGCGTTACCGAACCGGTCGGGCATCTCGCATGGCACACTTGCGGTCGGAATCCCAACCGGTCAAGAAAGATCTTCCTATCGTGATCAGAGGGGGTTGCGGTGGGTTTGGGTCGGCCGGTTCAGTAGGGTTTTCCGGGGTTGAGTGGACGAATAAAGGCTGGTTAAAGCAGTATGTCTGCCATGTCGGAAGTTGTCCCGTTGCCGTCGTTCGGCGAGGTGTTCTTCGATGCGCGAGGTCAGGAGCGGTGTCTCCGGGTCACCTGGCACGAGGGAACGCTCGTTCTCAGCCTATGGCGTGGGGAGATGTGCACGGCCTCCTTCCGCATGCCCATGGACGACGTCGGGCGCCTGCTCGACACCCTCGACGAGGGCTTCGCGGAGGCGACGGGCGAGCAGCCCGCCGTGCCCGCGCACGACCCCGAGGTGATCCCCGGCACCGGGCAGTACCACCGCCCGCCGGAGAGCGGGCTCCCGCAGCCACCGCACTACTCCCAGGCCCAGGCCGACGAGCGCCCGACCGCGGCGCTGTCGCCCAACGACGTCCTGGTGGCAAGGGGAGCTCCCGCGCCGCCGGACAAGCTGGTGGCCTCCTACGACACCACCCCACCGCGCGAGATGCCCATCCCGGGGTACGGCGAGCAGCGCCCCGCCTACGGCGACCAGCCGTCGTACGCCGATCAGCAGCACTACGGCGAGCAACAGCCCTACACCGAGCAGCAGCCCGCCTACAACGACACGCCGCTGTACAACGACACGCCCGCCTACGGCGACCAGCAGCACTACGGCGACCGGTCCGGCTACCACCCCGACCAGACCCAGCCGGTCAAGCAGCCCTTCACCGGCCCGCAGTACGCCGAGCCCGCCGCCCAGGCCGACCCGTTCTACCAGCTGCCCGCCACCGAGTCCCGCCACCGGCAGGCCCCGCTGTCCACCGACCCGCTGGGCTTCCCCTCGCAGGCGGCCGAGCCGTACCACCAGCAGCAGGGCGGCCACTACCAGACGAACCAGCAGTACACCCCGCAGCCGGACCCGTACGCGACCGGCCAGCACGCGGCGCCCGCCGCCTACCAGCAGCAGCCGCAGCACCAGCGTGAACGCGGCCAGGGCACGGCCGGGCTCGGCACGCCCATGCACGGCATCCCCGGCGCCGGCCGGCGCGCCCAGCAGGACTACCACTCGGGCGACCACCAGCCCTACCAGGCCCCGGCCGCCAACCCCGTGGACCCGTTGCTGGCCCTGAGCAACCCGGTGCCGCCGCATCACCCCGACCCCGACATCACCCGGCCCTACGTCGGCGACCCGATGTTCTCCACGGGCGAGCGGTTGCGGCCCGAGCAGCAGTACGACGACCGGGGCGACCGTCGCGAGTGGTGAGCCGCGGAGATCGATGACAGCCTCCTGATCGGGCATCATGCCATGTGACACAGCGTGTCACCGCCCGTTCCGAGGAGGCTGCCGTGAACCCGGAGATGGCCCTGCGCCTGCTGCTCGTCGCCGCGGGCGCGCTCCTGGTGGCCGCCGTCGCCAGGCGCAGAGGCTGGCCGGCGCCGCTGCTGCTGGTGCTGGCCGGGCTGATCGCCTCGCCGCTGGTGCCGCCGGTGCCGCTCGACTCCGAGGTCGTGCTGCTGGTCTTCCTGCCGCCGCTGCTCTACTCGGCCGCGCTCGACAGCTCCTACCTGCGGCTGCGCGAGGTGACCAGGCCGGTCGCGCTGCTGTCGGTCGGGCTGGTGCTGTTCACCATGGTCGTGGTCGGGTACGTCGTTCACCTCCTGGTCCCGGCGCTGCCGATGGCCGCCGCCTTCGCCCTGGGCGCCATCATCGCGCCGCCGGACGCGGTCGCCGCCGTCGCCGTGGCGCGCCGGCTGGGGCTGCCGCGCCGTACGCTGACGATCCTCATCGGCGAGAGCCTGTTCAACGACGCCACCGCGCTGACCGCCTACCGGGTGGCGATCGGCGCGGCCACCGGCACGGTCTTCCAGCTGACCGGCGCCGTCGGGCAGTTCCTGTACGCGTCGGTGGTGGGCGTGGTCATCGGCGTGGCGCTGGCGCTGGTGTTCGGATGGCTGCTGCCCCGGCTGAAGGACGCGCTGGTCGAGAACACGATCATGCTGATGATCCCGTTCGGCGCCTACCTGGCCGCCGAGCTGGTGCACGCCTCCGGGGTGATCTCGGTGGTGATCGTCGGCCTCTATCTGGGGGCCCGGATGCACCGGCAGGGGTTCGGCACCCGGCTGGTCGCCTCCGGCGTGTGGAAGATGGTGGACTTCTTCCTGGAGACCATCGTCTTCGCGCTCATCGGGCTGCAGCTCACGTACGTGATCCCGAAGGAGTACACCGGCTGGCAGCTGGCCGGGTACGCGCTGGCGGTGTTCGCGGCGGCCGTGGTGGCCCGCTTCGTGTGGGTCGTCCCCACCTCCTACCTGCAGAAGTCCCGGCCACCCTGGCCGAACGTGGTGATCGTGGGATGGGCGGGCATGCGGGGCGTGGTCTCGCTGGCCGCCGCCTTCGCCATCCCGGAGGGGTTCGAGGGCGCGGATCTGATGATCTTCCTGACGTTCACCACGGTCATCGGGACCCTGCTGGTGCAGGGCCTGACCTTCCCCACGCTGATCCGCCGCCTCAGGGTGACCAGCGAGAACGAGGTCTACGAGGACAACCTCGGCGAGGCAGCCGCCAAGCAGGCCGCCATCCAGGCCGGCCTCGACGCCCTGAACAGGCAGCTCCCGCCGGACGACGAGATGGACGAGATCACCCAGGACGTGGTCGGCCAGCTCCGCCAGAAGACCGAGCGCCGGGCCATGTCGGCGTGGGAACGGCTCGGCGGCGGCACCGCCCAGGGCGGCTCGGAGACGCCGAGCGCCCTGTACCGGCGGCTGCGCGGCGACATGCTGGTGGCCGAGCGCGAGGTGTTCGTCAGGCTGCGCAACGAGCGGCGCATCGACGACGAGGTGATGCGCCGCATGATGGCGGAGCTGGACTTCGAGGAGGCGATCCTGGAGCGCTAGGCGCAGGGGTCCCTGAAGGGGAGGTCGTCGCCGACGTACGCGCGCCAGTCCGCGCGCGACAGCGGCCGCTCCATCCGCGCGCACACCTGGGGCAGCGCCCGCTCCGCGCTGATGGGCAGGTCGCGCAGCGTGCCGTCGTAGCCGAGCACCCGCAGGTCGCCGCCGGGCAGGAAGGCCAGGCGCGGCGCCGCCTCCAGACCGTCCATCTCGGCCCGGGTGGCGGCCACGGTGCGGGCCGCGCCGAGCCGGTGGCCGGTGTCCAGGTCGAAGACGGTCACCTGCTCGTCGTGCGCGAGCACCAGCGTCCTGCCGTCGGGGGAGAAGGCGGCCCCGCGCACCGTTCCCTCCACCTGGAAGACCTGTCCCGTCGGCTTCCAGGTGGCCGCGTCCCACAGTGCCACCCCGCTCCCGCCGTACGGCGAGGCCCCGCGTCCGCCGGAGCGGTCGAGCACCATCCACAGCCTGGCGACGGTGCCGGGCCCCGACGTCCTGGGCAGGACCGTCATCGCGGCCAGGTCGATCACGTCGACCCGCACCGAGTCCCCGGCCAGCAGGTGGCGCCCGTCGGCGCTGAACGACAGGTCCTGGGAGGAGACCGGCCCGAAGACCTTGGCGATCCGGCGGCCGGGCACGTCCACGAGCGCCACGTGCCCGGTTCCGGGGTAGTCGCTGGACCAGATGAACCCGATCGCCACCCACCGCCCGTCGGGGCTGAACACCATCCGCCCCATGTTGTCGGCCACGCCCCGCTGAGGCCGTTCGATGATCCCGGTGCGGCGGCCGGTCGCGGTGTCCCACACCTGGATCGGCGTGGTCTGGTCGTTGGGGACGGCGGTGAGCAGGGTGCGGCCGTCGGGGCTGAGGGCGAGGTCGGGTTCGAGGCCGAACTCGAGCTTGCCGAAGGCCTTGATCGCCGGGCGGGCGGGCGTGAACGACGGCAGCGTCCACGCACGCGCCTCGGAGCCGACCAGCCCGTAGGCGGTGCTCCCGTCGGCGGTCATGCGCAGCCGGGTGGTCCCGGCGGGCAACGTGCGCCCTCCGCCGGTGTACTGGGCCAGGTCGTAGACGGTGGCCTGGCCGCCGTCGTCGAGCAGGGTGAGCCGCTTGTTGTCGGCGCTGAGCGCGGGCCGCTGGGTGAGCGGCGCGGTCGTGGTGAACCGCATCAGCCTGGCCCGGTCGCGTACCCGCCAGAGCGTGACGACCGAGGGCTCGGTCACCACGACGCCGTAGTCGCTGAGGTGGCTGAGCGTCACCATGTACGCCCCGTCGGCGGAGAAGTCGGCGGTCTGCGCCTCGCCGGGGAAGTCCCGCACGCGCTTGCCGTCGGCGAGCCTGATCAACGCCAGGTTGTCCTCCTCCGAGACCGCGGCGCCGGCGCCGTCCGGGGTGATGCCGGCCACCGTGCCGGGCAGCCGGCGGGGCAGGTTCCTGGCCGGGCCCGAGGGCAGCCCGCGCACCGCGCTGCCGCCCTCCTCCTCGCCGGTGTCCATGACGGTGAACCGGTCGCCGGGACCCACCTCCTGGTCACCGGCCCCGTACCGGGCGAACGTGCCCTCCGCCCTGCTCCACAGCCCGATGAACGGCCCGCCCTGGTTGGCGGTGACCTCCAGGTAGCCGCCCGCCGGGCTGAAGCGCAGCGATCCGGGGATGTTGGCGCCGGTGCCGAGCACGTCCTTCGAGCGGTCCTGCGCCACGAGCCTGCCGGTGCGCAGGCTCCACAGCCGGATCTTGCCGGCGGCGCCGAGCGCGAGCGTGTCCCCGTCCGGCGACAGCGCCGCGCGGAACGGCCCGGCCCCGACGCCGCCGAACTCCCGCTTCACCGCGCCGCTGCGCACGTCGTAGACGCGCACCCGGTCGTCCCCGGCGCTCACCAGCAGCGAGCCGTCGCGGCTGAGCGTCCGTCCGGTGTTGGTGAGCAAAGGATCCTTGAAGGTGTGCGTCTCGGGCTGGGCGAGCGAGCTCAGCACCGCCGCCTTCGCCTCCGGCACGGGCGCGATCCGGTACGCGGCCGCGCTCAACGCCATCGCCTTGGCCGGATCGGTCCGGCGCAGCCCGTCGGCCTGCAGCGCCACCAGCCTGGCCCGCTCCTCGGCCCGCTGGTCGGCGAGCTGCTTCCCGCTGGCCTGGCTGAGCCGCGTCTGCTGCCAGGCCAGGATGCCGGCCACGAGCGCGGTGATCGTCAGGACGGCCACGCCGGCGGTGACCAGGCGCCGCCGTCTGGCCCCGCCCCGGTCGTGGCTCCGGCTCGCCTCGACGAAGGCCCGCTCGGTGGCGTTCAGCGTCAGGTGGCCGGGCACGGGACGGTCGACGACCTCGCGCAGGGCCGTACCCCGCAGCAGGTCTTCGTCGCGGCGGCCGTGCGCGGACCAGCGGCGGGCGGCCTCGCCGAGCCTGCGGTGGCGGGCCAGGGCCGCGCGGTCGCCGGCCACCCACTCGTGCAGGCGTGGCCAGGCGCGCAGCAGCGCGGGCCGGCCCAGGGAGACGGTGTCGGGGCCGCGCTCGATCAGCCGGGCGCGTTCGAGCTCGGCCAGCACGGGTTCGGCGGCGGGGCGGCCGTCGAGCAGTTCGCCGAGCGTGGCGGAGCGCGGGCTCTCCTCGCCCTCGCGCACGTCGACCAGGCGCAGCAGCACCTGCCGGGCCAGCTCGCGTTCGGCGGGCGGCAGCGCGGCGTAGACCTGCTCGGCGACCAGGCCGAGCGCGGGCTCGCCGGCCAGTTCCTCGGGCGGGCGAACCCCGGCCGCCTCCCGCGCGCCGGAGGCCATGAGCGGCTCCCCGGCCATGGAGGCGCCGAGCAGCGCGGTGAGCAGGTCGTGCGCGCCCGGCCGCAGCTCGGGGTCCTTGGCCAGCGCGGCGGCCACGTGCGGGCGCAGCGGCGCGGGCACGGGCGACAGGTCGGGCTCGTCGTTGAGCAGCCGGTTGATGACGGCGACCGTCGTCGGCGCGGTGAAGGCGTCCCGGCCGGTGGCGGCGAAGTAGACCAGCGCGCCCCAGGCGAAGACATCGGCGGCGGGCTCGGCCCGGCCGCCGGAGAAGACCTCGGGCGCCATGTACATGGGCGTGCCGGTCAGCTCGCCGGTCGAGGTCATCGACAGGCCCGCGGCGCGGGCGATGCCGAAGTCGATGACGCGCGGGCCGTCCGGGCCGAGCAGGACGTTCTCCGGCTTGAGGTCGCGGTGGACCACTCCGGCGTGGTGGATGGCGGCCAGCGCCGTGGCCACGCCGAGCGCCAGCCGGTGCAGCGCGTCGCCGGCGAACGGCGCGGCCCGGCGCAGGCTGGGACCGGCCACGAACTCGGTGACGAGGTAGGGCCGCTCCCCGGTCAGGTCGTGGTCGATGATGCGGGCGGTGCAGAAGGAGGCGACGCGCTGGGCGGCGCGCACCTCGCGCAGGAACCTCCTGCGCAGCGCGGAGTCCCCCGACAGGTAGGCGTGCAGGACCTTGACCGCCACCCGGTTGGCCGCCTCGTCATAGGCCTCGTAGACGACGCCCTGGCCGCCGGCTCCCAGCCGGCCGGCCAGCCAGTAGTCCCCCAGCCGCAGCGGTTCCCCGTTCACGAGCGGTTAGATGCGCGCTCAGCCCATCTGGTTGTCGACGTAGCACCACCGCCAGCTCTCGCCGGGCTCGAAGGACTGGATGACCGGGTGGCCGTCGCCTCCCGCGTGCTTGCTGGCGTGCCGGGACGGTGAGGAGTCGCAACAGCCGATATGTCCGCACGACAGGCAGCGCCTCAGGTGCACCCAGCGACCACCGGTCGCCAGGCACTCCTCGCAGCCCTCGGGCGTACGCGCGGGCGGGTCGCCGGCGTTGGAAAGATGTTCGCAGATTGCCATAAGCGAAATCGTAGGACTAGAAGCACATTCCAATTTGGCCGCACCTATTGATCGAGCGCTTGGTCCAGTGGACTCTTTGCTAATCGGGGGCGGCGAAGGGAGCCCTCGTGCTTGAGGTCCGCAACCTCGAGGTGGTCTACGACGACGTGATGCTCGTGCTGCGCGGCGTCAGCCTGAGCGTCCCGCCCGGCTCGATCGTGGCGCTCCTGGGCGCCAACGGAGCGGGCAAGACGACCCTGCTGCGCGCGCTGTCCGGCCTGCTCGACGTGCACGACGGAGAGATCACCAAAGGAACGGTCACCCTTGAAGGCCAGCCGATCCACCACCTCAAACCCGCCCAGATCGTACGGCGCGGCCTCAGCCAGGTCATGGAGGGCCGCCGCATCCTGGCCGAGCTGACCGTGGAGGAGAACCTCAAGGTCGGCGGCCACACCGCGGCGCGATCCCACCTCGACCGGGTCTACGGCCTGTTCCCCGTGCTGGCCGAACGCCGCAAGAGCGTCTCCGGCTACCTGTCCGGCGGCGAGCAGCAGATGCTGGCCGTCGGCCGCGCGCTCATGGCGGGACCGGCGTACCTGCTCCTGGACGAGCCCAGCCTCGGCCTGGCCCCGTCGCTCGTCGCCCAGATCCGCGACCTCATCGTCGAGATCAACAAGCAGGGCACCACCGTCCTGCTGGTCGAGCAGAACGCCACCATGGCGCTGTCGATCGCCGCCCACGGCTACGTGATGGAGACCGGAAAGATCGTGATGGACAAGCCGGCCGCGGAACTGCTGGCCGACGAGGACATCAGGGAGTTCTACCTCGGGCTCGGCGCCGAGGGGGCGGCCAGGTCCTTCCGCGAGGTCAAGCACTACAAACGGAGGAAGAGATGGCTGTCCTGACCGTCGAGGACGTCGGCCTGTCCTTCGCCGGCGTCCGCGCCATCGACGGCGTCTCCTTCGAGGTCGGCCCCACCGAGCTGTTCGCGGTGATCGGCCCCAACGGCGCCGGCAAGACCTCGATCTTCAACGTCCTGTCCGGCGTCTACCGGCCCCAGCGCGGCAAGGTCGTCTTCCTGGAGACCGACCTGCTCGGCCGGCGCCCCGACGAGATCGCCGCGATGGGCCTGGCCCGCACCTTCCAGAACGTCGAGCTCTTCCACAACCTCACCGTCCTGGACAACCTCATGCTCGGCCGCCACTGCCACTTCCGGTACGGGACGCTGTCGGCCATCGCATGGTTCGGCCGGGCCAGAAGGCAGGAACTGGAGGCCAGGGCCAGGATCGAGGACATCATCGACTTCCTGGAGCTGACCGCCTGGCGGCGGCATCCGGTGCGGCTGCTGCCGTACGGGATCCAGAAGCGGGTGGAGCTCGGCCGCGCGCTGGCGATGGAGCCCAGGCTGCTGCTGCTCGACGAGCCCGTCGCCGGCATGAACCTGGAGGAGACCGAGGACATGGCCAGGTTCGTCCTGGACATCCGCGACGAGCTCGGCATCCCGATCGTGCTGGTCGACCACGACATGGGCCTGGTCATGGACCTGGCCGACCGGGTGCTCGTGCTCGACTTCGGCCGCCAGGTGGCCCTCGGCACGCCCGCCGAGGTGCAGCGCGACCCCAAGGTCATCGAGGCGTATCTGGGAGGGACCGCGTGAGGCCGACCATCGTCACCCGGGTCCGGGACCGGGCCGCGCGCACGCCCGGCGTCGTCGCCCTGCGGCACAAGGACTTCGGCGTCTGGCAGGAGATCACCTGGTCCGGCTACTGGAGCCAGGTCGAACTCGTCGCGCACGCCCTGCTGGCCCTCGGGGTCGAGCCGGGCGACCGGGTCGCCGTCCACTCCGAGAACCGCCCGGAATGGCTCTACGCCGACCTGGCCACGGTCGCCGTGCGCGGCATCACCGTCGGCCTCTACCCGACCAACCCGCCCGCCGAGGTCGCGTACCTGCTGGCCGACTCCGGCGCCCGCATCCTGCTGGCCGAGGACCAGGAGCAGCTCGACAAGGCGCTGGCCGTCGAGGACCTGGAGCGCATCGTCTACCTGGAGCCCCGCGGCATCCGCGGCAGGTACGACGACCCGCGCCTGCTCCACTGGCCCGACCTGCTGGCCATCGGCGCCGCCCACCGGGCCGAGCACCCGGACGCGCTGGCCCGCCGCATGGACGAGGCGACGGCCGGCGACGTGGCCACCCTCATCTACACCTCCGGCACCACCGGCCCGCCCAAGGGCGTCATGCTCACCGTCGGCAACATCGAGTTCGCCATCAAGACGCTCGTCGAGGACGGCGGCTTCACCTCGCCGCCGCCGTCGGAACGCGACCTCATCCTGTCCTACCTGCCGCTCTGCCACGTCGCCGAGCGCGCCTTCACCGTCTGGTTCAACGCCGGCGCCGGCGTCCAGGTGAACTTCGCCGAGTCGATCGAGACCGTCCAGGCCAACCTGCGCGAGGTGCAGCCGACGATCCTGTTCGGCGTCCCGCGCATCTGGGAGAAGGTGCTGGCCCAGGTCAACATCAAGCTCGACGCCGCCTCGCCGCTCAAACGGGCCGTGACCAGGCTCTGGCTGCGGGTCGCCGACCGGGCCGGCGACACGCTGGTGCGCACCGGCGGCACCCACACCGCCGCCACCCGCCTGCTCTACGCGCTGGGCTGGGTGTTCTGCTACCGCTCGCTGCGCGAGCGGCTCGGCATGCGCCGCGTCCGCTACGCCGCCTCCGGCGCCGCCCCGATCGCCCCCGACGTGCTCAAGTTCTACATGGGCATCGGCGTGGCCATGCACGAGGTGTACGGCATGAGCGAGAACACCGCCATCGCCACCGCCAACCGGCCCGGCAGGGTCAGGCTCGGCACCGTCGGCGAGCCGCAGGCCGGCATCGAGCTGAAGATCGACGAGGCCACCGGCGAGATCATGACCAGGCACCCGGGCACCTTCGCCGGCTACTGGGGCAACCCGCGCGCCACCGCCGACGTGCTCGACGCCGACGGCTGGCTGCACACCGGCGACGTGGGGGAGTGGGACGGCGGCACCCACGTGCGCATCACCGACCGGATGAAGGACATCATCATCACCGGCGGCGGCAAGAACGTCGCGCCCTCCGAGATCGAGAACGCGCTGAAGGCCTCGCCGTACATCAAGGAGGCGGTCGTCGTCGGGGACCAGCGGCCCTACCTCGTGGCGCTCATCGGCATCGAGCTCGACACCGTGGGGGAGTGGGCGCGCCGGCGCGGCATCGCCTACACCACCTACCGCGACCTGTCCGAGCGGCCGCAGACGCGGGCGCTGGTCCAGGACGTCGTCCTGCGGGTCAACGAGCGCTTCGCCCGGGTCGAGCAGGTCAAGAAGTTCGCCTTCCTGCCCAAGGAGCTCGACCACGAGGACGGCGAACTGACCGCCACGCAGAAGGTCAAGCGCGGCGCCATCGCCAAGCTGTTCGAGGAGCTGGTCGAAGGGATGTACCGCGCGTGATAGGAGTGCTCGAATCGGTCATCAGAGGTCTGGGCAACGGCTCGGTCTACGCGTTGCTGGCACTCGGATTCGTGATCATCTACAAGGCGACCAGGGTCATCAGCTTCGCCCAGCCCGCGCTCATGCTGGCCGGGGCCGTGGCGGTCAGCTACCTGACCGAGGTGACCGGCTTCTACCTCGCGGTCCTGCTGGCCGCGCTGCTCATCGCCGGGGTCGCGCTCGGCATCGAGCGGGTGGCGATCCGGCCCATGGTCGGCCGCCCGGTGTTCGTCGTCGCGATCATCACGCTGGGCGTGGACGTGGTCGTCCGTGTGGTCGTCAACGGCTTCATCGGCCGCGACGTACGGCAGATGGGCGACCCGTGGGGCCTGAACCAGGTCGCGCTCGGCCCGCTGGTCGTGCAGCAGCGGTGGCTGGCCATGCTGGCCGTGACGGCCGTGCTGGTCACGCTGCTGTTCCTGTTCTTCCGCCACACCAGGTACGGCCTGGCCATGCGGGCCGCCGCCTTCGACCAGGAGACCGCGCTCGCGCAGGGCGTCTCGGTCGGGGCGGTGTTCGCGCTGTCGTGGGCCCTGGCCGGGTTCCTGGCGGCGATCGCCGGCATGTTCGTCGGCACCGGCCAGGGCGTGGAGCAGCTGACCTGGATCGTCGCGCTCAAGGCGCTGCCGGCCATCATCGTCGGCGGCCTCGACTCGCTCGGCGGCGCGGTCGCCGGCGGGCTGACGATCGGGGTGGTCGAGTCGCTGTTCCAGAGCTACCAGGGCGAGTTCGCGCCGTGGCTGGGACAGAACTTCGCGGTGGTCACGCCGTACGTGGTGATGCTGGTCGTGCTGCTGGTGCGGCCGTACGGGCTGTTCGGCACCCGGGAGGTCGAGCGCGTATGACCGACACCAGGTCCACCGCCAAGGCGGAGGTGCCCGACGCCCCGGCCGGGCGATCGCGCCGCCCGCGCGGGCGCCCGCTGCTCTACACCTCCTACGCCCAGGACATGGCGCTGCTCGACACCCGGGCCAAGAAGATCTGGACCGGGCTGCTGGTGCTGCTCGCGCTGTCGCTGTCCGTGGTGCTGGCCGACCGGTCGCTGGAGGTGCTGGCGGGGGCGTACGTGCTGGCCATCGGGGCGATCGGGCTCAACATCGTCACCGGGTACGCCGGGCAGGTGTCGCTGGGGCACGCGTTCTTCGTGGCCATCGGGGCGTACACGGCGGCGGCGGTCTCCGGGCCGCGCGGGGGTGAGCACCTGGGGTTCGGGCTGGCCGAGATCTGGATCTGGCTGCCGGCCGCCGGGCTGGTCGCCGCGCTGTTCGGGGTGCTGGTCGCGCCGCTTGCCACCCGGCTGCGCGGGCTCTACCTGGCCGTCGTCACGCTCGGGCTGGTCTTTCTCGGCGAGCACGTCTTCAAGGAGTGGGACCACCTGACCGGCGGCCCCGGCGTGGGCCGGGAGGCGGCGGTGCCGCAGCTGTTCGGCATGCCCCTCGACCAGGACGGCGCCGCCACCAAGGAGCAGCAGCTCTACGTGCTCATGCTCGTGCTGCTGATCGTCTTCGCGGTGGCCGCCCGCAACCTCGCCCGCTCGCGGATCGGGCGCGCCTTCTCGGCCATCCGCGACCGGGACATCGCCGCCGCGGTCATCGGCGTGCCGCTGACCCGCTCCAAGGTGCTGGCCTTCGGGATCTCCTCCTTCTACGCCGGGTGCGCCGGGGGGCTGTTCTACAGCATCTCCGGGTATGTGGAACCCGGCTCGTTCAGCCTGCTGCTGTCGGTGCAGTTCATCGCGATGGTGCTCATCGGCGGGGTGGCGACGGTGTCCGGGGCCATCGCGGGGGCGCTGTTCATCTCGCTGCTGCAGCCGATCACCCGGTCGCTGCCGGAACTGCTGCCGATCGTCAGCGCCGACACCACGGTCACGCCCAACGTGTTCCAGGTCGAGACCGTGCTCTACGGCCTGCTGATCATCCTGTTCCTCGTCTTCGAGCCGCGCGGCCTGTTCGGCATCTGGATCCGCGTGCGTACCTACTGGAAGTCCTGGCCGTTCTCCTACTAACGAGAGGAAAACTGATGAAGGTGCGCTATGGCGTGACATTCGTCGCGATAGTGGCCCTTCTGTCCGCGTGCGGCGTCATCCGGGGGGACGACGAGGGCAGCAAGGGCGCCGTGACGACCGGCGTCACCCGGGAACCGTGTCCGCTGGCCGTCGACAAGAACAAGGGCTGCATCTACCTGGGCACGATCTCCGACCTGACCCAGGGGCCGTTCGCGGCGCTGGCCGTACCGATCACCGACGCGCAGAAGGCGTTCTGGAAGCGCGTCAACACCGCCGGCGGCATCGGCGGCAAGTACGAGGTGGACGTGCAGGCCTACGTGCGCGACAACAAGTACAACCCCGAGGTGCACCGGCAGGTCTACAACGAGATCAAGGACAAGGTCCTGGGCCTGGCGCAGACGCTCGGCTCACCCACCACCGCGGCGATCATCGGCGACCTGAAGGCCAACAACGTCGTCTCCGCCCCGGCCTCCTGGACCTCGGCGTGGGAGTTCGAGGACGTGATCGTCGAGAGCGGCGCCAACTACTGCGTCGAGGCCATGAACTCCGTCGACTACGCGATGGAGACCTACAAGCCCAAGACCGTGATGGCCGTCCACCTGGCCGGTGACTACGGCGCCGACGCCGCCGCGGGCGCGAAGGTCGCGGCGGAGAAGAACGGGCTGACGTTCACCGCCGTCGAGACGCCGCCCGGCGCCACCGAGCAAGGCCGGGCCATCACCGAGATCACCAAGAACAAGCCCGACCTGGTCATCCTCACCACCGGCCCCGCCGACGCCGCCGCCATCGTCGGCCAGTCGGCCGCCGCCGGGTTCAAGGGCCGCTTCATCGGCACCGGCCCGACGTGGAACCCCGCGCTGCTCAAGTCGCCCGCCGCGCCCGCGCTCAAGGCCCTGTACGAGCAGTCGTCGCCCGGCAAGCCCTTCAACGCCGACACGCCCGGCCACAAGGCCATGCGCGAGGCGCTCACCGGCGTCACCCCCAACGACGGCTACACCTCCGGCTGGGTCTGGTCCTACCCGCTGAAGGCGGCGCTGGAGAAGATGGTGGCCTCGGGCGACATCAGCCGCAAGGGCCTGCTGGCCGCGGTCAAGACGCTCGCGACCGTGGACTACGAGGGCATGCTGCCGCCGGAGGCGGGCAACTTCTCCGGCGACCCGAACACCGCCACCTTCCGCCAGACGCTCGTCAACAAGCTGGACGAGACCGCTCCCACCGGTGTCACCACGGTCAAGGACTTCTTCATCGGCCCCACCGCCCAGGCCCACGCCATGGACGGTCCCTGCTACGCCAAGCTGTAGCCGCCGCCGGGGGCGCGAGCCGTTGGGTAGGGTCGCAGGTATGCGACTCCGGTTTGTGCCCCTAGCCCTTTTCGCCTCTGCCGTCTTCCTCGCCGGGTGCGGCGAGGTCAACAGCACCATCGACAAGGCCCAGGCGTGCCTGGAGGCGCCGAAGATCGTCGCCGACCTGGTGGCCGAGGTCGGCAAGTTCACCAACGATCCGAAGGCAATGGACAAGGCCATCGACGACGCCGCGACCAAGCTGAACGGCGTGGCCGACAAGGCCTCCAACACCACCCTCAAGGAAGCCACCGACAGTCTGGCCACGTCGCTGGGCAACATCAACGTCAAGACCGCCAACGACGCCGTCGACTCCGCGCAGAAGGTGACCGCCGACACCGCTGCCTACCTGGAGAAGATCGCCAAGGCCTGCTCCTAGCGGCCCCGGCCCGCGCGACCCCTTGGGCCGCGGGCCCACAAACCCCGCGGGCCCACAAACCCCGCGGGCCCTCAACCCCGCGGGTGCTCAAGACGCGCGGGTGCTCAAACCGCGCGGGCCCTCAAACCGCGCGGGCCCTCAGGCCGTGGGCCTGACGGGGCGCTGGGGCCTGGCCCGTCAGGCCCTGGCGCGGCGGCGGCCATCACCCCTGGTGTTCTGTGGCCAGGTGGGCGGGCAGCAGCGCGGCGCCGAAGTCGGCGCCGGGACGACGCAGTACCGAGTGGGCGTGGTTGGCGCCGTTCTGGGTGTTGTCGTACTCGATGAGCAGGCCGGGGCCCTGGACGCGGTAGTAGTGGCCCAGGCCGCGCTCGGCCGGTCCGGCCCAGGCGAAGGCCAGCTTGCCCGGCTCCACCGGTACGCGTAGCGCGGGCGCCAGGCGGTCGACGTAGACCGACGCCAGCTTGCCCAGCAGCGCCGCCGCCGAGCCCGCCAGCTCCGCGCCGCGCACGCCAGGCGGGTCCAGGAGGTCGGTGGCGATGGCGGTGCCGGTGAGGATGTCCGGCGGGGCCGTACCGGCGATGAGGGCCGCCGCGCGGTGGGTCGCGGGCAGGTCGGCGAGCAGCGCCCGCGCGAGTTCCTCCTCCAGCGGCAGCGGGCGGGTGACCGCGACGCCCTCGTAGCCGACCGTGGCCGGGTTGGCGCCCAGGAACAGCGGCGCCACCTCCACCTCGTCCCCGCTGACCGTGGCGGTCACCGAGACGTGGTGGCCCTCGAAGCGCCAGCTCCAGCGGGGCGCGCCGGGCGCGCCGAAGAGCGCGAGGTGGTAGTCGTCGCTGTGGCGCCTGCCCCGGCCATCCTCGCGCAGGTCGAGCACCTCCTCCAGCGCCATCACCGTCACGGCCTGCGCGAAGGCGTGCGGGGCGAGCGCGGTGGCCAGCAGGCGGTGGGCGGCGTTGCGGGCGCTCCTGCCCAGCCCGAGCAGCGGGACGCCCGGCCGCCACGCGGGCACGTACGTCCACTGCACGCGCAGCGGGTCGGCGAACTCGTGCGCCGCGAGCCCCCGTTGTTCCTCGTCCAGGGCGTCGAGGAACTCCCCGGCGACGGCCGCCATGGCCTGTGCGGTCATGGTGATTCCCGCCTTCTCTAGGGGTTGTATGTACGAATTATGGTGATTCTATGGAGCCCGACCCCAGATTCACCCTGGCAAATGAACGTACCTTTTTGACGTGGTTGAGCACCGCTTTGGCGTTGAGCGCGGGCGGCGTGGCGATGGCCGCCGTGCCGGAAGACGTCTTCGTCCCGTGGATCCGCACCAGCCTGGCCATCATGCTCGTCGCCCTGGCCGCGCTCGCCGCCGGCATGGCCTACCCGCGCTGGCGCAACATCCAGCGCGCGCTGCGCGACCAGTCTCCCCTGCCGCCGCCCGCCCTCGCCGCCGTCTTCGGGTACGGCGTCGCCGCCGTGGCCGTCATCGCCCTGGTGCTCATCGTTCTCGCGATCTGACCATGTCGAAGGAGATCTGGGACCCCGGGCTGCAGAGCGAACGCACCCGCCTGGCCTGGGTACGGACCGCCGTCGCCCTCTCCACCGGCGGGCTCGCGGCGGCCGGGCTCACCCTGCGGGCGGGACTGCCCCCGGCCGCCGTGGCCGGCTTCGCCCTGGCCGCCCTGAGCGGCGGCGTCCTGCTGGCCAGGACCGGCGCCCGCTTCCGCAGCCACCAGCGCGCCCTGCACGAAGGCGTCCCCCTGGACGCCGGCCTCGACGTGCTGTTCGCCTGGCTGGGCACCCTCTGCGTGGTGGGCGGGGCGATCTTCTTCGTCCTCAGCTGAGTCCGCGCGTACGCCAGCCATGGGGGAACTCCCCGCGCCCCAGATCGTCCAGCAGGGAAAGCAGCCGGTAGCGTCCCGGAACCGGCGGATCGTCCAGCAGATCCCAGAAGCAGCGGAAGTAGCCGTCCGCCCGATCCCGCCCCCGCAGCGGCTCCAGTTCCCGCACCGCCTCGTCGGTGCGGCCCAGGCAGGCCAGCGCCAGCGCCCGTACGTGGCGGTCCTTCTCGCTGCCGGTGTGCGCCGGGTTCGGCTCTGCGGCCTGGACCAGCAGCCGTTCCGCCCGCTCCGGGTCGGACTTGCGCAGCATCACGCCCAGCCGGACGCTGTAGCCCCGGTAGCCGTCCCGCTCCGCCGCGTGCGCCAGCTCCAGATGGGCGCGGGCCGCGTCCGGGGCGCCGCGCATCAGCTCGACCATGGCGCAGTCCAGGTGGTCGGCGTTCGCCGCGTCCGCCTCGGTGATCGCCGCGTCCTCGCCGGACATGGCGTGGACCACCGCCAGCCCCGCCGTGATCCCGGAATGGTCGGGACCGGCCCGCAGCCCCTGCCGGTAGACCTGAGCCGCCTCCTCCAGCCGGCACAACGCCGTCAGGTGCCCGCCGAGCAGGTAGTAGGCCCTGGCGTAGTCGGGTGAGACCCTGATCGCCGCCCGGTAGGCGCTCTCGGCCGCCCCGTTGTCGCCGAGCGCGAAGTAGGCGTTGCCCAGCTCCAGGTGCGCCGCCGCGTGCTCCGGATCCAGGCGTACCGCCTCCTCCAGCGACCTGGCCGAGGCGGCGACGTCGCGCAGGCACGCGTGCAGGACGCCCGCCAGATAGTGCAGCCCCGAAGAGCCCGGCCGAAGCTCCAGCCGCCGCTCGGTCAGCTCGACGGCCGTGCTCCAGGCCACGACCGCCTCCGCGTGCCGGCCGAGGTCGCGCAGCACGTACCCCAGACCCTCATGGGCATAGGGATTGCCGGCGTCCATCTCGATCGCCATCCGGTACGCCGCCTCCGCCTCCTGCGGCCGGTCCAGGGCGTGCAGGGTGTCGGCCAGCTGCTTGCCGATGAACATCGTGCGCCCGATCTCGATCACCCGCTGGTAGGCGCGGGCCGCCGCCTCATGCTCTTCGAGGTTGGAGTACAGGGCCCCCAGCCACTCGTACATCGGGCCCGACCCCGGGTTGCGCTCCACCTCCGCCTGCAGGATGCGCAGCCCGAGCCGCCACTGCCGCCGCGCCTCCTGCGGCCGGTCGAGCTGCGCGAGCACCGACCCGAGCCGCCCGTAGGCGCTGAAGTCCTCGGGATCGAGCTCCACCACCATCCGGTACGCCGCCTCCGCCTCCTCCATCCGGCCGAGGGCCAGCAGGGCGTTGCCCCGGTAGGTGTGGGTGTCGGGGTTGTCGGGGCGTACCCGGGTCAACCGGTCGGCCAGGGCCAGCGCCTGCTCGTGCTCCTCCGACGCCTCGGCCAGCAGGCACGACCAGTCGAGGAAGCTCGGGTCCTCCGGCGCGTGTTCGAGCTGCTCGGCCAGGATGCTCCTGGCCCGCCCCCGGTGCTCCAGCTCCAGGACCCTGGGGCCGGACAGGTGGTAGGAGTTCCAGATGTGCAGCGCGGGCCAGAAGCGTTCGTCGTCGTCGTTCCTGGCCGCCTCGAAGGCCCGGATGGCCTCGGCGTACCTGCCGTACTGGCGCAGGGCCAGGCCGAGCTGGGTCCAGGCCCCCTCGTCGCCGGGCTTGAGCTCGGCGGCCTCGCGGTAGAAGCCGAGCGCCAGGCCCTGGTAGCCGAGGGCGGTGATGTCGTGGCCGAGTCCCATCGCCAGCGACGCCGGGTCGGCGGCGAGCCTGACCGCGGTGGCGAAGGCATCCTCGGCCCGTGACTGCTCGCCCAGGGCCAGCGCGGTCAGCCCGAGGTGGCGCCAGGCGTCGGCGGCGTCCGGCGCGTACCTGGTGGCCAGCTCGGCCGCGCGCAGCGCGTCGTTCGACGGCGAGCGGCGCAGGTTGGCCGGGTCGACCAGGTCGCGGGCGATCTCCATCGCGGCCTGCGCGACCTGCTCGAGCACGGCGGGCGACGACCCGGCCAGGAGCGCGGCGGCCCGCTCGGTCAGCACGATCCGCGCGCCGGTGTCGAGCGACAGCCAGCGGGCGTGCCGCAGCCGCAGCAGGTCGAGCAGGCCCGCCCGGATCTCGCCCTCGACCGGGCTGTAGTCGGAGCGGGCGCTGTCCATCAGCGCGAACGTGCGCTCCAGCGTCTTCTGGTAGGGGGTGAAGCCCGGCCTGAGCATGTCCTGCATGGTGTCCAGGTGCTCGCGCTGGTCGGGGGTCAGCACGGGCTCGAAGAAGCGCGCGGTGAGCAGGAGGTCGCCGGCGAAGCCGCGATCCAGGACGCAGATCGGGAAGAGCCTGGCCATCAGCCGCAGGCCGTCCACGTTGTCGGTCCAGAAGGCGTGCCACAGCAGCGTCTCGACGTTCTCCCGCCAGGCCCGGTCGTCCAGGCGCTCGGCGCCGTCCAGGCCGTCCTGGCCGGCCAGCCGTTCGGACAGCACCTCGATGGCGCGGCGGTTGGCCTCCAGCACGGTGTAGCGGTCCTGCGGCCCGAGCAGGAACGAGCGGAACGTGGAGCGTACCGCCTGGTGCAGGCGGCGGGTCCTGGTCAGGATGAAGTCGTGCCGGCGCACCAGCTCGTTCATGATGCGGGCGAAGGCCAGCGGCTCGCCGACGTCCCACAGCGCCGACAGCAGCGAGGCGTCCAGGCGCTCCGAGCGGTGCAGGGCCATGCCGAACAGCAGCATGCGCTCAAGCGGGTCGTGGGTGTGCTTGAGGTAGCGCTCGGCCAGCGTCCTGATGACGAAGGAGACCTCGCCGTTCTCGCCGATCTCGGCCAGCGCGTCCTCCACGTCGCCGGTGCTCTCGATCTCGTGACACAGCATCGACACCGCCAGCGGGATGCCCCTGCTGGCCCGCCAGATCCGCTCCACCGGCAGGTCGTCGGCGGCCGGGCCGAGGCGGCGGTCCAGGTACTCGGCGAGCGTCCCCATGTCGAAGACCTCCATGAGGATGCGGCGGAAGCGGGTGCCGGGCAGGTGGCGCTGGTAGAGGGAGGCCTCGTTGCCCTCGGTCGGGCTCAGCTCCTCCTCCAGCCGCATGGCGATCACCCAGACGACGCCGGGTCCCGACAGGCGTATCGCCTCGCGCAGCCGCCGGTGGTCGGCCGGGCGCAGCAGTTCCGCCGTGTCCAGGAAGATCGCGATGGGCGAGCCCTTACGGCCGCCGGTCAGGCCGCGCAGCCCCGCCGCGAACGCGGACACCACCTGGTCGCGCATCCGCGCCACCCGGTCCTGCTCCCTGGCCAGCCGCTCGGCCTTCTGCTGCTTGCGGCGGTGCAGCGCGTCGGCGCCGCGGTCGACCATCCGGTCCAGCGGGCTGGTCGGCAGCGGCACGCCGAACAGCGCGTCGCCGACCAGTTCCCCGCCGAGCTCCAGCGCGCCCTTGGTCCAGGCGCGGGCGCCGGAGTCGGCCTCCTCGCCCTCCGGCGCGTCCTGGTCGCTCTCCCCGAGCGCGTCCACGGCGGCGACGAAGTCCTCGAACTCCTTGCCCGCCGCGCGGCCCTGCCGCCGCTCGCCCGGCGGGCACAGCTCGAACGCGATCCGCTCCAGCGTGCTCACCAGGCTGGCCCGCCACAGGCCCACCGCCTGGTCGAGGTCCTGCACCTGCTCGGCGTCGAGGTCCACCAGCACCCCGCGCAGCCCGGCCGCCGCGGCCATGTCCACGTACCGGTTGACCAGCGTGCTCTTGCCCATGCCGCCGTGGCCGTGCACGAGAACGGCGAAGCCCTCGTCGGGCCCGTCCCCCGGATCGCGCAGCGCGCTCAGCAGCGAGGCGAAGCGCTCCTGCTCTTCCGTACGGCCTACGAAGATCTGACGCGCCACTGCCGCTCCAGGTGGGGGGTTACCGGGTCCGTGCCGATGTTTCTACCCCGCTTGCGGCCACGCGCAAGCCGGGCGGACACTCGAAGGGAGGGGGTGACCTCATGGAAGAACAGCGCAGGAGCGTGCCGTTCGAGTGCCGGGGATGCTGGCATGTCTGGGAAGAGGACTACCTCGTGCGATCGGTCGACGACCGCCATGGTAACGAAAGGGAGGTGTGGGTCCGCTCGGGCGTGCTCGTCCCGCCGCCGTCGAGCGCCGCGGTCTGCCCCCACTGCGGCGGGCAGCAGACCACGACCTTCCCCGAGGGCTATCTCGCCCGCCACCCGGAGGCGCGGCTGGCCGCGCAGCCGGTGGTCACCGACGAGACGGCCCTGCTGAGCCCGGTACGACCCCGGCTGCTCTGAATCCTGGCGAAGACCCGGAGCCCCGCCGCGAAGGGGAATCCCGGAGGGGCCTCGCGCCCCTCCGGGAAACGGTCAGCTGAGGCTCTCCAGCCAGGCTCTGTGCAGCCCGGCGAAGCGGCCGGAGGCGGCGATGAGCTCGTCGGGCTGTCCGTCCTCGACGATCTCGCCGCGCTCCATCACCAGCACCCGGTCGGCGATCTCCACGGTCGACAGCCGGTGCGCGATGATCAGCGCCGTACGGTCGGCCAGGATCGTGCGCAACGCCCGCTGGACCAGCCGCTCGCTCGGCACGTCCAGTGACGAGGTCGCCTCGTCCAGGATGAGCACCGCCGGGTCGGCCAGGAACGCCCGCGCGAACGCGACCAGTTGCCGCTGACCGGCGGACATGCGCCCGCCGCGCTTGCCCACCTCGGTGTCGTAGCCGTCGGGCAGCCCGCTGATGAACTCGTGCGCGCCGATCGCCCTGGCCGCCTCACGTACCTCGTGGTCGGAGGCGCCCGGCCGGCCGAAGCGGATGTTGTCGGCGACCGTGCCGGAGAACAGGAAGTTCTCCTGGGTCACCATGACCACCGCGCGGCGCAGCGTCGGCTCGTCGAGCATCGTGAGGTCGACGCCGTCGAGCAGCACGCGCCCCTCGGCCGGGTCGTAGAAGCGGGAGATCAGCTTGGCCAGCGTCGTCTTGCCCGCGCCCGTCGCCCCGACCAGCGCCACGCTCTGCCCGGCCGGGATCGTCAGGTCCAGCCGCGGCAGGATGGGCATCTCCTCGGTGTAGGCGAAGCGCACGTCCTCGAAGCGCACCTTGCCCCTGGCGCTCTCCAGCGGGGCCGGCTTGCGCGGCTCGGGCACCGCGGGCTGCTCCTCCAGCACGCCGGACAGCTTCTCCAGCGCCGCGCCCGCCGACTGCAGCGTGTTGTAGAACTGGCTGATCTCCTGCATCGGCTCGTAGAACTGGCGCAGGTAGAGCAGGAACGCCGCCAGCACGCCGACCGTGACCTCCTGGTGCAGGGCCAGCCAGCCGCCGTACATGAGCACGCCGGCGACGGTCACGTTGCCGATGAGCTTGATGCCCGGCATGAAGATCGCGAGCAGCTGCATGCTGCGCGCGTTGGCGTCGCGGTAGTCGGCGTTGAGCTGCTTGAAGATCTCCTGGTTGCGGTGCTCGCGGCGGAAGGCCTGGACCGCGCGGATGCCGGTCATCGACTCGACGAAGTGCACGATGACCAGCGCGACCGTCTCGCGGGTACGCCGGTAGACGATCGCGGACTGCCTGCGGAACCACCGGGTGAACAGCAGCAGCAGCGGCAGCGGGATCAGCGCGAGCAGGCCGAGGTGCACGTCCAGGACGATCAGCAGCGCCGCCGTGCCGAACATCGTCAGCACGGCCGTGACCAGGCCGTCGAAGCCCGACTGCAGCAGTTCGGCGATCGCCTCGATGTCGGAGGTCAGCCGCGAGATGACCCGGCCCGATGTGTACTTCTCGTGGAAGGACAGCGACAGCCGCTGGAAGTGGTCGAACACGCGCCGGCGCAGCTCCAGCAGGATGTCCTGGCCGATGCGCCCCGACAGCTTCAGGAACGCCTGCCGGGTGAGCGCCTGTGTCGCCGCTGCGGCCAGGATCACACCGACCACGGTCAGCAGCGTGCCGGTCCCGGTGCCCTTGAGCATCGGCGGGATGCCCTCGTCGATGCCCACCTTCACCAGGTACGGGATCGCCAGGCCCGCCAGGTTGGAGACGATGATGATCGCGGTCAGCAGCGCGATCTGCTTCTTGTGCGGTTTCAGCAGGTCACCGAGGAGCTTTCGGGAGCGCTCCCGCAGCAACACCGAGACCTTCTCGTCGAGTTCGTCCTGCTCCTCGGAGGCCACGCCTCGCCAGGCCTTGGTCGGGGTGGTCATCGCAGCGCTCCTTCCGAGGGGTCGAGGTCGGCGTCCTGGGCCAGCAGTTCCCGGTACTCGGGGACCGCCTCCAGCAGTTCGTGGTGGGTGCCGACGTGCGTGATCGTGCCGCCGCGCAGCAGCGCCACCTTGTCGGCCAGCAGCACCGTCGAGGCGCGGTGCGCCACGACGATGCCGGTCGCGTCGCGCAGCACCCGCCGCAGCGCCTCCTCCACGAGCGCCTCCGTCTCGACGTCCAGCGCCGAGAGCGTGTCGTCCAGGACGAGAATCCTCGGCTTGCTCAGTACGGCCCGCGCCAGCGCCAGGCGCTGCCGCTGCCCGCCCGACAACGACATGCCCTGCTCGCCGATCCGGGTGTCGAGCCCCCAGGGCAGGTCGTAGACGAACTGCGCCTGCGCCGTGCGGATCGCCGCGTCCAGCTCCTCCTCGGAGGAGTCGAGGTGGCCGAGCGTGAGGTTCTCCCTGACGCTCATCGAGAACAGCGTCGGTTCCTCGAACGCGGTCGCCACGATCTGCCGCAGCGAGCCCAGCTCCAGCTCGCGTACGTCGTGGCCGTCGATCGTGACCCGGCCGCGGGTCGGGTCGAGCAGGCGGGGGACCAGAGAGGTCAGCGTCGTCTTGCCGGAGCCGGTCGCGCCGACGACGGCCACGGTCTCGCCGGGCCGTACCTCCAGCCAGAGGTCGTCGAGCACGGGGCTCTCGGCGCCGGGGAAGCGGTACTCCACGCCCTCGAAGCGCAGGTGGCCGCGTGGTTCCCTGGCCGTGTCCGCGCCGTCCTGGATCTCCGGGACGGTGTCCATGACCTCCATGACGCGGTCGGCGGCGGTCATGGCCTCCTGGGACATGGCCAGGATGTAGCCGAGGCTGGCGATCGGCCAGACGAGCTGCAGCATCAGCGTGGTGAAGGCGACCAGCGTGCCCAGCGACAGGTCGCCGCCGCCCACCGCGAGCGCGCCGAGCAGCAGGACGAGCGCGAGCGTGAAGTTGGGGATGACCTCGAGGAAGGTGAAGAAGCGCGCGGAGTGGCGCACCTTCTCCATGGAGGTCCCGTACACCTTGAGCGCGGAGTCGTCGAAGGAGTCGAAGACGTGGTGCCGGCGGCCGAACGCCTTGATCGTCCGGATGCCGATGGCCGACTCCTCGACCAGCGTGGCGAGGTCGCCCTGCTCGTCCTGGACCCGGCGGGAAATGAGGATGTAGCGCTTCTCGAACCGCAGCGACACCACCACGATCGGGATCGCCGACCCGGCGACCAGTAGCCCGAGCGGCCAGTACATGTTGAGCAGCACGATGGTGACGGTCGTCAGCTGCAGGATGTTCATGACGAGGAAGAGCATCCCGAAGCCGAGGAAGCGCCGGATCGCCGACAGGTCCGTCGTGGCACGTGACAACAGCTGGCCGGACTGCCATTCGTTGTGGAAGGCCATCGGCAGCCGCTGGAGGTGCCGGTAGAGGTTGTCCCGGATGCGGGTCTCCAGCCCGAGGACCGGCCCGACCTGGGCCCAGCGGCGGAGGAAGGTGAGGAGTGCTTCGATGACGCCGACACCGAGCGCCAGAAGCCCGAGCGGAAGCAGCGCCCCCTGGTCACCGCTGGCCACGGGCCCGTCGATGACTTCTTTCCCGATGAGGGGGAGCGTGATGCTGGCCCCGATGCCGAGGAGGGCGACCAGCCAGATGAAGACGAGTTTGCCGATGTAAGGGCGGAGGTAGCCCTTCATCCGCCAGAGGGAGTTGGTAGACAGCACAGGACGGCGGGAGGTTGTGGTATCGGGAGGCACTCAATCAATGCTAACTCGACCGATCAACCCATTTTTGGCCGGGGTTGATTTCGGTCGGGCCCTAAATCGGCGTGACGGACGTGCGCGTGATCCAATGTCGCGCGTGACCGTCATCGTGAACGCTGAAGCGTCCCCCGTCCTTTTCCTCCGTCCCTGGCGAGACGACGACCTGGCCGCGCTGGTGAGCGCGTACCGGGATCCCGAGCTGCGCAAGTGGACGCTTCACCCCATCGTGACCGACGACGACGGGCGGCGCTGGCTGGACCTTCAGCACCAAGGCTGGGAGAGCGGGGAGCGGATGAGCTTCGCCGTACGGGAGGAGGGGAAGGACGCGCTTCTGGGCAACGTGGTCATGAAGCGCACCGACCCGCATGGTGACATTGGCGAGGTCGGCTACTGGACGGCGGCGCCGGCCCGCGGCAGGGGAGTGGCGCCGCGGGCGGTGGAGTCGCTGACCGCCTGGGCGTTCGCCACCTATCCCGCCCTGGCCCTGCTGGAGCTGCTCCACCAGGTCGACAACCTCGCCTCCTGCAGGGTGGCGGAGAAGACGGGCTACCTGTTCGAGGAGACCCTCCCGGCCGAGGGGCCGTACCCGAACGACGGTCACCGGCACTGTCGCCGCCGCCCCGATTAGGCAGGGAATCGGTCAAGGCGGCGCGTCGCGCGGCGGACAGGCATGATCACGCGCGGCACAGTGGGACGCGACCGGCCCACGATCCCGCCGGACCGCCGTAGCCCGTGAGGAGCGCATGGAGCCGCTGCTGATCCTGCACGCCGTGGCGGCGATGTGCGCGCCGGTGCTCGTGCGGGTGATGGGCAGGGGTGCCTTCACGGTGCTGGCGGCGGTCCCGGCGATCGCCCTGGTGTTCATCGCGGCATGGGTCCCGTACGAGCACACACGCGCGTGGGCGCCGCAGCTCGGGCTGGAGCTGGCCTTCCGGGTCGACGAGTTGTCGGCGCTAATGGTGACGCTGGTGACCGGCATCGGGGCGCTGGTCCTGTGGTACTGCTCGCGCTACTTCGGGCGGGACGCCCAGGGGCTCGGGCGCTTCGCCGGCTTCCTGGTGGCGTTCGCGGGGGCCATGCTCGGGCTGGTGGTCGCCGACGACCTGCTCCTGCTGTACGTCTTCTGGGAACTGACCACCGTCTTCTCCTACCTGCTGATCGGCTACGACCCCGAGAGCCGGGCCAGCCGGGTCGCCGCCATGCAGGCGCTCACCGTCACCACGCTCGGCGGGCTGGCGATGCTGGCCGGGCTGGTCGTCATCGGCCAGGCGGCCGGCACGTACCGGATCTCGCGGATCGTGGCCGACCCGCCCCAGGGCGGCATGGTGGTGGCGGCGCTCGTCCTGGTGCTGGCCGGCGCGCTGGCCAAGTCGGCGATCTTCCCGTTCAGCCTGTGGCTGCCCGGCGCGATGGCCGCCCCGACCCCGGTCTCGGCGTACCTGCACGCGGCCGCGATGGTGAAGGCGGGCGTCTACCTGCTGGCCCGCCTCGGGCCGGCGTTCGGGGACGTGGCGGTGTGGCGGCTGGTCGCGGTGCCGCTGGGCCTGGCGACGATGCTGCTGGCCGGCTGGCGGGCGTTGCGCGAGACCGACCTGAAACGCCTGCTCGCCTACGGCACCGTCAGCCAGCTCGGCTTCCTCACCGTGCTGTTCGGCGCGGGCACGGGCGCCGCGGCCCTCGCGGGCGTGGCCATGCTGCTGGCGCACGCCCTGTTCAAGGCGGCGCTGTTCCTGATCGTCGGGATCGTCGACCACGCCACCGGCACCCGCGACCTGACCGTGCTGAGCGGGCTGCGTACCACGATGCCGTGGGTGTGCGCCGCCTCCGTCCTGGCCGCCGCGTCGATGGCGGGGCTGCCGCCGCTGCTGGGCTTCGCCGGCAAGGAAGCGGCCTTCGAGGCCCTGCTACACGACCCGCTCGTCCTGACCGGTGTCGTCCTCGGCTCGGTGCTGACCGTCGCCTACACGGCCCGCTTCCTCTGGGGCGCCTTCGCCGCCAAGCCCGGCCTGCCGCCCACGCCGGTGCGGCCCACGCCGGCGCCGATGTTCACCCCGCCCGCGCTGCTGTCGGTCCTCGGCCTCGCCACCGCCTTCTCCGCCGGCTGGTACGGCGTCGCCATGACCCCCTACACCGCCACCTACCCCGACCACGGCCCGGAGGTCCACCTGGCCCTGTGGTCCGGCGCCATGACCCCGCTCGCCCTGTCGGCCGTCGCCCTCGCGGGCGGCATCGCCCTCTTCCTGATCAGGGAACCCGTGGCCAGGCTCGGCGCCTCCCTCCACGTGCTCGACGCCGCCCAGCTCTACTGGGCGTTCATGCGCGGCGTGGACCGCAACGCCACCATCCTCACCGGTCTCCTCCAGCGCGGCTCCCTGCCCGCCTACCTCACGCTCGCCCTTGCCGTCATGGCCGCCACCGGCTGCTTCTCCTTCCTGTACGGCGGCGCCCCCGTCCTCGACCTGGACGTCACCGCCTGGGCCAGGCCCGAGCAGCCGGTCATCGGCGCGGTCCTGGTGGCCGGAGCCGTCGCCCTGCTGTTCGTGCGCGGCCACATCCTGCTCGCGCTGATGGCCGGCGTCACCGGCTACGGCGCCGCCCTGCTGTTCCTGGTCCACGGCTCGCCCGACCTGGCGCTCACCCAGTTCCTCGCCGAGACGCTCAGCCTGGTGATGTTCGCGCTGGTGCTCAGGCGGCTGCCGGTCAGCCCGGAGCGCGACTCGGCCCGGGTGCCGTTCGGGCTGCGGCTGGGCCTGGGCCTGGTCACCGGGGTCGTGGCCGCGGGGGCCGGGATGGTGGCGCTGCACGAGCGCACCGCCGTACCGGTCGGGACGCAACTGGCGGCGGCGGCCGAGCGGGCGGGGGCGACGAACATCGTCAGCGCGCTCCTGGTGGACATCCGCGCCTGGGACACGCTGGGCGAGAGCTCGGTGATCATCGTGCTCACACTCGGCGTGACGAGCCTGGTCTTCCTGCGCCGCCGTACCTTCAGCCTCGAACGTGAGGACGCGGCGCCGCTCCCGGACGGGCGCACGCACTGGTTGTCGGCCACGCTGCCGGCCGGCCAGCGCTCGGTCATCTTCGAGATCGTGGCCAGGCTGACCTTCCACACGATGTTGCTGCTGTCGGTGTTCCTGCTGCTCACCGGGCACGGCCGGGTGGGCGGCGGCTTCGCGGGCGGCATCGTGGCCGGGCTCGCGGTGGCGGTGCGCTACCTGGCGGGCGGGCGCTACGAGCTGGCCAGGGCACTGCCGGTCAACGCGGGCGTGCTGATCGGGGTGGGGCTGACGCTCTCGGTGTGCTGCGCGCTGATCGGGTGGGGCGCGGGCGGGGACGCGCTGCGCATGCTCGCGGCCGACGTGACGCTCCCGCTGGTCGGGACCCTGCACCTGTCGACGGTGCTGCTGTTCGACTTCGGCATCTATCTGTCCGTCGTCGGCATGGTCGGCGACGTCCTGCGCAGCCTGGGGGCCGAGCTGGACCGGCAGATGGAGGGCTCGTGAGCCTGCCGCTGGTGCCGTTCGCGCTGTGCGCGGTGCTCATCGCCGCGGGCGTCACGCTGCTGCTGGAGCGGAGCCTGGTCAGGATCCTGATCGGCGTCATCGTCCTGTCGAACGGCGTCAACCTGCTGATCGTCACCGCGGGCGGGCCGGCGGGCCGCCCGCCGTTCACCGGCACCGAGGGGATGGCCGACCCGCTGCCGCAGGCGATGGTCCTGACCTCGATCGTGATCACGCTGGGCGTGACCGCCTTCCTGCTGGCCATGGCGCACCGTTCCTGGCAGCTGACCGGCGACGACGCGGTGCAGGACGACACCGAGGACCGCCGGGTGCGCATCAGGGCCACCGCGGGCGAGCTGAGCCGGGGACTGCGCGACAGGGAGAAGTCCTACGAGCGGCTCGTCGCCGACCAGCGCGCCGAACTGGCCCGCCTGGACGCCGAGCGGATCGAGCGCGAACGCCGCGCGGCCGCCGAATTGGAGTCGCGGATCCTGGAGATCAACGTGGATCTCGGCCGCTGGATGGAGGCGCACAAGAACGACGGGCTGACCTCTGAGGAACTGCTGCGCCGCTTCGAGGAGGCCAGGCAGCAGGAGGAGGCCCAGGCCCGCGGCAAGGACGATCGGGTACGCGCGCTGCGCGACGACTTCGCCCGCCAGCAGCGCGAACAGGACGCCGCCGAGCAGGAACTGCGGCGCAAGCTGCGGACCAGGCAGCGCGAGGTGCGCAGGAAGCTGCGGGCGGCGATCCGCGAGGACCTGCGCAGGCAGGCGCTCGCCCAAGATCCCGAGCTGGAAGGGGAGGACTGACATGCAGGCGCTGATCCCGGCGCCGGTGCTGCTGCCCCTGCTGGCCGCGGCGCTGAAGCTGGCCATCGGCGGGCGGCTGCGCCGGCTGCACGCGCTGATCAGCCTGGCGACGCTGGGCGCCATGGTCGTGATCTCGCTGATCCTGCTCGTGGCGGCCGACCGCGGCGGTCCGCTGGTCGCGTGCGTCGGGGGCTGGCCGGCGCCGACCGGCATCTGCCTGGTCGCCGACCGCCTGTCCACGCTCATGCTGGTGGTGTCGTCGGCGGTGACGTTCTGCGTCATGCTCTACTCGCTGGCCAACGCCTACGCCGACCAGGAGCACCTGGCGCCGATGGCGATCTTCCACCCGGCGTACCTGATCATGGTCGCGGGGGTGGCGGACGCGTTTCTGTCCGGTGACCTGTTCAACCTGTTCGTCGCCTTCGAGATGCTGCTGGGCGGCTCGTACGTGCTGCTCACCTTCGGCGGGACCCTGCCGCGCATCCGGGCCGGCGCCACCTACACGGTCATGGGGCTGGCTTCGTCCATGCTCTTCCTGATCGCGCTCGCGATCACCTACGCCAGCACGGGCACCCTGTCGATGGCCCAGCTCGCCGAGCGCTTCGCCGGGCTGCCGCAGCACCTCAAGCTGCTGGTCGAGCTCACGCTGCTGCTGGTCTTCGCGATCAAGGCGGCGGTCTTCCCCATGTCCGCCTGGCTGCCCGACTCCTACCCCACCGCCCCGGCCCCGGCCACCGCCGTCTTCGCCGGCCTGCTCACCAAGGTCGGCATCTACTCGATCATCCGGCTGGAGGCCCTGCTGTTCCCCGGCGGGCCCGTGTCCACGATCCTCATGTGGGCCGCCCTGCTGACCATGCTGATCGGCGTCGCCGGCGCCGTCGCCCAGACCGACATCAAACGCATGCTCTCCTTCACCCTGGTCAGTCACATCGGCTACATGGTGTACGGCGTCGCGTTGTCGTCGATCGCCGGCATGGCCGGCGCCGTCATGTACGTCGTGCACCACATCACCGTCCAGACCAGCCTCTTCCTGGTGACCGGACTGATCGAGCGGCGCACCGGCACCACGTCCGTGGACCGGCTCGGCGGGCTGATGCGGCTGGCCCCGCTGATCGCCGTGCTCTTCTTCATCCCGGCCATGAACCTGTCCGGGATACCCCCCATGTCCGGATTTTTGGGGAAACTTCTGCTGGTTCAGGCGGGGCTGGCCGACGGCGGGCCGCTGGCGCTCACCCTGGTCGCCGGCAGCCTCGTGACCAGCCTGCTGACCCTGTACGCCGTGGCCAAGACCTGGGGCAAGGCGTTCTGGCGCAGCCCGCCGGCCGCGGCCGGAGCGGAGGAGACCGTGCTGGACAGCGAGGAGTCGTCGGAGGAGGGCGCGATCCGCACCACCGTGCTGCCGCCCTGGCCCATGGTGGCCGCCACGGCGGCGCTGGTCGTGCTGGCCCTGGCGTACACGGTTCTGGCCGGGCCGTTGTCGGCGCTGGCCGGGCGGGCCGCCGGTGAGCTGATGGCGCGGCAGCCGTACCTGGAGGCCGTGTCGGGGAGCGGTCGATGAGGACGCGTCTGTTCGCGCCGCGGGTGTTCGGGCGGCACGTGCCGCTGCCGCTGGTGATCTGGCTGGCGCTCGTCTGGGTGCTGCTGTGGGGCGACCTCAGCGTCGGCAACCTCCTGGGCGGGCTGCTGGCCGGGGCGGTCATCTCCTGGATGCTGCCGCTGCCGTTGCTCGATCCCGGCATCCGGCTCAGGCCCGTGGCGCTGCTGGCCTTCCTGCCCCGCTACGCGCTGGACATGGTCGTCTCCAGCGTGCGCGTGGCCTGGTGGGCACTGCGGCCGGGGGCCTGCGACCCGCCGGTCCACCTGGCCACCGCGACGCTGCGCACCTCGTCGGAGCCGATGACCACGCTGATCATCGTGGCGCTGTCGTCGCTGCCCGGCAGCCTCGTCGTCGAGGCCTACACCGGAAGGAAGGAACTGGTCGTGCACGTGCTCGGCACCACGGACACCGGTTCGGTCCAGGAGGAGGTCACCCGGCTCGAAAGCCGGGTGATCGCCGTCTTCGGCACCAGGGCCGACAGGGAGGAACTCCGATGAGCGTGGTCTACGTCGCGGTGGTGATCCTGCTCGGCGGCGCGGCGGCGATGACCGTCTACCGGCTGGCCCGCGGCCCCTCGATGCTGGACCGGGCGGTCGCCTTCGACGTGCTGACGGCCGTGGCCATGTGCGCCGTCGGCACCGCCGCCGCCGTCTACCGCGAATACTCGGCGACGCCGATCCTGCTCGTCCTGTCGCTGCTGGGCTTCGTCGGGTCGGTCTGCCTGGCCAGGTTCTTCGCCAGGAGCGGCCGATGACCGACGTCCTCGCCGGAACCTGCCTGCTGCTCGGCGCGGCGCTGACCTTCGTGGCCGGGGTCGGCCTTGTCCGCTTCCCCGGCACTCTGGCCCGCATGCACGCCGGCAGCAAGCCCCAGGTGCCCGGCATCCTGCTCATCCTGGCCGGCATGTGGCTGCGCGAGCCCACGGCGGCCACGGGCGGACCGCTGCTCATCGTGGGCTGCGCGCAGATCATCACCGTGGCCGTGGCCACCTACGTGGTCGGCCGCGCCGCCTACCTGTCCGACTGATCACGGTCGTCCGCGTCATGAGGCTTGGCGGGACTTCTCCGCGGTGAGGTGGTCGTCCAGGACGCGGGCCGCGCGGACCAGAGCGCTGGAGCGGGGCCGGTCGGCGAGCTGCGCGACGACCCCCACCGCTCCGTGAGCGCCGGCCCAGCGGGCCACGTCCAAGGCGAAGGCGAGGATCCGGGTGTGGGCGGCGGTGCCCCGCTCGTCGGCGGCCGGCAGGTAGGACGTGAGCAGGCCGGTCATGATCTCCCAGACCTCGCGGTGCGCGCCCTGCCTGGCACAGGACTCCAGGGAAGAGCGCGCCTCGGCCGACTTGATCAGGCCCGCCCGCAGCGCCAGGCCGAGATGGTGGCCGCACCGCTCGGCGGGCAGGCCGCCGGTGGCCGCGGCCTCCAGCAGCAGCCGCTCGGCCCGCTCCGCCGGCATGTACCACTCGCGCTCGCCGAGCAGGGCGGCCAGCAGCGCCCCGACGGCCTCACCGGCCGGGCCCTCCAGATGGAACACGGCCGACACGAGGTCGCCGAAGTTCGTCGGCCGCTCCCAGGTCGCGTGCACGTGCGGCAGCAGGTGCATGGCCAGCGCCTCCCGGTCCGACGGCAGCACCCGGTGCCAGTCCTCCATCGACTGTCCGAGCCGGGTGGAGGACACCCGTCCGAGCAGCGCGTCGACCAGATCGAGCCCGGTCCGCTCCAGGTGCACGACGACCTGCGGCCGCAGCCCGCGCCACACCACCCGCAGGCGCGGCTCGGGCCGGTCGGCCAGCCAGCGCGCCAGCGTGGCTCCCGCCTCGGACATGAGCCGCCCTGCCCGCTCGGCCACCTCCGCCGGGACCGCGCGCGGCAGCCTCAGCAACGCCTGCTGCAGGTCGGCGGGCAGCGCCTGCGCCCCGACTCGCTCGTAGCCCTCCAGCCGGGTGACCAGCTCGGCGGCCTCGACCTGCCCCGCCGCCGTCGTGGGCGGCGCCAGCAGGTACGGCGGCAGCGTCCCTGCCCGCAGCCCGGCCAGGATCTCGGCGCACCGCTCCAGCATCATCCGGTGCGGTGCGGCGACCGTGCGCGACTTCGGCAGGTGCTCCCGTGGCTCTCCCGTGCGCTCACCCGGATGGGCGGCCTCGCGCATCAGCGCCTCCGCCCACAGATCCACGCTGCTCCAGGTGCGCTCGGCGTCGAGACGGCTCCGGGGCAGGTTCAGCGCCGCCAACACCGCCCCGCGCACGGCGGCCGGCCCGCGCCGCCCGCCCGCCGCCGGCGCGTCCTTGACGAATCCGTCGAGCCACTGCTCGAACGGGTCCAGCTCATGGACAGGCGGCTTGAACTCTGGCAGTGCGACCGGCACGAATCCGTCGTCCAGGCCGCCCTCCGGCTCCACATGGCCGTACGCCTCGGACAGCCGGGCGAGCAGGTCCGCCGGCAGCACGGTCGCCGCCTCGCGCACCGCCTCGGCGCCGACGGGGGTGAAACGCCCCGCATGCCGTACGGCCAGCCGTACCGTCCGCTCCTGGACCGGGTAGGACTCGCACAGGAACGCCGACGCCAGCGCGGGCGCCAGGTGGTCGAGGTCGCCGTCGCTCTCGCGGGCCAGACGGTCCAGCCAGGTCAGCCCGGCCCGCACCAGCTTGCTCTCGGGCCGGAACAGCAGCGCGGACACCGCCTCACCGGCGTCGTCGCCGTCGAGCGTGCCGCGCAACTGCTTGAGCGCCACCTCGGCGATCGGCCCCGGCGCGGCGGGCAGCAGCCGCAGGTAGTCGCGGGCGCGGCCGGGACTCGGGGCGGGATCGAGCAGCTCGTGCAGGCGGACGAAGAAGCGCAGGTCGGCGGCGTTGCCACCGCGCAGGAACCGGCGCACGCAGCCGTCGGTGAGCATCTCGCGGTCGAGGACGCCGGAGGCGGCCAGGTCGCGCAGCGTGCGCGACCAGGAGTGCTGCGGCTCCCACTCCCACTGCGGCGGCTCGATCCGGTCCTCGCGCAGGGCCCGGCCCACCCCTTCCGCCTCGAACATCCGCGGCAGCAGGTACGCCGCCAGCGGGTCGTCAGGCAGCCTGGGCGGCAGGGCGACCCAGGCGGCCACCAGCGGTTCGTGGTCGGGCGGCACGGTCCCGGTCCTGCGCAGCAACTCCAGCGCCAGGGCGGCGCTGTCGTCACCGGCCTGGGCACGCGAGCCGCGCAGCCGCAGCGCCAGCCGTACGGCCAGGTCGGCCTGCCACGCGGCCGGGCGGGCCGCGATGACCTTCAGCAGCGGCTCCATGTCGGACACCGGTGACCATCGGGCGAACTCGCGCCGGTAGAGCCAGCTCGCGACCGCCGCCGCCCCGCCGATCGTGCCCGCTCCGGCCACCCGCATGGGCTCGATCCACTCCTGGGTCAGCTGCCAGTCCCAGGTGCGCCGCCGTTCGGCCAGCCGCCGCTGCGCCGCCCTGGCCGGGGCGATGTGGCCGGGAAGCTCGCGGGCGACCTCACGCCGCCCGGCCTCGTCCAGCTCCAGGACCCGCTCGGCGACCTCACCCGCGTCGCCCCGGGTGATCCCCTTGCGCACGGCCTCCCACGCCCGGCCGTTCACGCGACCACCTTGACGCCCGCGCGGCTCTCCCACGCCTGCCCGTTCACACGACCACCTTGACGGTCGGCGCGGCTCTTCCACGCCTGCCCGTTCACGCGTTCACCCCGACGGCCACGCGGGCGACGATCCTGGCGGCGAGCACGTGTTTGCACGGCCCGCGTGAGCCGCGGTGGTCGAACCACCACTCGCACGTGCACGAACCGTCGGCCAGCCCGACGATCCTGACGCCGCCCGGCGTGGTCACCTCGGCCCGATCGCCCGACACCCGCACCGCCCCGGAGGACGCCAGTGCGCGGGCGGCGGTCAGCCGCGGGTTGAGCTCGGCGACCTGGTCGCGGTCGTAGGGGAGCTCCCGGTGGAAGTGGGCGCTCTCGTGGAGGTCGTAGCCGACCCGGCCCGCCGTGCCGAGCTGGGTCAGCGCCGCCCGTACGCGGGCCGGCGCCAGGCCGGAGGCGTCGGCGAGCGCGCCGACCTCGATGGCCGGTTCGAAGGCGAGCAGCGGGGCCAGCACGTCGGCGTCGCCCGCCGCCTCGTCGGTGGACAGGTGGTCGAGGACGGCGCCCTCGCCGGAGAAGCCGCGCGAGGGCGCGGGGGAGATGGCCAGCGTGTAGCGCATTCCGGGCAGCTCCAGTTCCCATACGCTCGCGGTGGAACCGGATCCGGCGGGCGGGCCGTACACGCGCAGGGCCTTGGCGAAGCGCAGCAGCGGCAGGAGCGTCGCGACGCGGCCCGCGCCCGCCAGGCAGACGGCGCCGGGCCGGGCGTCGGAGTGGACGCGCAGGTCGCGTCCGGCGGGAGTGACCCAGACGGTGGCGCCGGCGGCGCGCGGCAGCGAGCGCAGGAAGCGCACCGCGTGCGGGCCGGTCAGCTCCGCGCGCAGGTCGAATCCGGCGGCGATGACCTGGACCTCGGCGAAGCCGCGCAGCCAGCGCGGCGGCAGCGGGACCTTCTTCTCCACGACCGCGCCGTCGAGCGTGGTCACGGACATCTCGTCGGCGCCCACGCCCAGGTGCAGCGGGTCCTTGCCGCCGACGCGGGCCAGCGCCTCGCGCAGCGGGCCGTTGACGTCGACGTTGGTGGTGCCGCGGTCGAGGATGTCGCCGTCGAGCGCGGCCAGGTCGAGCCGGGCGTAGACGCCGCCGCACGCGGAGAACGACTCCATCCGCAGCCGCTGCCCGTCGCAGGTCACCACCGGGTCGCGGGTCCAGCCGGGACGCGGCTGGTGGTAGCGGGTCATCGCCACGTCCGACAGGGCCAGCAGCCCTGCGGCGGCGGGGGCGGCCTCGGTGACCAGCCCGCTGAAGAAGCGCGGGCGGGGCAGCGGGCCGGACAGCGCCCGTCCGCCGGAGGTGGACAGGCCCAGCCGGGAGCCGTCGAGGAAGGAGGGTGCGGCGTAGGAGTACGCCTGAACGGCAGTCATGGCGGTGAAGTTAGAGATCGACTCCGACAAAATCGCCTACGCGTGTTCCGACCCTGCCCCCGCGCCATTTCCGGCCCGCCCACGCGTCTCTTCCGACCCGTCCGCGCGCGTCTCTCAGGCCCGCCCGCGCGTCTCTTCCGGCCCGCCTGCGCGCCACTGACGGCCCGCCTGCGTCTCTCGCGGCGCTGTCCGCGTGGTGCTTTCGGTCTGTCTCGGGCCCGTGGTTGTGGTCTTTTCGGGGTTGAGGCCGGTACGCCCGGCCGGGGTCAGGCGGTGACACCACCGTCGATCACCAGGTCATGGCCGACGGCGAACCCGGCCTCGTCCGAGGCCAGCCAGAGCACCGCCGCGCTCACCTCGTCCAGCGTGCCGATGCGGCCGAGCGGGATCAGCGAGGCGTAGCGGGCGGCGCGCTCCTCGTGGCTCTCGCCGGGCAGCGACGACATCGGGCCCTCGTTGGCCCCGGGGCTGACGGCGTTGACGCGGATGCCGTCGCCGATGTGGTCGCGGGCAGCGGACCTGGTCAGCAGGCTCACCGCGCCCTTGGAGGTGGCGTAGGCGGCGAAGCCGGGGCGGCGGCCGTGCGCGCCGATGTTGGAGGAGGTGTTGACGATCGCGCCGCCGCCGTGCTGGCGCATGTGGGCGATCTCGTGCTTCATCGACAGGAACACGCCGGTCAGGTTGACGTCCAGGACGTGGCGCCAGGTGTCGGCGTCGAGGTCGGCGACGGGGCCGAGTGCGCTGAGGACGCCGGCGTTGTTGTGGGCGACGTGCAGCCCGCCGTACCTGCGCACGGTCTCGGCCACCATCGCGGCGACGTCGTCCTCGCGCGTCACGTCGGCGGCCACGGCCGCGGCCTCGCCGCCGTCGGCGGCGATGAGCTCGACGGTCTCCTTCAGCGCGCCGGCGTTGCGCCCCGCCACCATCACGGCGGCGCCCTCCCGCGCGAACGCCCGCGCGCTGGCCCGCCCGACCCCGCTGCCGCCACCCGTGACCAGAACGACCTTGTCGCTGAAACGCATGACACGACTCCTCAATATTTAGAACGATCAGTCTTGAAAAAGGGCATCAGTCGAGCAGTGACAGCGCCTGCTCGGCGGCGTCGCGCACCCGCGCGGCGTCGTCGGAGGCCTTGCCGATCACCCGCAGGCCCTGGAGCACGACGAGCAGCAGGCGCGCGATCGCCCGCGGATCCTTGCCCTCGGCCAGCTCGCCCCGCTCGCGCGCCCCGGAGAGCGCGGCGGCCAGGCTGTCCTCGACGAAGTCCCAGTTGACGCGGACCCGCCGGGCGATCTCGGTGTCGTGCGGCGCGAGCTCGACCGCGGTGTTGACGACCAGGCAGCCGCGCCGCTGCGCGTCGTGCGCGGCCTCCTCGGCGTACTGTCGCACCAGCTCCCGTACGGCCGGCAGCACCGGCCCGGGACCGCCCAGCCGCCCCGTGAAGTCGACCCCGTTCTCCAGGTAGCGCTCGTAAGCCTGAAGGTAGAGCTCGCGCTTGCCGCCGAACGTCGCGTAGATGCTGGCCCGCGCCACACCCAGATGCTCGACCAGATCGGCCATGGAGGTGGCCTCGTAGCCCTTGCGCCAGAAGAGCTCCATGGCCCGGTGCAGCGCGAGATCCGGGTCGAACTCCTTCGTCCTTGCCATGGCCCAGAACCTAGCCCATTCAAGAACGAACGGTCAAATATCAGTCCTGCTCGCCGCCCAGGGCGATGGTCTCGGCGACCTCGGCGTGGCGTTCCGCCTCCTCCTCGGCGAAGCGGGCCTCGTCGAGCTTGTCGGCGATCTCCTCGTCCTGGCGCATGAGCGTGTCGAGCGACTGCCCGGCCATGTCCAGGACGCCCATGTCGGCGTAGGCCTGCTGCAGGCGCGGGCTCCACAGGCCGATGTCCTTCACGCACGGCACGATCCGGCTGAACAGCAGCGACCGGAACAGCCGCAGGTACTCGGACTGGTCGACCGCCCGCATGGCCTCCTCGACGTCCGCCTTCGACAGGCCGATCGTCTCCCAGGTCTCCCTGCCGCGCAGCCGGTCGCGCATGAGGTAGCAGCCCTCGATGACGAAGTCCTCGCGCTCGTTGCGCTCGGCCTCGGTCAGGTTCTGGTAGTAGTCGCGCAGCGCCATCCGGCCGAAGGCGACGTGGCGGGCCTCGTCCTGCATGACGTACGCGAGGATCTGCTTGGGCAGCGGCTTGGTGGTGATGTCGCGCATGACGCCGAACGCGGCCAGGGCCAGGCCCTCGATGAGCACCTGCATGCCGAGGTAGGGCATGTCCCAGCGGGAGTCGCCGAGCGTGCTGTCGAGCAGCGCCTTGAGATGCTCGTTGATGGGGTAGGCCAGGCCGACCTTCTCCTGCAGGAAACGGGCGTAGGTCTCGGCGTGACGGGCCTCGTCCATGGTCTGGGTGGCGGCGTAGAACTTCGAGTCGAGGTCGGGCACCGACTCCACGATCTTCGCCGAGCAGATCATGGCGCCCTGCTCACCGTGCAGAAACTGGGAGAACTGCCAGGCGGCGCTGTGCAGCCGCACGTCCTGGCGCGTCTTCTCGTCCATCCGGTCCCAGAGCGGCGTGCCGTAGATGGCGATGGTCTGGTCGGGGATGCCGAGCACGTTGTACGGGTCGACCTCGAGGTCCCAGTCGATGCGTTTGGTGGAGTCCCACTGCTTGTCCTTGCCCTTCTGGTACAGGGCGAGCATGCGGTCGCGGCCGTCGTCGTACTCCCAGGTGAATCTGCTCGAACCGGCCATCTCCACGTTCCAGGTGGAGAGCTCCGCGGGGATCGTGTAGAGATCGTGCGTCGACATGCCGCCTCCAGGGGGACGTACACCGTACGTATGCCTGCAGGCTCGCATGGACTCTCGGGGTCCGTCAATGAAACTAGAATGAGCCATGCCCTCCGAGCCGCTGTCCAAGAAGCGCATCGTCACCGCGGCGATCGGCCTCATCGAGCGCGAGGGCGCCGACGCGATATCCATGCGCAGGATCGCCGCCGAGCTGGGTGTGGGCGTGATGTCGCTCTACAACCACGTGCCCAACAAGGACGCCCTGCTGTCCGAGGTGGCCGAGGCGGTGCTCAGCGAGATCGAGTTCACCGACGACCCCGGCGCCGAGTGGACCGAGCGGGTCCGCATCCAGGCGCGCGCCTTCCGCCAGATCGCCCATCACTATCCCCGCTCGACCATGCTGGTCGTCAGCCGGCAACTCCACTCCAACGCGGGGCTGCTGCCGGTGGAGCGGGCGCTGGCCACGCTGCGCAGCGCCGGGTTCGACGGGCCGGAGGCGGTGAAGGTGCTGCGCATGTTCATCGCCTACATCGTGGGCTCGCTGCTGCGCGAGGTCGGGGTGACGCCGTCGTTCGCGCCGTTGCCCGCCAGGATGCGGGCCGAGCGGGTCGACGCCGAGTTGTTCCCCACGGTCGCCTCGCTGGCGCCGCTGCTCGACTCCTGCGATCCGGACGAGGAGTTCGACTTCGGCGTGGAACTGCTCATCCAGGCGATCGCCGTCCACAGGAAAAGGGCACCCGGCGCGCCGGATGCCCTTTCCGGGGCAGCCGCCCCTTCCCCTGAGCGGCTGTCCTAATACCAGTTGTGCGACCTGAAGTGGCCCCAAGCGCCGCACGGCCTGCCGTACCTGCCCTTGATGTACTTCAGGCCCCAGCGGATCTGCGTGGCCGGGTTGTAGCGCCAGTCGTGCCCGGCTCCCCGCATCTTGCCGCCGGGCAGTGCCTGCGGGATTCCGTAGGCGCCCGACGAGCGGTTGTACGCCCGGTGGTTCCAGTTGCTCTCCCGGGTCCACAGGCTGTCCAGGCACTGGAACTCGCGAAGCGACCAGGCCCGCTGAACCACCAGGCCGAGCGCGATCCTCTTGTTCCGTCCCTCGGGCCGCCTGGGCGTGGTCTTGGGCCTGGCCTTGGTGCTCCAGGTCCCTTGCCTGACGTCCGGTGTCTCCACACTGGTACGCCAGATACCCCGGTGCTCCACCTCGGTGTCGGCCGAGGCGGCGGCAGTACTCCCGCCGGTCGCTCCCGCGAACGAGAGCAGGGTGACGAGGGTGCTGCGCAGAGCGCGTTTGCTGTCCAAATCGATCCTTGCTGTCAGGCCGTGTGCAGACGATTACTCAGCGTCACCGCTCAGTACCTGCCGATCCCCGATCCGTGGCTTGGATGAGGAGGGTCCGCGCGGCTTCCCGGGATCTGGTTCCGCCCGTTGAGGGCGGCCCGGAAGCTCCACGACATGTCCTAGGCGTTTTCTAGTGCGCGGGGTCGGCGCTGGTCAGGGACCTCGGGCCTGCGGAGGACAGGACTTTGTGTTCTGGCGGGGTCGGGTTGGCCCGGTCCGGCCGCTTCCTGGGCCGGGGGATTCGAACATCCGGTTCCCGCTTGGGAAAAAGGGCCCGCGGGGCGTGGATGGCCAGAGGGGGCCCGGCGCGCCGCCGTACCGCCGGGGGTGGGGTTTTGCCTGGTCTGAGCGGTTTTGGGGAGGAGTACTGTGGGGATCATGAGCCTTCGTGACATCCCCGTCCGCACCCTCGCGGACGTCCCCACCACACTCGCCGAACTCGCCGGCGACAAGGCGCTACTCATAGTGAACGTGGCCTCCCGCTGCGGGCTGACCCCGCAGTACTCCGGGCTGGTCAAACTCCAGCAGGAGTACGGCCCGCGCGGCTTCACCGTCGTCGGCGTGCCGTGCAACCAGTTCATGGGCCAGGAGCCCGGCTCCGCGGAGGAGATCCAGGAGTTCTGCTCGACGACCTACGGGGTCGACTTCCCGCTCCTGGAGAAGGCCGACGTCAACGGCGACACCCGCCACCCCCTCTACACCGAGCTGACCAAGACCGCCGACGCCGAGGGCGCGGGCGGGGACATCCAGTGGAACTTCGAGAAGTTCCTCGTCACCCGGGACGGCGCGGTCGCCGCCCGCTTCCGCCCCGGCACCGAGCCCGGCGCCCCCGAGCTCGTGCGCGCGATCGAAGGCGTGCTCTGAGGACGCCTGCTCTGAGCGTGCTCTGAGAACGCCTACTTTGAGGACGCCTACAGACGGGGGCCGCAGCTGCCGCGGATGACCAGTTCGGTCGGCAGCAGCACGCTGCGCGGGCGGCGGGAGCCGGCGCGCAGCACCAGCTCGGCCGCCCGGTAGCCCATGTCGCGGGCCGGCTGCGCGATCACCGTCAGCGGCGGGGAGCACAACTCGGCCCACGGCACGTCGTCGTACATGACCACCGACAGGTCGCGGGGCACGCGCAGGTCGAGCTCGCGCGCGGCCAGCACCGCCGCCTCGCCCAGCATGTTGCCGCCCGCCACCAGCGCGGTCAGGTCGGGGCGCGTCTGGAAGAGGCCGGAGGCCGCCGCGTAGGCCGAGTCGCGGCTGCCGTCGGAGAAGACGATCAGCTCCTCGTCCGGCACGCCGCCCACGGCCTGGCGGAACGCCTCCACCCTGCGTTCGCGGCCGGGGCCGCCCAGGTAGGCGATGCGGCGGTGGCCCAGGCCCCTGAGGTACTGCACCGCCGTACGGATGCCTGATCGGTCGTCGGTGAGGATGGCGGGCACGTCCAGCGGCCGCGCGGCGGGCCGTGGCGCGGCCGGGCGGGCGCCGGGCAGCGCGCCGACGCCGTCGAGCATCATCAGCTCCGACAGCGCCGCCGAGCCGAGGCCGCTCAGCGCGCCTTCCAGCTCACTTTCCGGTACGGCCCCGCCCAGCTCGGCCCCGGCCGGAGCGGGCCGAGGCGTGCCCGGGTCGGGCTCGGGCGGCAGCCGGTCGGCGAACACCACGGTCATGCCCGCCTTGAGCGCCGGACGCCAGGTGTCGGCGTCGCCGCAGGGCACCGCGATCAGCCGGTCGACGCTCTGCTCCAGCAGCATGCCGATCAGCTCGGCCTCCTGCTCGGGATCGTCGGCCGTGGAACCGATCACGACCGGCTCCCCGGCCGAGCGGGCGCAGGCGAGCACGCCCTCGGCAAGCTGGCCGTAGAAGCTGTCGGTCAGGTCGGGCAGGAGCAGGCCCATGCCGCCGGTACGTTGCTGGCGCAGGTTGCGGCCGAGGGCGCTGGGCCGGTAGTCGAGTTGCGCGGCCACGGCCAGCACCCGCTCGCGGGTCTGCGGGCTGGCCGAGCCGCCGGACAGCACCCGGGATACGGTCGCGACGCCGACGCCCGCCGCCTCGGCCACATCCTTGATGGTCGCCCTCTTCATGGAAACGATTCCATCATGGTTTCGACGCGCTTTCCAGTGTTGCCCCTGGCTCTTGACATGGATGTCCGTTTCGGGTGAGATGCATGAAAACGTATCCACGCAGGAGTGCGCATGGCTTCCATCGTCCTAAACAACGTCGACAAGATCTACGCCGGTGGCGTCAAGGCTGTGAACGGGCTCAACCTTGAGATCAAGGATGGCGAGTTCATGGTGCTGGTCGGCCCATCCGGTTGCGGCAAGTCGACCGCGCTCCGGATGATCGCCGGCCTCGAGGACATCAGCGGCGGCGAGATCTCCATCGGCGACAAGGTGGTCAACCACCTCCCGCCGAAGGATCGCGACATCGCGATGGTCTTCCAGAACTACGCGCTCTACCCGCACATGACGGTCGAGGAGAACCTCGCCTTCGGCCTGAAGCTCCGCAAGATGCCCAAGGCGGAGATCCAGAAGCGTGTCGGCGAGGCCGCCAAGATGCTGGGCCTCGACACCTACCTCAAGCGCAAGCCCGCCGCGCTCTCCGGTGGTCAGCGCCAGCGTGTCGCCATGGGCCGCGCCATCGTGCGTGAGCCGCAGGCCTTCCTCATGGACGAGCCGCTGTCCAACCTGGACGCCAAGCTCCGTGTCTCCATGCGCGCCTCGCTGAACACGCTGCACGAGCGCCTCGGCGTCACCACCGTGTACGTCACCCACGACCAGGTCGAGGCCATGACGCTCGGCGACCGGGTCTGCGTCCTGCGCGACGGCCTCCTGCAGCAGGTCGACACCCCGCAGAACCTGTTCGACAAGCCGGTCAACCTGTTCGTCGCCGGCTTCATGGGCTCGCCGTCCATGAACTTCGTGACCGCGGAGCTCGTCCGCGACGGCGGCGGCGCGGCCGTCTCCTTCGCCGACATCAAGCTCTCCATCCCCGAGTCGACCTTCTCCGACAAGCCCGGTCTCGACCAGTACATCGGCAAGAAGATCATCCTCGGCATCCGTCCCTCCGACTTCGAGGACGCCGCCTCCGCCGGCAACCACGCCAACGGCTGGGCCACCCTGCACGTCAAGGCGGAGGTCACCGAGGAGCTCGGCTCCGAGATCAACGTCCTGTTCCTGATCGACGCCCCGCCGGTCGAGCACAAGGACACCGTCGCCGCCCAGGACACCGGCGACGACGACGAGGCCGCGCTGCCGCTCGTGGGCGACAAGTCCCTGTGGACCGCCCGCGTGAACGCCCGCAGCCACGCGCGTCCCGGCCAGAGCATCGACCTGGTCATCGACACGCACAACCTGCACTTCTTCGACTCCGCTTCCGGCCTGTCGATCGGGCACGCGGCGAACATCGGCAAGTAACGCCCCCCGAGCTCCGATCCCCACCACAACCCCCTCCTGTGGTGGGGATCGGCTGTTTCCTGGACCCCTTCGGGGGTCCTTTTTTGTTTGGGTAGCGCGACAGGCGGCTCCGGAGCTGTTACCTGGGGAAACGCTGTCCAGAAGGTGCGAAGATCCTGACCAGGCACCCCAACCTCTTGAGCCGATCGTTACTGATCCACTACTGTCGGTAATCGTTCGCAGCCTGAAACAGGAGGTTTCATGCCCCGCACGACTCGTCTCCTCGCCCTCTCCGCCCTCGCCGCAGGTGGCCTGCTGCTGGCCACCGCACCGGCCCACGCCGTGGTCGACCCCGCAGCCGTGCTCGGCTGCCTCACCGAAACGGCCGTCGACGTGACCGCGCTGGTCGACCCCACCGCGCCGGGCGTACCCGCTGAAGTGCCGGCGGTCAACTGCCTTCAGCCCTGACCCGACAGGCGGCGCGGCGGGCCACGCCGCGCCGTCCCTCCGGCATCCCCCCTTCGCGAAGGAGTTCCGTTGGACATCCGAGCCCTCGTAGCAAGAACGGCCGCGGCACTCGCGGTCGCCGCCGCCCTCATGGGCAGCAGCGACCCGGCCACCCTCAATGTGCAGGCCATCGTCGACAGGCTGAATCTGTACGTCCTGACCTCCTGAGATGCAACCACTGCTATCCATAGCCCGAGTGCCTCAGCCGCGCGGCGCGCTGAGGCGCCTCGGCTACATCATGTTCCTGAGCCGCTGGATCCAGGCCCCGCTCTACCTCGGGCTCATCGCCGCCCAGGTGGTCTACGTCTGGCGCTTCATGGCCGAGCTTCTCCACCTCATCGAACTCGGATTCGGCGGCAGGCCCGCCGAGACCACGGTGATGCTGATCGTGCTCGGCCTGGTCGACGTCGTGATGATCTCGAACCTGCTGATCATGGTGATCGTGGGTGGCTACGAGACCTTCGTCTCGCGGCTGCGGATCGAAGGACACCCCGACCAGCCCCAGTGGCTCTCCCACGTGAACGCCAACGTGCTCAAGGTCAAGCTGGCCATGGCGATCATCGGCATCTCCTCCATCCACCTCCTTCAGATCTTCATCAACGCGGCCAAGCCCGCCATAACCGACAGAGAACTCCTATGGAAAACGCTCATTCATTTGACCTTCATCCTCTCGGCGGTCGCGCTCGCGGTGATCGATCGCATCATGGACGGACCGCGTCCCGCCCACCGGTCCGACCCCCAGACCCCGGCCGCCGACGAGCAGCCCCGCAAGCAGATCGCCGCCTGAGGACCGGCCTCGCCCTGGCCGCCGGACTGCTCGGCGGCGCGCTGCTGGCATCCCCGGCCCAGGCCGCACCCACCCCGGCCGCACCCGCTCCGGCCGCACCCGCCCCGGCGGAATCCACCCAGGCCGAGCCCGTCCAGGCCGAGGCCGCTGAGGCGGAACCCGCCCAGGCGCCCACGGCCCTCGTGGGCGACGTGATCGTCTTCAACGACGAGATCGTCGAACCGGTCTCCCTTCCGGTGAGCACCTGTGGCGGCCCCGGCGTCCTGTTCAGCACCTCGGTCACCGACTGCGGCGGCGCCTCCCGGGTGTCCGACGACGACGCCTGACCCTCCGAGCCGGGTGCCCGCTTGCCGCGGCGGGCACCCACCCGGCTCCCAGGTTCGTGATCTTTCGGCTATGTTCTGGGCCGTGAACGCGGTACGCACGTGGGGTCCGGCATTCGTCTTCATGGCCGTCGCCGCCCTAGCGGTCGTCGCCATCGCCGTGGTCCCCTGGGGGTTGGAGGACTGGCGCAGGTGCGGCGAGGCGTACGACCGGATCGAGGGGGCGCTGACGCCGGTCGATCTCCTCGCGTTACGCCCGCCCGGCGCGCTCGCGCGCGGCGAGCGCGAGTCCGGCTGTGACACCGACGACTACTTCGCCAGCGTCGAGCAGTCCTATCGTCCGGGATCCTCGCGGGCGGAGGTGGAGCCCTACTATCGCGAGGTCGCGCTGCGTCATGGCTGGCGGTGGGTCGCCGGCGAGGCGAGCTGCTTCGAGAAGGGCGGTGTCACGTTCTCGCTCCTGATGGAGGGAGACGAGTACGTCGTGGGCGCGTCCACCGTGTCATGTGACGGCATGTAGGTGTTCGCCAAGCTTGCATCGTTAGTTCTCTTGTATCGTTCGTGTTTATGCGGGTAGCTTTGGCGCCATGACCGCACCCGTGACTCCGACCACCGCCGAGGAACTGCGTGGGGCCGGCCTTCGGGTGACGGCCGCCCGTGTCGCGCTGCTCGAGACCGTCCGCCACGGCGACCACCTCGGTGTCGAGGAGATCGCCTCCAGGGTGCGTGAGCGCGTCGGCCACATCTCGCTGCAAGCCGTGTACGAGGCACTCCACGCGCTCACCGCCGCGCGCCTCGTCCGGCGCATCGAGCCGGCCGGCAGCCCCGCCCTGTACGAGGGGCGCGTCGGGGACAACCACCACCATGTCGTGTGCCGCTCGTGCGGTGCCGTGGCCGACGTCGACTGCGCCGTCGGCCACGCGCCCTGCCTGAGAGCCGCCGACGACCAGGGCTTCACGATCGACGAGGCCGAGGTCGTCTACTGGGGCCTGTGCCCCGCCTGCACCACCGCACGCAGTGCCTGAACATGATCCGACAGTCCGGAAGGATTCCCATGTCTGAGAACCACGACGCGATCGTCACAGACGCGAAGACAGAGGAAGCGGGCGGTTGCCCGGTCGCGCACGGGCGTGCCGCGCATCCGACCCAGGGCGGCGGCAACCGCCAGTGGTGGCCGGAGCGGCTCAACGTGAGGATCCTCGCCAAGAACCCCGCCGTCGCCAACCCGCTCGGCGAGGAGTTCGACTATGCCGAGGCCTTCAAGAGCCTCGACCTCCCGGCCGTGAAGCAGGACATCCTGGAGGTGCTCACCACCTCGCAGGACTGGTGGCCGGCCGACTTCGGCCACTATGGCCCGTTCATGATCCGGATGGCCTGGCACAGCGCGGGCACGTACCGGATCAGCGACGGCCGCGGCGGCGCGGGGGCCGGCCAGCAGCGCTTCGCCCCCCTCAACAGCTGGCCGGACAACGGCAACCTCGACAAGGCCCGCCGCCTGCTGTGGCCGGTCAAGAAGAAGTACGGCAAGAACCTGTCGTGGGCCGACCTCCTGATCCTCACCGGCAACGTCGCCCTGGAGTCGATGGGCTTCAAGACCTTCGGGTACGCCGGCGGCCGCGAGGACGTGTGGGAGCCCGACGAGGACGTCTACTGGGGCCCCGAGTCCACCTGGCTCGGTGACGAGCGCTACACCGGCGACCGTGAGCTGGAGAACCCGCTCGCCGCGGTCCAGATGGGCCTCATCTACGTCAACCCGGAGGGCCCCAACGGCAACCCGGACCCGCTCGCCGCGGCGCGCGACATCCGCGAGACGTTCCGCCGCATGGCGATGAACGACGAGGAGACCGCGGCCCTGATCGTGGGCGGTCACACGTTCGGCAAGACCCACGGCGCCGGCCCGGCCGACAACGTCGGCGCCGACCCGGAGGCCGCCTCGATCGAGGAGCAGGGCCTGGGCTGGAAGAACGCGTTCGGCACCGGCAAGGGCGCCGACACGATCACCAGCGGCCTTGAGGGCATCTGGACGAACACGCCGATCACCTGGGACAACAGCTTCCTGGAGATCCTCTACGGCTACGAGTGGGAGCAGTTCAAGAGCCCGGCCGGCGCCCACCAGTGGCGTCCCAAGGACGGCGCGGGCGCCGGCACCGTGCCCGACGCCCACGACCCGTCGAAGCGCCACGCCCCGACGATGCTGACGACCGACCTGTCGCTGCGCGTCGACCCGATCTACGAGCAGATCACCCGGCGCTGGCTGGACAACCCGGACGAGCTCGCGGACGCCTTCGCCCGCGCCTGGTACAAGCTGACCCACCGCGACATGGGCCCGATCGTGCGCTACCTCGGCTCGGAGGTCCCGGCCGAGACGCTGCTCTGGCAGGACCCGCTGCCCGAGCGGACGCACGACCTGCTCGACGCCGCGGACGCCGCCGCGCTCAAGGCCCAGGTCCTCGCCTCGGGTCTGTCGGTGTCGCAGCTCGTGTCCACCGCGTGGGCTTCGGCCGCGTCCTTCCGCGGCAGCGACAAGCGCGGCGGCGCCAACGGCGCGCGGGTACGCCTGCAGCCGCAGAGCGGGTGGGAGGTCAACGACCCCGACCAGCTCGCGACCGTGCTGCGCACGCTGGAGGGCATCCAGCAGGCGTTCAACGCGGGCGGCAAGCACGTCTCGCTGGCCGACCTGATCGTGCTCGCCGGCAACGCGGGTGTCGAGAAGGCCGCCGGGGACGCCGGCTTCGACGTCGAGGTGCCCTTCGCGCCGGGCCGCGTGGACGCCGCGCAGGAGCAGACGGACGTGGAGTCGTTCGCCGCGCTGGAGCCCACGGCCGACGGCTTCCGCAACTACCTCGGCAAGGGCAACCGCCTGCCCGCCGAGTTCCTGCTGCTCGACCGGGCGAACCTGCTCACGCTGAGCGCCCCCGAGCTGACGGTCCTCGTCGGCGGCCTGCGCGTCCTGGGCGCGAACCACCAGCAGTCGTCGCTGGGCGTGCTCACCACGACGCCCGGGAGGCTGACCAACGACTTCTTCGTCAACCTGCTCGACCTGGGCACGACGTGGAAGGCGACCGCCGGGGACGCCAACACCTTCGAGGGCCGCGACGCCTCGGGCCAGGTCACGTGGACCGGCACCCGGGCCGACCTGGTGTTCGGCTCGAACTCGGAGCTGCGCGCGCTCGCCGAGGTCTACGCGAGCGACGACGCGAAGGAGAAGTTCGTGAACGACTTCGTCGCGGCGTGGAACAAGGTCATGAACCTGGACCGGTTCGACCTGCGCTGATCACCCTCGCCGGACCGCAAGCCCCCGCCCTCCCGCAGGAGGACGGGGGCTTTCCCGTGTCGTCAGCGGCCGACCTTGGTGGAGATCTGGGCGGCCAGGTTGCGGGGGACGAGCCTGCCCACCGCGACGATCGCCTTGTAGCGCAGGTCCGGGATGCTGATCACGCGGCCCAGGGCCAGGTCGCGCATGGCTTCGGCGACCACGTTGTCGGCCTTGAGCCAGAGGATGCCGGGCAGGCCGGAGGTGTCCATGTTGGCGCGTTCGTGGAACTCGGTACGGACGAGTCCCGGGCACAGCGCCATGATCTTCACGCGCGGGTGGCCCACTTCGACGGCGGCGGCCGTGCTGAAGTTGACCACCCAGGCCTTCGAGGCGCTATAGGTGCCGCGGGTGAAGAAGGCGGCCACCGAGGCGACGTTGATCACGGCGCCGCGGCCCCGGGACTTCATGCCGGGCAACGCGGCCAGCGTCAGGCGCAGAACGGCCTCGCAGTGCACCTTCAGCATGCGCTGCTCGTCCTCGACCGAGGTCCGCAGGAACGTGTCGGGGTGGGCGAAGCCGGCGTTGTTCACCAGAAGGTCCACGCCGTCGCGGACGCGGGATTCGACCGCGGTGAGACCGTCCTCGGTGGACAGGTCGGCGGGCAGGGTCTCGACGGCGCCGCCGTACCGGAGCTTGAGCTGCTCGGCGCTCTCGGCCAGGCGCTGTTCGTCGCGGGCGACGAGGACCAGCGTGAAACCGTCGGCGGCCAGGCGGCGGGCGAAGGCGGCGCCGATGCCGGCGGTCGCGCCCGTGATCAGTGCGGTAGGCATGTTCGCAGATTAGCCCGCCGTCGAGGGCGTGGGTGGCGTGAGAGGATCGGGGGGTGCGATCGGCTCTTCTCGCGCCGCTGGCCGTCGTGGTGCTCACCGTGACGGCGCCTGCCTGCGCACCTTCCGCTCCCGTGGCCGGTACGCCCTCCGCCCCGTCCGGCGCGCCTTCGGCCACGCCATCGGCCACCGCGACATCGGCCTCGACGGCTTCGCCCGAGACGCCGGGCAAGCTGGTGTTCACCGAGGTGGCCACGATGGACAAGCCGGTGGCCTTCGCCGTGCGCAAGGACGACGCGCGCGTCTACGTCGCCGAGCAGGGCGGCAAGCTCCGCACGCTGGACGGCGCGACCGTGCTCGACCTGTCCGGCGAGGTCAGCACCGGCAACGAGCAGGGTTTGCTCGGGGTGGCCTTCCATCCGAGCGGGCGGTGGCTGTACCTGGACTGGACCGACCGTGACGGCCACACCCACGTGACCGAGTGGGCCTTCGACGGGCGCGAGGCCACCGGGCGCCGGGACGTTCTGCGGCAGGACCAGCCGTTCGCCAACCACAACGGCGGGCAGCTGGCGTTCGGCCCCGACGGGTATCTGTACATCGCGCTGGGCGACGGGGGCAGCGGCGGCGACCCGGAGGGCAACGGGCAGGATCTCGGCACGTGGCTGGGCAAGATCCTGCGCATCGACCCGCGCGGGACGCCGTACAAGGTGCCGGAGGACAACCCCTTCACCGGGAAAGAAGGCGCGAAGCCGGAGATCTGGGCCTATGGGCTGCGAAATCCCTGGCGGTTCACCTTCGACCGGGACAGCGGCGACCTCTGGATCGGGGACGTCGGCCAGAACGCCTGGGAGGAGGTCGACTTCCAGCCGGCCGGTTCCGAGGGCGGCGAGAACTACGGGTGGAACCTGCGCGAAGGCGACCAGCCGTTCAACGGCGGCAGGGGGAAGGAACTCACCGATCCGGTGATCACCTATCCGCTGGGCGAGGGCGGCAACTGCTCGGTCATCGCCGGGTTCGTCTACCGGGGCGAGAAGATCCCGTGGTTGCGCGGGCGGTTCCTGTACGGGGACTTCTGCGCGGGATGGGTGAAGGCGGCGCAGGCCGACGAGCTGGAAGACGTCGTGGACGTGGGCACGGTCGAGCAACTGTCGTCGTTCGGGCAGGCGGCCGACGGGGAGCTGTACGCGCTCAGCCTCCAGGGACCCGTTTACAAGATCGAGGCGGCGTCGTGAGCCGCCTGCTGATCGTGCACCACACGGTCTCACCGGCCACGCACGAGCTGTTCGAGCAGGTGCTCAAGGGGGCGACCACGGACGAGGTCGAGGGGGTCGAGGTGGTGACGGAACCGGCCCTGGGCGCCACGGCGGCCGACCTGCTGGCCGCCGACGGGCTGCTCATGGGGACGAGTGCCAACATCGGCTACATGTCGGGCGCGCTCAAGCACTTCCTGGACACCGTCTACTACCCGTGCCTGGCCGAGACGCGGCGGCTGCCGTACGGGCTGTGGGTGCACGGCGACAACGACACCACCGGAGCGGTGCGCGCGGTGGAGTCGATCGCGGGCGGGCTGGGCTGGGAGCGCGCGGCCGCGCCGGTCACCGTCACGGGCCGCCCCGCCAAGACCGACCTGGAAGCCTGCTGGGAGCTGGGCGCGACCCTGGCCGCGGTCATCAGCCCGGCCGGCTGACCTCCGGCGATCTCACGAACCAGGCGATCATCAGGGCCGCCGTCACCGCGTGCGTGACGCTGGAGGCCACGCCCGCGCCGGTCGCGCCCCAGGCGGGGATCAGCGCGGTGTCCAGGCCGAGGTTGAGCGCCAGGGCCGACAGCGTGATCATGGTCATCGGGCGTGGCCTGGACAGCCGGGCCAGGTGCTGCTCGACGGGTTTGATGAGCGCCGCCATCACGGCCGCGGGCGCGAGGGCGAGGAGCGGGGCCACGCTCGCGGCGTACGGCGGGCCGTACACGAAAGGCAGCGCACAGGCGGCCCCGGCGGCGATCAGCGCGACGCACCCCAGTGAGATCACCAGGTTGAGCGTGAGCATGTGGGCGGTGACGGCGCGCGAGCCGGAGGCGGTGCCGCCCGCCTGGCCCGGCAGGCACACGTGGGCCACCGCCTCGGTCGGGATCTTCACCAGCATGAGGACCCCGGCGGCGACGGTGTAGAAGCCCGCCTCGCGGGGTGAGTGCAGGAACCCGAGCAGTAGCGTGTCGGCGGCGGGCAGCAGGTGGAAGGCGACGAGGCCGAGGTGGTAGCGGCCGGACAGGGCGAGCTGGCGGACGGCCAGGGCCCTGGCGGGGCGCAGCGCGCGCGCCCCGAGCGCGCCGGTGAAGCGCAGCACGGCCGGTACGCTGGCCGCCGCCCAGCACGCGACGACGGCGGTGAGCGTGAGCAGGTCGAAGGCGGCCAGCGCCAGGATCGGGAGGTACTGCGCGAACCCGGAGGCCAGTTGCGCCTGGTTGACCAGCCGGGTCCGGCCGCGCAGGAGCAGGACGCCGCGCAGGTTGAGCCAGCAGACGGTGAACGGGACCGACGCCAGCGCGATCGCCAGCGCGGGCGTGGCGGCGCGCGGATCGCAGGCGGCGGCCGCGGCGAAGGCGAGCAGGGCGGTGATCGTGCCCATGCCGAAGCCGATGACGACGGCGTTGCCCGCCAGCCGCGCGCGCAGTACCCGGTGCGGCCAGAAGGCGATCTGCGAGGTGTTCAGCGACCAGTGCCCGATGAGGACGGCGGTCGTGGCGATGCTGACGATCGCCGCGTAGAGGCCCCTGCCCTCCGGGTGGAGGGCGCGGGCCAGGGCGGCGCCGGCGACGATGCCGAGCGCCGTCTTCACGGCCTCGGCGGCCATCATCGGGAAGGCCGCGCGGATGGTCGTTCTCAGCGCCCGGCCCATGGGGCAGATCCTAGGGACCACTCCCGTCGCGGATTATGTGGCGTGGTTTTCCGTGAAGTCGGGAGATCGTCTGCATTTGCCAAGGAGGGGAATTCAGCCGGAAATCTGGTCGATGAGATCCTCCACCTGGGCGTTGAGACGGGCGCCGCGGGTCCAGCCGGCGTAGTGGGTGAGGAAGGCGACGACCTCCCGCAACTCCTCCACGCTCAGCTCTCTGGCCCGCACCGCCGCGTCCAGCTGGATCAGCAGTTCCTCGTCCAGGCCGCCCTGGCCGACGAGCAGGCCGAGCAGCAGGAGCCGGCGTTCTCGGAAAGAGAGCGCGTCTCGTGACCACAGATCGGCGAACGTCATCTCTGCCATACAAACCGCACTCCCTATCCGGGTGATCCCCATATCTTTCGCTACTTCCGGAGATGGACCAATGGGGGTTGCGGGAACGTTGCGGCGGAGTGACCGTGAAGGCATGCGTGCCTTAGGTCTTCTCGCCGCCGCGTTGCTGTTCGTCACGGCCTGCGGGGCCGATCAGGGGGAGGCGCCGGGCGCGGCGCTGCCCCGCAACGACGGCGGCAACGCCAGCCAGCGGGGCGTGCACGTGCGCAACGCCTACCTGCTGAAAGGCGGCTCGCTGCACGCCGTGCTGATCAACTCCGGCGCGCGGGGCGACCGGCTCGTCCAGCTCACGATCACCTCCGGGAAGCTCGCCCTGCCCGCCCCGATCGAGCTGCCGCCCGCCGAGCCGGTCGGCGGGGACCGGGCGATCGCCACCGCCACCGGGCTGGAGGCGCGGGTGGGCTCGTGGGTTCCGGCGACCTTCCAGTTCCAGGAGGCGGGCACGGTCACCGTGCAGGTGCCGGTCAAGGAATATCCCTAGGCTTCCGTAACAAGTAAAGCCAAGGGACGGCCAAGATTTGGTCAAGATTTGTCACCGGTCATGACGCTCATTCCGCATGAAAAAGGGCACAACAACACCGTTGGTCCGTTAAGCGGAGGTAAGCCCCGGTGATATCGGTACGGACCTGGGCCGTGGTCATGATCGCGGCTCTCCTGGCATCGGCCTGCGGCCAGCCGGCCTTCCACTACGTACGCGACAAGGGCGGCACGACCTACTTCAAGGTCCCCTCCTCCTTCGCCCAGCTCGACGCCTACCCGATCGAGCTGTACCTGAGCAGGCTCCACCCCGACTCCGAGGCCGCCAGGCTGCGCAAGGAGCGGGTGTGGTCCACCGCCTTCGACCAGGCGGGCGCGCCGACCCTCCAGCACCTGCTCAGCTCCGGCGAGCCGTTCGTGTACTCCACCGTCCACCAGCTCACCGTGCGCGAGCGCGACCGGGTCTCGCTCGACGGGCTGCGCGACTTCGTCTTCCCGGTGACCGAGCCGGCCAGGACCGCGTACGTCACCGACCGGCTCGGCAGCGGGCAGATGCCGCTCTACCGCAAGTTCGAGCCGCTGCTCGACCGGGTCCTGACCCTGGACGGCGGCGCCAGGGGCGTACGGCTCCGCTTCAACTACCAGATCGGCCCCGACGTCCAGACCTTCGACCAGACCGCGATCCTCGACGAGAAGGGCTCCACGGTCTCGGTGCTGATCGTCAGCTGCCGGTCGCTCTGCTTCAGGGAGCGCGGCGGCGAGATCGACGAGATCGCGCGATCGTTCAAGCTGCTCCGGCTGCCCGGATGAGGGAGCTCCAGTGACCACGACCACCCCCCACCGGGGCGCCGCTGTCACCCGTGCCACCAGGAAGAAGCTGCGGCTGTGGGATCGCGGCAGGTTCCTGATCGGGCTGCTGGCCGTCTTCCTCGTCCTGACCTGGAAGGCGATGGCGGACTTCGAGGGGATCATCCCGTTCGGGGAGGCCGTGCGGTACGTCGGGCCGGCCCATCCGTGGATCTTCTGGTTGCTGGCCGCCGAGACGGTACGGCAGGCGCACTTCCTGGCCGGCGAGCGTTCCTCCGGCTATCACCGGTTCTGGAGCCAGAAGGTCTTCGGCGGCCTGGAACGCTGGTCGCACCGCCGCTTCGGCGACTGGACCCGCTTCCGCGCCGCCAGAGCCGTCAAGATCGTCTTCTGGGTGTCGCTGGTCGCGCTGGTGCTCGGGGTGGTGCTGGACGTCAGCCCGTTCGTCGCCCCGTTCAGGGCTCCGGCGCTGCCGTTCGTCCTCCCGCTCCTGGTGATCGTCGTCCTGGCCGCCGGGCTGTTCTGGCTCCTGTCGCGCGGCGGCGTGGAGACGTACCTGCCCGACGACATCACGACCCGCTTCGCCGACGTGTGGGGGCAGGACCACGTGGTCGAGCGGCTCAGGGAGAACATCGTCTTCCTGGACAGGCCCGGCGCCATCGAGGAACGCGGCGGCTACGTGCCCGGCGGGCTGCTGCTCTGGGGGCCGCCGGGCACCGGCAAGACGCTGATGGCCGAGGCGGTGGCCGGTGAGGCCGGCAAGCCGTACGTGCTCGTGGATTCCGGCGCCTTCACCGGCAGGTTCACGGGCGGCCTCAAGATGAAGGCGCTCTTCAGGAGGTTGCGCAAGCTCGCCCTGTGCCACGGCGGCGTGATCGTCCTCTTCGACGGGGCCGACTCCCTCGGCAGGCGCGACCGCCCGGCCCGGCAGTGCTTCAGCGGCTGCCACGGCCTGAACTACCTGCCGGAGGAGACCCGGTCCGTCCTCGCCTTCCAGGCGCGCCGCCCCGAGCCGGACCCCGATTCCGGCGTCCTGCGAGCGCTGCTCACCGAGCTGTCCGGCCTGAAGAAGCCGCGCGACCGGCAGGTACGCCGCGTGCTGAACATGCGGCCCAAGCCACCACCCAGGTACCGCATCCTCATCGTGATGGCCGCCACTCACCCCGGCGCGCTCGACGAGGCGCTGTTACGGCCCGGCCGCATCGACCGCGTCCACAAGGTCGGCTACCCGTCCAAAGCCGGGCGGGTACGCACCTACCAGGGCTACTTTGGCAAGGTCCGGCACGAGCTCACCCCGGAACAGATCGGCAAGCTGGCCACGATCACGCCCTACGCCACCGGCGCCACGATCAAGGACCTGGTCAACGAGTCGCTGATCACCGCCGTCCGCGCCGGCCGCGAGGTCATCACCTGGGCCGACGTGCTCCGTGCCCACCGGTTCAAGCAGCTCGGGCCGCCGGAGGGCGTCGAGTACATCGAGCGCGAACGGCACGCCGTCGCCGTCCACGAGGCCTGCCACGCCGTGGTGGCCTACCACGTGCGCTCCCATCTGGAGATCGACGTCGCCACGATCGAGAAGGGCGCCGACCACCTCGGCATGGTCGCCTCGATCAGGCCGGAGGACCGGTTCACCCGGTGGAAGTCGGAGTACGAGGCCGACATCATGGTCTCGCTCGCCTCGCTGGCGGGGGAGCGGATGTTCTTCGCCGAGGACAACTCCTCGGGGGTCTCCGGCGACCTGCACGCGGCCACGTTCCTGACCGCGCTCATGGAGTCCTCGTGGGGGATGGGCTCCGGGGTCGCCTCGCTGCCCGCGCTGCGGGAGCTGGAGATCATGACCGGCCTGATGCCGGACGGGCTGGGGGAGCGGATCGAGGTCACCCTCGCGCGGCTGCTGGACAAGACCGAGCTGCTGCTGCGGGAGCACCGGCGGGAGGTGCTGAGCGTCGCCCACGCGCTGGAGACGCACCGCACGCTCGACGGGGACGACGTGGTGGCGATCATCGAGCGGCGGGCCGGCCCGCTGGCCGACGGGACCGTGTACGCCTCGGAGGAGTTCCACGCCGAACTGGAGGACTACCACCGGGAGGCGGCCAGGGCGCACCGCGAGCACAGCCGGGTCGAGCGGGAACTGCCGGGCGTGGTGGCGGACGAGGTCGTGGATCACCGGCCCGCGGCGGTGCCCTTCCGGAACCCGCCCATGCCCGCCCCGGCCGGGCCGGTTCCGCCTGGGGGCGTGCCTTCCTGGGGCAGGCCTGGTTCCGGCGGGCCTGCCGTACCGGCTGCGGGGGGTACGGCGCGGCCGGAGTTCGTGGCCTGGATACCCCCGCAACAGGCCCGCCCCCAGCAGGTCCAACCGCAACAGAGCCGCCCCCAGCAGGTCCAACCGCAACAGAGCCGCCCCCATCAGGTCCAACCGCAACAGACCCATCCACAACAGACCCATCCACAACAGGTCCAGCCGCAACAGGCCCGCCCGCAGCAGGTCCAGCCGCGACCGGCCCGTCCGCCGCAAGCGCACCCGCAGCGGCCCGTCGCGGCCGTCAACGAGCGCGCCCGGCCGGGCCTGGGCCGGGCGGTACTGATCGCGGTCGGCAGCCTGGCCGGGCTGGTCACGGTGGCGGTGCTGGGCGGGCTGGCGGTCACCCGGTCGGGACCCAGCACCGAGCTGGCCTCGCCGGGACTGCTGGTGATCCTGTTCGTGGTCGTGGTGGCGCTGATCGTGGGCGCCTGCCTGGCGGTCGTGGCCGTCAGGGGGCTGCGCGCCGCCCGCGCCAGGGCGGAGGTCGAGCGCGACCGGGCCCATGCCCGCGCCCAGTTGCTGGCCGCCGCCATGGACCCCGACACGGCGATGCGCCTGCTCGGCTACGACGGCGGACGGGCTGCCGGAGAAGGATGACCTCAATCACATAAGGTGGTCGCTTCATTGCTTAGGGTGATACGGACCCGAGCAAGGAGTGATCGTCGTATGGGTCCTGGAATCGTCCGCAGCCTGGTGCCCGCGCGCATGGACCGCCTGCCCTGGTCGCCGTTCCACACCCGGCTGGTGATCGCGCTCGGCGTCGCATGGGTGCTGGACGGGCTGGAGATCACGATCGTCAGCAACGTCGCCGCGTTTCTGCAGCGCTCCGACACGCTGGGCCTGACCTCGGCGGAGGTGGGCCTGTCGGCGACCGTGTACCTCATCGGTCAGGTGGTCGGCGCGTTGTTCTTCGGGTGGCTGTCCGACCGGATGGGCAGGCGCAGGCTGTTCATCCTCACGCTGGCCGTCTACCTGATCGCCAGCGGCCTGACCGCCTTCTCCTGGGACCTCGGCAGCTTCCTCGTGCTGCGCTTCGTCGCCGGCACCGGCATCGGCGGGGAGTACGCCGCGGTCAACTCGGCGATCGACGAGCTGATCCCCTCCAAGTACCGGGGCCACGTGGACCTGGCCATCAACGGCACCTACTGGCTCGGCGCGCTGCTGGCCACCTCGGCGACCTTCGTCCTGCTCAACCCCTCGGGCCCGCTCGACCCCGACTGGGCGTGGCGGCTCGGCTTCCTCATCGGCCCGGTGCTGGGCATCCTGATCTGGGGCCTGCGCAGGCACCTGCCGGAGAGTCCGCGCTGGCTGATGACCCACGGCCGCGAGGACGAGGCGGAGCGGGTGGTCGCCGCGATCGAGAAAGAGGTGGAGAAGGAGGACAGGCTCGTCCTGGAGCCGGTGCCGGAGAGCGCGGCCATCGAGGTGGTGCCGCAGAAGCGGTTGCCGCTGGTCGAGGTGGCCAGGACGCTCTTCCGTACCTATCCGGGGCGCTCGTTCCTGAGCGCCACGCTGATGATCTGCCAGTCGTTCCTCTACAACGCGATCTTCTTCACGTACGCGCTGGTGCTCACCCACTTCTACGACGTCGAGGCCGGCGAGGTGCCCAAGTACATGTTCGCCTTCGCCCTCGGCAACCTGCTCGGCCCGATCGTGCTCGGCCGGTTGTTCGACACCGTGGGACGCCGGCAGATGATCGCCGGCACCTACATCGTCTCGGGGTCGCTGCTGGCCTTCACCGGGTGGTTGTTCGAGCGCGGCGTGCTGACCGCGACCACGCAGACGATCATGTGGTCGGTCATCTTCTTCATCGCCTCGGCGGCGGCCAGTTCGGCGTATTTGACGGTCAGCGAGATCTTCCCGATCGAGATGCGGGCGCAGGCGATCTCGCTGTTCTTCGCGATGGGCCAGGTCGTAGGCTCCTTCGGGCCGGCCGTCTTCGGCGCGCTCATCGGCGACCAGGCCAGCCCGGAACCGACGCGGCTGTTCTACGGCTACCTCTTCGCCGCCGGGATGATGATCTTCGCGGGCCTGGTGGAGCTGCGCTTCGGGGTGAAGGCCGAGCGCGCCGCGCTGGAGACCATCGCCGAGCCGCTGAGCGCGATCGAGGCCAAGGCGCGGCGGCTCAAGAGCGAGGAACCGTGAACCTGCCGCGGTGGCGGGCCGTCGTCAGGATATGAACCGCCTTCTCCCGCTGAAGGGCATGTGCGTGCTTCTCGCCGCCCTCCCGCTCGCCGCCTGCCAGAGCGACCGTGTCTGCACGCTCATCGGTACGCCCGTCGGCATCCAGGTGGACGTGGCGCCGCCGATCTCCGACCGGGTGGCGGCGGCCGAGATGGAGGTGTGCCAGGCGGGGACGTGCCGGCCGGCCAGGCTGGAGCTCTTCCGGGCCGACCGGGGCGGCCGGTCCGGCTTCGGCAACGTGGAAGGGCTGCGCAAGGAGCGGGCCGAGGTCTCGCTGAAGCTGACCGGCACCGCGGGCGAGCCGGTGGTGGAGCGGGATGTCCAGGTGATGCCGCGCGGCCGCTTCCCCAACGGGCCCGAGTGCGGCGAGGGCGGGCCGAACGCGAAGGTGCAGGTGGACGGCCAGGGCCTGCTGCACGAAGTGCCCTGATGTCTTGACCGGACCGCCCCGTGCCCCACTAATTAGACATAGCGGCTAATAGTGGGGTGCGAGATGCCGGAGGTCGTGCGGATCAGCCTGCGGAACCGGTTGCGGGCGCTTTACACCTTCCAGGATGTGCTCGATCGCTTCGACATGATCGCAGATCGGTCGGCGGGAGCCGTACAGGTGCGCACGAGCCGGCGCGGTGGCTACCTCGTCGTGTGGGCGCCCGAGCACGTCGAGCGCGTCTTCGTCACCCACCAGCACCTCTACGCCAAGTCCGCGCAGTACCGGCTGCTCGCCGTCGTCACCGGCGACGGCCTGCTGACCAGCGAGGGCGAGCGGTGGGCCGGCCAGCGGCGGCTCATCCAGCCGATGTTCGCCAAGCGCCACCTGGGCCGCTTCGCCGAGCACATGACCGAGGCCGTCGCGGACTTCGCCAAGGAATGGGAGCAACTGCCGGACGGCGCCCGCGTGGACGCCGCCACCGCCATGAACCGGCTCACGCTCGACGTGGTCGGCCGGGCGCTGTTCGGCTCCGGCCTGTCGGAGCAGGCCGCGCGGCTCGGGCCCGTCCTCACCTCCGGCCTGCGCGCGGGCGTGCGCGCGACCCGCCTGCAGTTGCTCTTCCGCACGCCGCCGTGGCTGGTGGACGCCGCCCACGCCGTCGTACGGCGGGCGCCCAAGTGGATCCCCGGCATCCGGGGCCTGCACGACGTCCTGACCACCACCGACGAGGTCGTGGAGGCGGTCGTCGCGGCGCACCCCGGCGGCACCGACGACCTGCTCGGCCTGCTGCTCGCGGCGCCCATGGACCACAAACAGGTACGCGACGAGGTGATGACCTTCCTGCTGGCCGGGCACGAGACCACCGCCAACGGCCTGGCCTGGTTCTGGCACCTGCTCGCCCTGCACCCCGAGGCACGCAGCCGCGTCGAGGCCGAGGTGGCCGAGGTGCTCGGCGGCCGCGTGCCGACCGCCGAGGACGCCGACCGGCTCGTCTACACCGCCGCCGCCTTCCAGGAGGCCTTACGCCTCTACCCGCCGGCCTGGTCGATCGTGCGTACGGCGGTGGCCGACGACCACCTCGGCGACCTGCCGGTGCCCGCGGGCACGAACGTGGTCGTCCCGGTCTACCTGGCCCACCGGGACCCGGGCGCCTGGCCGGATCCCGACCGGTTCGACCCGGAGCGGTTCCTGCCCGGGGCGGCGCCGCGCCGCTTCAGCTACCTGCCCTTCGGCGCCGGGCGGCGGATCTGCGTGGGGGCCGGGTTCGCGGTGATGGAGGCGACCCTGATCATCGCCATGCTGGTGCGGCGCTTCCGGCTGGAGATGGAGGCGGGCGCGGAGGTGCGGGCGGAGGCGACGGTGACACTCCGGCCGCGCGATGGGATTCCGATGAGACTGTACAAAGTGGTCTAATTCAATCGGATCCCGCGAAGATCGGAAGGACGCCCTTGACCCGGCTCCTCAGCGCGCAGGGGCTCATCCAGGCCGTACTGCGCCGCACGAACCTGCTCATGGCCGGCAAACGCGTGGCGATCGTCGGCGACGCGCCGCCGGGCCTGGCCACGCGGCTGCGCGACATGGGCGCCCACCCCGGCAGCTCCATCGAAGAGGCCGACCTCGTCTTCGGCGACGGCTTACAGCCACGCGCGCTGAAGCCGGGCGCCGTGATCGTGGGCAGCATACGCTGCGACATCCTCGGCATGACAGAGGTCAGGCAGGACGTGCACTGCATCAACCTGGGCGCCGACGGCGCCGAGGTGTACCTCGTGAGCGTCCCGTGCTGACCGACATCGCCAACCCCGGGCTCTGGCCCGGCGGAGCCGACCGGATCGCGTGGGCGCGGCGCTTCATGCCCGTGCTCGGCGCGCTGTCGGGAGAGCTCGACCTGGACGGCTGGCGGGTCGGCCTGGTGCTCGTCCTGGAGCCCAAGACCGCCAACCTGGCCCTCGCGCTGCGGGACGCCGGGGCCGAGGTGATCGCGCACTGCCCCGGCAGGGAGACCTCAGACGACGTGGCCGCCGCGCTGGTGCGCGAGGGCATCCAGGTGCTGGCCAGATCCCGCACGACGCGCGCCCAGGACGACGACCTGGCCCGCCGGATGCTCGACGCCGGGCTCGACGCGCTGGTCGACGACGGCTCCCGGGTGATCAGGCTGGCCCACGCCGAGGACCGGCTCGGCCCGCTCAGGGGCGCCGCCGAGGAGACCACGAGCGGGCTGCGTCCGCTGCGCGTCATGGCCGCTGACGGCACCCTGCGGGTGCCGGTCCTCGCGGTCAACGACGCCCGCTGCAAGGTCCTGTTCGACAACGTGCACGGCACCGGGCAGTCGTGCGTCATGGCCGCGCTGGACCTCAGCGGACTGGAACTCGACGGGCTGACCTGCGTGGTCGCCGGATACGGCCACGTGGGCCAGGGCGTGGCCCGCTACGCCGCGGCCCTGGGCGCGCAGGTCGTGGTCAGCGAGGTGGACCCGTTCGCCGCGCTGCGCGCCCACCACGACGGCCGGCGCGTGCTGCCCCTGATCGACGCCTGCCCGGAGGCGGACCTGCTGTTCAGCGCCACCGGCGTCGCCGGCACGATCACGGCCGGGCACCTCGCCGCGCTGAAGCCGGGCGCCTTCGTCGCGGTGGCCGGGGGAGTGGAGGACGAGGTGGAGCGGCCGCCGGGCGGCCGCCAGGTCCGTCCCGGCGTCACCGACCACGGCGGCTGGTACCTGCTGGCCGAGGGCGAGTGCGTCAACTGCGCCGCCGCCGAGGGCAACCCGATCGAGATCATGGACCTGTCCCTGTCACTGCAGGCACTGGCCGTCGGCCACCTGCTCGGGCGGCGCCTGCCACCGGGCGTGCACCCGCTGCCCGACGAACTGGACGAGCGGGTGGCCAGGCTGAAACTGGACGCGCTGGGAGTACGGCTTGACCGGGCGACCGATCGGCAGCGCGCGTTCCTGGACCGTGGACTGTGATCGTCGACGTCCGCGACGCCACCGTCCGGTACCGCTCGACCGGGCAGCAAGTGCTGCACGGCGTGGACCTGGCCGTGGAGCGCGGCGACTTCGTGCTGGTCGCCGGGCCGTCAGGGTGCGGCAAGAGCACACTGCTGCGGCTGCTCAACGGGCTGGTCCCGCACGCCTACCGCGCCGAGGTCACCGGGCGGGTGGAGATCGGCGGCCGGCCCGCCCTGGAGCAGTCGATCCGGCAGCTCTCCACCGTGGTCGGCACGCTGCTGCAGGACCCCGCCAAGCAGATCGTCGGCACCACGGTCGCCACCGAACTGGCCTTCGGCCCGGAGAACCTCGGCCTGCCCCGCGCCGAGATCCGCGCCAGGACCGACGAGGTGGCCGCCCGCGTCGGCATCGCCCACCTGCTGGCCCGGCCCACCCACGAGCTGAGCGGCGGCGAGCTGCAGATGGTGGCGTTCGCGGGAGTGCTGGTGATGCGCCCGGACGTCGTGGTCGTGGACGAGCCGCTGGCCAACCTCGACCCGGACGCCGGCCGCCGCCTGCTGGGCGCGTTACGCCGCTTCGTCGACGACGGCGGCGCGGCCGTGGTGGTGGAGCACCGGGTGGAGGAACTGCTGGAGTTCGGCCCGGAAAAGGCGCTCTACCTGGAAGAGGGCCGCATCCGCTACTCGGGCGACATTTCGGGATTTTTGCGTCAGGCGCCGGTGGCGCACGTCAAACTCCCCTTCGAGACCCTCGTGGCCCGCGCCGCCGAACTGCCCAGCCTCCCCGAGCCGGCGCGCCCGGCCCGCACCGGCCCCTCCCGCCTCGCCTACAAGAACGTCTCGCTCGGGTACGGCTCCCGCACCGTCCTGCACGACACCGACCTCGACCTGAAGGCCGACGAACGGGTCGCCGTCCTCGGCCGCAACGGCGCCGGCAAGTCGACCCTGCTGCGCGCCGCCGTACGCCTGCTCGAACCCACCGGCGGCGAGATCCTCGTGGACGGCGAGCCCGTCGGCGAACGGGACACGCTCAGCCTCGCCACGACCTTCGGCTACGTCTTCCAGAACCCCGGCCAGGCGCTCTTCTCCGCCACCGTGCAGGAGGAACTGGCCTTCGGCCCCCGCAACCTCGGGCAGGACCCCGAGCAGATCGCCGAGGTCTCCCGCGAGGCGCTGGCCACCATGCTGCTCGACCGCGAGCCCGGCATCATGTCCCGCCCGCCGCACACGCTCTCGCACGGCCAGCAGCGCCGCCTGACCGTGGCGCTCGCGCTGGCCATGCGCCCCAGGACGCTCGTGCTCGACGAGCCGACGGCCGGGCAGGACCTGCGCACCACGACCACGTTCATGGACCGCGTGCTCGACGGCGTCCAGAGCGTCTACTTCATCACCCACGACGTGGACCTGGCGCTCACCCGCGCCGACCGCATCGTCATCGTGGACGGCGGCCGCGTCGTCGCCGACGCCGCACCGGCCGAGCTGGCCCACGACGAGCGGCTGTGGACCGGCAGCGGCCTGCGCGAGACCAGCCTGGTCCGCGCCGTCCGCGACCTGCTACCCGGGAAAGGAGCGATGGCGAAAGGAGCGATACCGCACCCGTTCGAGCTGGCCAGATCTGGAAGGACTCACCTGCCATGAAATCCCCCGACGCCTTACCCGTCCGCACCTCGCTGTGGGAGATCAACTCCCGCGTGGTCGTCTTCGCCGCCGTCGGCGCCGCCCTGTACGCGGTGCTCGGCCTGATCAGCTTCACCATTCCGGGCACCCAGAACGTCGACATCCGCCCCGCCTTCGCGCTCGTGCCGTTCATCGGCATGCGGTTCGGCCCGATCGCCGGATTCTTCACCGGCCTGGTCGGCAACATGGTCATCGACCAGATCAAGGGCTACGGCGCGCTGTTCTACTGGAACTGGAGCCTGGCCAACGCGCTGACCGGGCTGCTGGCCGGCATCCTGTTCGCCCTGCTCGTGAGGCGTATCAGCGCGTCCAAGGAGATGCTGCGCCTGGTCCTGGTGGGCGCCATCGCGTGGGTCTCGATGCTCATCGGGTTCGCCACGACCTTCACCGACATGTGGCTGCAGGACCTCACGTTCGGCGGCTGGGCCTCCTTCGCCTTCGGCCCGCTGCTGCTCAGCAACACGCTGGTCGCCCTCATTCTGGTGCCCGCGCTCGACGCGATCTGGGAACCGATCTCCAAGCGCATGGGCAGGTAACCGCGTGGACGTCACGCCACGGTATCTGGGAGGCGAGTCCTTCCTGGGCCGGCGGGACCCGCGCGTGCTCCTGCTGGTCCCGGTCTGCTTCCTCGTGGCGGTGGCGCGCGTGAGCGACCTGCGCCTCATGCTGGTCTGCGCCCTCGTGGCCCTGGCCTACTACGGTGCGGCGGGCATCCCGTGGCACGCGGTCAGGGCCAACTGGGCCCTCGTCCTGACACTGATGACGCTGACCGTGCTGGTCAACAGCGTCTTCACCAACGCGCTGCAGATCGAGGCGACCAAGCTTGCGCCGCCGTTGTTCGACATGCCGGTCACCGGGAATCCGGTCAGCCTGGCGACGCTGTCGTACTCGCTGACGCTTCTGATCAGGTTCGTGGCGATGGCCATGGTGGGCTTTCCCGTGGCGTTCTGCATCGCGCCGGGCGACCTCGGGGTCAGCTTCGCCCGGTTGCGGGTCTCGCAGCGGCTGGCGTTCGGGGTGGACCTGACGTTCCGGTTCCTGCCGTCCACGGCGGCGACCATGCAGCAGATCATCGACGCGCAGCGGGTACGCGGCTACACCCACCCGCGCACGAATAATCCGATAAAGCGGCTAATATCCCTCAAACCGGTCGTGATCCCCCTGACCGTGAACTCGCTCATCGACGCGGAGGACACCTCGAACGCCATGGACCTGCGCGGCTTCGGCGCCAAGCACCGCACCTGGATGCGCGAGCTGGCCTTCGACCGGGCCGACTACCTGCTCCTCGGCGCGTTCGCCGCCTTCGCGCTGGCACTGCTGGCGTACAAGATCCTCGGCACGGACGTCGTATGGGTCCCGTAGTCCACGGCGCGCCGCTCGTCCTCACCATGGACGGCCCGCCCATCGAGGACGGCACCGTCACGGTCGAGCACGGCCGCGTCGTGGAGATCGGGCGGGGCAGGGCCGAGGTGCATTGGCCGGGTGTAATGGTCGCCGGGCTGGTCAACGCCCACACCCACCTGCAGTACACCTGCATGGCCGAGGTCGGGCGGCGCGTCTACGACTCCTTCGAGCACTGGTCCGAGGTCTTCAACCAGGCCTACTTCAAGGGCGGCGAGGGCAGCTGGGACCCCGCGCTCAGGACCGGCGCCTGGGACTGGGCCGCCGCCGCCACCGAGGGCGCCTGGCAGTGCCTGCGCTCGGGAACCACCGCCGCCGCCGACATCGTGACCGATCCTGAGGCGTTCGTGGACACGCCGCTGGGCGGCCTGGCGTACCTGGAGATCATCGGCGACACCGACGCGAGCTGGCAGGAGGACGGGCGCGAGCGCTTCCTCAAGACGCTCGGCGGGCGCCGCGCGGGCATCTCGCCGCACTCGCCCTACACGCTCGACACCGGCGTGCTCGCCGACGCGGCCGTGCTCGCCCGCGAGCGCGGCACCCGCATCCACATCCACCTGGCCGAGTCCGCGCACGAACGCGAGTACACGATGGCGGGCACCGGGCCGCTGGCCGAGCTGGTGCGCCAGTGGTCCGCGCCGTTCGCGCTGCTGGAGGGCGGCTCGGGCCTGGCGCCCGCCGCCTACCTCGACAGCCTCGGGGTGCTCGGCCCGGACTGCCACCTCGCCCACGGCGTCCACCTCGGCCCCGACGACCGCGCACTGCTGCGCGAGCGCGGCACCGCGATCGCGCTGTGCCCCCGCTCCAACCGCACCCTCGGGCTCGACGGCCCCGACGTCGCCGCGCTGCTGCGCGAGGGCAACCCCATCGCCGTCGGCACCGACTCGCTGTCGTCCGCGCCGTCACTCGACCTGCTCGCCGACGTCGCCGCGCTCAAGCACCTCGCCGTACGGCAGGGCTACCACCACCCCGACCTCGACCGGCGGCTCATCGAGGCCGCGACACTCGGCGGCGCCCACGCCCTCGGCCTGCGGGACGAGATCGGCGTCCTGCGGCCGGGCGGGCGCGCCGACTTCGCCGTCTTCGACGTGGATCCCCGCGACCCCTACGCCGGCCTGGTGGAGCACGGTTCTGGACGGTGCGTGGCCACGGTTGTGGGCGGCACGAAACTTTGGGCCCTTTAGGGGCGTCCGAGCAGGTGCTAGCGTCCCGGGACGATGGCATCGCAGAGCCTGCGCTTCAAGCTGTACTCCCTCCTCAGCCTGCCGATCGTGGCGCTCGTCGCACTGTGGACCTTCGTCGCCGGTCATGTGGTCGGAGACTTCTTCGAGCTGCGCCGGGCCACCACCGCGTTCGAGAAGATCAGCGCCCCCGCGGCGGCGCTGGTCACCGAGCTGCAGCATGAGCGCAAGTCGGCGGCGATGTTCCTGTCCTCGCCGCCGCCCGACGGCAGCCTGCTCGTCTCCGCGCGCAAGCGCACCAACGCGGCGGCGGCCGCGTTCCGCACGCTGTCGGCCTCCGAGGAGGCGCAGACCATCACCACGCCCGAACTGCGCAAGGCCATCGACGCCGTGCTGCGCAAGATCGGCGGCCTGGACGCGGTGCGCAGGGAGGTCGACGACCGCACCACCAGCCGCCTGTCGGTCGTGCAGGCCTACGGCGAGGCCACCGACGAGGTCTACCGCCTCTACGACCAGGCCGTCACCGTGCCGGACATCAAGCTCTACCAGCAGGCCGCCGGGCTCCAGCGCATCGCGCACGCCCGCGACCTCATGTCGCGCGAGGACGCGCTGATCTCCGGGGCGACGCTGGCCGGGCGGATCACCAGGGAGGAGTACGAGGCGGTCGAGGAGCTCTCGCCCAACAGGAAACTGCTGCTCGTCGATGGCGTGGCGGCCCTGGAAGCCGAGCTGCGCGCGCCGTACGACCTGTTGCTGGCCTCTCCCGAGCACCAGAGGATCTCCGCGATCGAGCGCGAGATCATCGAGACCGCGCGGCTGCCGCGCGTGCGCAACTCCTGGCAGGCCGCCGCCGACAGTTTCGGCGCCACTCTCGACCGGCTGCTGGTCAGCCGCTCGGAACTGCTGAACGCCCGCGCCGAGGCCGCCGCCGGCGAGATCGTCGTGCGGATCGTCGTGGTGGGCTTCCTCGGCCTGGTCACCATCATCGCGGCCGTCATGTGGTCGGCCCGCCTGGGCCGCCGCCTGGCCACCGAGCTCGACACCCTGCGCGACGCCGCCGCGGAACTGGCCGACGAACGGCTGCCGCGCGTGGTGGAGAAGCTGCGCGGCGGCGAGGACGTGGACGTCGACGTCGAGGCCCCGCCCATCCCCACCGACGGCGCCACCCAGGAGATCCGCGACGTCGCCCACGCCTTCGCCGGAGTACGCCGCACCGCGGTCGAGGCGGCCGTCGGCCAGGCCGCGCTGCGCAAGGGCCTGGGCCGCGTCTTCCGCAACATGGCCCGGCGCAACCAGGCGCTGGTACACCGCCAGCTCGTCCAGCTCGACGTGATCAGGCGGCAGATCACCGAACCGGAGACGCTCCAGGACCTGTTCACGCTCGACCGGCTCACCACCCGCATGCGCCGCCAGTCCGAGGGCCTGCTCATCCTGTCGGGCGGCTCGCCGGGGCCCGCCAACGGCGACCCGGTCCCGCTGGCCGACGTGGTGCGCGAGGCCATCTCCGAGGTCGAGGCCTACACCAGGGTGAACGCCCCGCCCATCCCCGACGCCTTCCTCGACGGCGCCGCCGCCTCCGACGTCACCCACCTGCTGACCGAGCTGGTCGCCAACGCCACCGCCTTCTCCCCGCCCACCACCACCGTCCAGGTGTACGGGCAGGTCGTCGGCCGGGGCTTCGCCATCGAGGTGGAGGACCGCGGGCTCGGTCTGCCCGACACCATCCGCGAGGAGGTCAACTCCCGGCTGGCCGACCCGCCGGAGTTCGACCTGGCCGACAGCGAACGGCTCGGCCTGCTCGTGGTCGGACTCCTCGCCCGCCGCCACGGCATCAAGGTCACCCTCAGCAAGTCGGCTTACGGAGGTATCACCGCAGTCGTCCTGCTTCCGCAGTCCCTCATCGTCTCCGGATTAACACGGCGTTCACATTCGGGCAAAAACCGGGAAACGGCAGCCTGGCAGCCTCGGCGTGGCTGAGTAAAACCCCGAAAGGACCTCCGTGAGCTACAAGGCTGAGTACATCTGGATCGACGGCACCGAGCCCACGGCTCTGCTCCGCGCCAAGACCAAGATCCTTGCCGCCGGCGCCGAGCCGCCGGTGTGGGGTTTCGACGGCTCCAGCACCAACCAGGCCGAGGGCCACGCTTCCGACCGGGTGCTCCGCCCCGTGTTCACCTGCCCGGACCCGATCCGCGGCGGTGACAACGTACTGGTCCTGTGCGAGGTCGAGGAGATCGACGGCGAGGCCCACCGGAGCAACACCCGCGCCCTCCTGCGTCCGATCGCCGAGCAGTTCGCCGACCAGGAGTCGTGGTTCGGCATCGAGCAGGAGTACACCTTCTTCAAGGGCTCGCGCCCGCTCGGCTTCCCCGAGGGCGGCTTCCCCGCTCCCCAGGGCCACTACTACTGCGGGGTGGGCGCCGAGGCCGTCTTCGGCCGCGAGATCGTCGAACTCCACCTCGACCGCTGCCTCGCCGCCGGCCTGAAGATCTCCGGCATCAACGCCGAGGTCATGCCAGGCCAGTGGGAGTTCCAGGTTGGCCCGGCGAGCCCGCTCGAGGTCGCCGACCACCTGTGGGTCGCCCGCTACCTGCTCTACCGCACCGCCGAGGAGTTCGGCGTGGAGGCCACCCTCGACGCCAAGCCCGCCCGCGGCGACTGGAACGGCGCCGGCGCGCACACCAACTTCTCCACCAAGGCCATGCGCGAGGGCTACGACGCCATCATCACCGCCTGCGAGGCGCTCGGCGAGGGCGACAAGCCGTTCGAGCACGTCCGCCAGTACGGCGCCGACATCGAGTCCCGCCTGACCGGCGCGCACGAGACCGCCCCGTGGAACAAGTACTCCTACGGCGTCTCCAACCGCGGCGCCTCGGTGCGCATCCCGTGGCAGGTCGAGGTGGACCGCAAGGGCTACATCGAGGACCGCCGCCCCAACGCCAACGTCGACCCGTACGTGGTGACCCGTCTGCTGGTCAACACCTGCTGCGCCGCCCTGGAGAAGGCCGGCCAGGTCTGACGGCACGCTCTCCGGAGGAACGCGGGCACCCCCGATCGGGACCCGCGTTCCTCCTTTTCACTTGGCAGAACCGTCACGCCAGGCGCGACTGGTAGACCCTGCGGGCCTCCGTCACCAGCCCGCCCCTGTCCTTGACGAGCTCCTCCAGCAGGTCCAGCCAGCGCAGGCAGAACGTCACGTCCTCTTCCCTCGCCACCCTGCGGCGCTCCACGTCCAGGTAGACCGGGCTCGAATGCGCCCGCACCAGGCCGCCGCCCTCCGCCACCGCCACCACGTACGTCGGCCAGTCCACGCGTAACTCCGCCGACACCTCGTTCGGCGGGCCCGCCGCCAGCTCGCCGTCGGCGGTCAGCAGCCGCACCCGCTGCACGCCGGGGCCGATCACCCGCGCCGTGGCCCGCACCCGGGTGCCCGCCTGCAGGTCGATCGTGGCGCCCGGCCGCTCGCCCTCCACCGACAGCTCCAGGAAAGGGCCCGTCGTGGCGAAGGTACGGCTGTGCCGTACCGCGTGGGCGTAGGACTCGGCGGTGAGCGGGCCGTCCACGTGCGCGTACGTGCGCTCGCCCCCGATCGGGCCGAGGCGTCCCGCGGTGCCGGCGACCGCGGCCACCCGGTTTCCGGCCCCGATCAGCCGCCGGTAGGCCCGGTCGGAGCCGATCGCCGAGGAGAAGCTGTCGACCAGGCCCAGCGCCGCGTCCACGACGGACATGCGGGCGTCGTAGATCGGGTAGCCGCCGTCGAACAACTGCTCCGGCGTCTCGACCGGGCCGCGGAAGGCGTTGGCGTACCCGATCAGCGCGCCCCGCTCGCGCAGCTTGTCCACCGAGCCCGACGGGACGCTCGGCGCGTCCTGCGCCAGGCCCACCCGGGCCACGTGGGTGGCGTCCGACCAGGGCAGGTTGCGGCCGGCCCAGAGGTCTTCTGTGTCGCCGTCGCCCGCGAGCAGGTTGACGACGTGCAGGTCCTCGCCATGTTGCGAGTCGGCCACCCACTGGGGCGGGCGGTTGAGCCGTACGTGCAGGTCGCCGCCGTACCAGCCGCGGGCGGCGGCGTCGTAGATGCGCGGCGGGGCCAGCTCCACCAGCGTCTCGCCCGCGCCGGGGGTGAGCGTGGTCTCTGCGTGGCCGTACTCCATGCCCCGCGCCGCCCTGACGGTGAGCCGGCTCGACGGCACCTCCAGCACGACGTCGTCGCCGTGGAAGTACGGCAGGCCGTCGATGTCCCTGGCCGGTGAGGTGCCGTGCGGATACCAGCCCCGGCCGTCGGCCGTCCAGACGCTCCACCGGCATGGGAAGCCGGCGCGCAGGCGGAGGGTCTGCTGGGCGGCGAGTAGTGTCAGATCGTCACGCATCGGCTTCTCCCCGTAATCGAAGGCGCCGTTATCGTGCCACGACCCTGACTCGCCGGAAAGCCCGCCCATCCCCGGCGGAGTGGCTTTCTTACTCCGAGGTAGAAGGATCTAGAGTCGAGGTGGTGGTTCGTATTTGGGCAGATCCGCGCGTTTCCCATGAAGATGGGCAATCAGCGCGCGCTGTGTTTCCGGGTCGCCGCGCCGGTCCGACTCCAGGTCCCGGATCGCCACCTCGATCAGCCCGCGGGTACGCGGCGGCACCTCCTGGAACGCCCGCTCCAGGGCATGGTCGTACGCCGTCCTCGCCGCCTCGTCATCGCCCTCGGCCCAGGCCAGCAACCCCAGGTCGAACAGCAGGAAACCCGGCCGGTCCGGCTTGACCGCCTGATACTGCTGGTAATAGTCCAGCGACTCCTGGTACCGGCCCAGCCGGTAGAGGCACCACCCCCTGGTCGACAGGTGGTCGGGATCGTACGGGCTGAGCGCGTCGAGCACCGCCTCGTAGCACGCCGCGGCCCGCTCCCGCTCGCCCAGCGAGAAGAGCGTGTCACCCTGGCCCGCCAGCGCCCCGGTGGAGCCCGCGTCCAGCGCCAGCGCCCGGTCGTAGGCCTCCAGCGCCGCGTCCAGGTCGGGCGTCTCCCGGTAGCGGTAGGCCCACGCCAGCATCTCCTCGCAGTAGGCGGTCACCTGCCGGCCGGGCGCGGTCGCCTCCAGCCCCGCCTCGATCGCCAGCTCCCACGCGGCCACGTACGACAGCGTGATCGACAGCTCCGCCCAGATCCAGGCGGCGTCGGGCTCCAGCTCCACCGCCCGGGTGAGGTTTCTGATGGCCGACAGCGGGTCCCTGGCGGTGCGCTGGATGGAGCCGAGCACGTAGAGCCGCTCGGCGTTGCCCGGCGCCAGCTCCACCGCCCGGCCCGCGGCCTCGAGCGCGGCCTCGTAGCGCCCCGTGGCCGCCTCCAGCCAGGCCTGCGCCGAGTGGATCTCCGGGTCCTCGGGCCAGACCCGGACCGCCTGGTGGAGCACCTCCCTGGCCTCGTCGAGCCGGCCGTCGTACTGCAGCGCCTCGGAGTAGTGCACGACTACCTGGGGGTCGGCCTCCCTGCTGACCACGGTGCCGGTCATGGCGTGGCCGCGCAGCAGGCGCACCGCCTCCTCGGCCCGGCCCAGGCGCTGCAGGGTGTTGCGGAGCATGACCAGGGCCAGCAGGTCGACCGGCTCGGCCGGGTGGCGTAGTTCCGCCGCTTCACGCAGGTCGGCCTCGGCCTCCGCGTAGTGGCCCTGGGCGAACTTGGCGGCGCCGCGTACCGACAGCAGCCACCTGCTGTCGTCGGACTGGGGGATGGCCCGGGTGGCGTGGGCGATGGCGTCGTCCAGCTCGCCGGTCATGCGGTAGACCTCGGCCAGCGTGCCGCGCGCCCAGGACAGCTCCGGGTCGATCTCGATCGCGCGTTCCAGGTCCTTTCTGGCCTCCTCCAGCCGCTGGAGGGTGTAGTAGAGCTGGCCGCGCGAGCCGATCGCGAAGGCGGACGGCTGCAGCCGTACGGCCTGCTCGGCCAGCTCCAGGCCCTCCTCGGGGCGGCGCGTCATGCGCAGCACCTCGGCCAGGTCGAGCAGCGGGTCCGAGACCCCGGGCCACAGTTCGATGGCCCGGCGCAGGTGCGGCTCGGCCTCCTCGAAGCGGCCCAGCGCCAGCAGCGCGTTGCCGAGCCTGGCCCGCGCGAACGGGTAGTCCTCGTTGAGCTCGACGGCCTTGGCCAGCTCGCGCTCGGCTTCCTCGCGCCGGTCGGCCAGGCCCAGTTCGACGCCGAGGTGGGCGTGGAGGTCGGCGTAGCCGGGCGCGAGTTCGATGCCCGCCCGGAAGGCGGCCACCGCCGCCTCGCGCTCCTCCAGCTTGCTGTAGGCCAGCCCCAGCAGGCGGTGGTCCTCGGCGTCGCGCGGCGGCATGCGGGTGATGTGCCTTGCCACGTCGCGGGCGTCCTTCGCCTGCTCCTGCACGCTGAGGATCTCGCTGTAGGCCCAGCGCAGCGGGATGTCGTCGGGGGTGCGCTCGATGGCCTGCTCGACCGCCTCCCTGAGGTCGGTGACGTCGGCGACGGGTAGCTCCGGCAGCCAGAACTCGGTCAGCTTCGTCAGCGCCCGCGGGTCGAACGGGTCGATCTCCAGCGCCCTGCGGAAGGCGGCGTCGGCCTCCTGGACCCGTTTCAGCCCGTGCAGGATCTTGCCCCGGGCGGCGTGCGCGGCGGCGTCCTCAGGGTCCAGCTCCAGCGACCGGTCCAGCAGCCGCAGCGCCTCCGCCGGGTCGTCGGCCTCGGCGACCTGGGCCTGCGCGCGCAGCGTCCACGCGTTCTCGAAACCCACGCTCGCGGCCCGGTCGAGGTCGCGCTTGGCGCCGGACAGGTCCATCAGCCGCCTGCGCAGGTCGCCGCGTACGGCCAGCATCCAGCCGTCGTCCGGGTCCAGCTCGAGGGCGTGGTCGAGCAGCGGCGCGGCCTCCTCCAGCAGGCCCAGATCGAGGCGGGCGACGGCCAGGTGGCGCAGCACGACCGGCTCGTCGGGCATGAGCGCGGCCGCCGTGGCGAGAGTCCGCTCGGCCTCCCGCACCTGGCCGACGCCGAACAGCGCGATGCCCTCCACGATCAGCGCCCTGGTGTCGTCGGGCAGGTCGGCCCTGATGGCGCGGACCAGTTCCAGAGCCCGGTCCATGTCGCCGGTGCCGAGCAGGATCTGGGCGGCGGCGAAGCGGACGACGTGGTCCTCCTCGGCGCCGAGTGCGGCATCCACGTGCTCGCGCGCCTGGGGTCGGCGGCGCGCCCTGGCGCAGGCGTCGGCGGCGTCCAGATGCAGCGCCGCACCCGGCCGGCGGCGGGCGGCCTCGGTGGCGGCGTCGGCCGCGCTCTCGTCGTCGCCGATGTTCTGGAAGGCGATGGACAGCCACTCCAGGATGTCCGGATCGTCGCGGTCGGCCCGCAGCAGCGCCTCGATCGCCTCCTCGTGGCGGTCGGCCGCCAGCAGCGCGCCGCCGAGGTCGCGCCAGGCCGTGGAGGTGAGCTTGCCAAGCCGCTCGGCCAGGCCGAGCCGGAGCCTGGACAGCCTGACGTCGCCCTCCCACCGGGCGCAGGCGCGGTCGGCCAGGTCGAGCGCGGCGTACGGGTCGCCGGCCTCGGCCAGCAGTACTTGTGCGTAGGCGGTGTAGGGGCTCTCGGCGTCGCCCCCCTCGGCCACGATCCGCGCCGCCTCCTCGCGGCGGCCGGTGTGCAGCATCGCCAGCGCGTAGAGCGGCCGCGAGAACGAGGGCGGCGAGACCTTCAGCGCCCTGGCGAACAGGTCGCCGGAGCCTGCGTGGTCGCCGGACTCGCGCTTGAGCATGCCCCGGGCGATCAGCACCAGCCCGAGCAGGCCGTTCAGCTCCGCGTGCCAGTGCGCGGAGCGGGCCTTGAGCGCGGCGTGCAGGGTGTCCTCCAGGGCGGCGGCGCGCTCGGCCAGGCCGTCGGAGTGCTCCAGCCACAGGCCGGCCAGCAGCCAGCCCACCTGCTGCGACAGGTCGCCGGTGTCGGGGACCAGGTCGGCGCGCCGGCGGTTACGCCAGAGCTCGGCCATCGCCACGTGGTGTGACGTCATCATGTTCCCCTGGGGGTTCGGGTGGTGAGCGGGCGGCCGCCGCTCCTGGCATCCGGGGAGCGGCCCGTGCCGTCGTGCTTGAGATGGTGCATGAGCCGGCCGGCGATCACGTTCGTGTGGAGGGGGTCCCGATGCCTGGCCACCCAGCCCGCGTTGAGGAGGATCACCACCCGGTCGACGGGGGTCAGGGGCGGCAGGGTGTCCCCGAGGAGGAGGTGGTCAGCACATGTTTGCACGTCTGCCCAGTTCTTGGCGGAAAAGCCGCGCAAGCGGTCCCTGTGCAGCGCGGTGTGGAGGTGGCGGCAGAAGTCCGGATCGAGGACGGGCTCAGGGGGGACGCCGAGCTGCCGCAGCAGGTCCGTCCAGAAGTCCTCGAGCTGGTCGACCTCCTCGGCGAAGGCGTCCTGGCCGTCGGCGGGGCCGGCCAGCCGCAGCATGGAAAGGATCATCTGCGCCCTGAGGGTGTCCGGCGGCAGTTTCGCGACGGAGGGCACGCTCGGGTGCAGGTTCGCGACCGAGGGCATGCTCGGGTGCAGGCGGAAGGTGAACATGGCGCGGGCGTAGGCGGGGCCCAGCATGAACGCGGCCAGCGCGTCCTCGGCCAGCCGGGCCGCGTACGGCGTCGGCGGCCGGGCGAGCAGTTCGTTGAGCATCCTGGCCTTGTCGGCGGCGTGCTTGACGACGCTGGCCCCCGCCTCCCTGGCCGCCAGCGGCACGCCCCAGATGTTCCAGTCGGGGAAGCCGAGCTTGATGACCGCGCGCATGCTGAAGGCCGGTGTCCGCGAGGGCAGGGACAAGGCCTGGTGCGGGCCGAGCATCCGGGTGAGCAGGTGGTCGGTCACCATGCACACGCTGTCCTCGACGGCGCTGTCGCGCATGGCCAGGCCCGCGACGAACTCGACGTAGTTGTCGTAGACCGGCTCGGCCTCCGTCTTGACGAACTCGGCGTACCCGCGCCACAGCTCGGGCAGGTCGGCGCCGTCGGAGTCGAGCCGGTCGCGCAGTTTCTCCGCCTCGAAGCGCAGGTTCCCCGTCGCGGCCCGCAGGTCCTCCTCCAGCACGGTCTGCTTCTCCAGCTCCACCATCCGGTCGCTGAGCGGCTCGATCGTCTCGCGAATCCTGGCGACGCCGTCCTCGACCGCCCGGATGTGGCCGTCCAGGTCGGTGATGCTGGTCGTCAGCGGCCGGTTGCCGAGGTCGCCGAGCCGGCCCTTGCCCGGCCTGGCCAGCTCCTGCTTGATCGGGGCGGCGTTGCTGGCGAGCTCGCCGACGGCGTTCTCGGCCTCCTGCAGCGCGTCCATCACCTCGCGCATGTGCTCGCGCTTGCGGATCGCGTCGGTCACCGCGCCGCTGATCCGGTCCAGGTCGGCCAGCAGGCAGTCGAGCCTGATCGTCAGGATGAGTTTGCCGTCCACGTCAGCCGCCCCTGGCGAGCATGGCCAGGGCCCGGACGCCGGTCTCCCCGGTGACCCTGCCGTCGAGGCGCAGGCGCCAGACGGCGTTGAGCACGTGGGCCGGGGTGATGCCGGGACGCCGGCGTTCCTCGCCGGTCAGCGCGCGCTCGGCCGCGCCGACCATGCCGCCGGGTTCGTACCGGGCGCGGGGCAGGTGACGCTCCAGCAGGTCGAAGACGGCCGCGGCGGGAATGTGGGCCCGGTGCTCCGGCTCGGCGTTCGCCTTCTCGCCGGTGAGCGCAGTCCAGGCCGGTTCGATCATGGTTTCGACGGCGCGGGCGTACGTCCTGCCGTGCTTGTCCGCCATCGCCATGAGTAACTCGGTCATCGTGTGCACGCGTATCCGCCACGACGGGTGTGACGGGCCGGTCAGGTCCGCCTCGTCCGGGTCGATGCGCAGGCGCACGCACGACAGCGGGTAGGCGGGGCCGAGGGCGTAGGTGGCGTAGCAGTCGGCGATCAGCTCCTCGCTGTGCGGGTGGTCGGCCCGTTCCAGCAGGGGCCGCTCGTCCTTGTCCCGGACGTGGCCCACCTCGCGGATGACGTAGTGGCCGAGTTCGTGCGCGAGGACCGGGAGGTGCCAGGCGTCGGGGGAGGGCGGCAGCCGGAGCATGTCGGAGGTTCTGGTGTACGACTCCGAGCGCGCGCACGCGGCGATCGCCACGTGGGCGGGGACGCCCGCGCGCTCGCACAGGAAGCTCACCAGCGCCTCGGCCGCGCCCCGGTCGGCGCCGAGCGCGTGCCGGCGCAGCAGGACGGCCTGCGCGTAGTCGAGCGCCTCGACCCGCAGCAGCTCGGTCTTCTCCCGCAGGTGGCGCAGGTGGGCCCAGTCGCGCACCTCCCGCAGTTCGAGTATCAGGTCGTCGGCGTGGTGCCTGATGGAGCGGGCGGTCGCGGTGCAGGGCTCCGAGCGGAAGGCCAGGCCGGCGGCCTGGTCGAGGGCGTCGATCTCGGCGCTGACATGGTCGTCGATCATGCGGTGGCGTCCTCGACCACGGTACGCACCCCGCGTACGGCCACCGGCAGGGACCACGCGTCGGCGTAGTCGGCGGCCAGCACGAGCACCACGCCGAGCAGGAGCGCGGCCACCGCGCCCGCGGCGAGCGGCGTGGCCAGCCACGCGACCAGGCCGGTGCTGACCGTGATCGCGATCGCGAGCACGTCCATGTGCCTGCCGAAGCGGTCGCCGAGCTCGGCCAGTTCGGCGCGGGCGCCGTCGAGCCTGGCACGGTCCAGGGCGTCGCGGGCGAGCCGCTCGTCGAGCGCGGATCTGACGCCGTCGGTGCCGAGCAGCGCGGACACCAGGAGCGGGCCCGCCGCCTCGTCCTTGTCCAGGCCGTCGGCCAACTGGGAGACGGCCGTGTTGACCCGGTCGAGGGCGGCGGCGGGGATCAGGTGGTGCAGCGCGGTGAGCGCCTTGTGCAGGGCGCGGGCGGCGAGCTTGGTGAGGGTGCCGGTGAGCGCGCCGACGCCGAGCTTGTCGAGGATCTCCTGGGCGGTCGTGGCGACCGTGCTCACGACGGGGATCTTGGCGAGGGCGGCGCCGGCCACGCCGGCCGAACGTTCGTGGATGCGGTCCAGGCAGGCGGCGGCCTCCTGGCGGAGGGTGGCGATCGCGGTGGGCAGGTCGGGGGAGGCGCGCGTGGCCGCCTCGAAGCCGAAGTGGTCCGGGGGTTTCAGCGCCGTGGCCAGAAGCCCGAGGGAGTCCCCGGCCTCGCGCAGCCGCCCGGACCCGGCATCCGCCCCACCCCGACCTCCGCCGCCAACGGCCCCTGCTCCTCCGCCATCGCCCCAGCCTCCTCCGCTGCCATCGGCCCCGCCGCCGCCTTCTCCGGCACCGGGCTCGCCGACGTCGGCCGCGGCCTCACCGACGCCGGCTGCGGCGGAGATCAGGGCCTGGGACAGGGCGAGGTCGCGCACGGCCTCGGCGAGCAGGTCGTCCGGGCCGGGCTGTGGGGGCCGGGGTTGCGGTCCTGGTCGTGGTCCAGGTCGGGCGGGCCGGTGGGGCGGGCTGGTGGGGCGGGGTGGCTCGAAGCCGTACGTGCCGCTCTCGTCCAGGGCGGCGCGCGCCTGTTCGACGAGGCGGTCGCGGGCGTAGCCGGCCCGCCGTTCGTTGCCCGCGGTCAGCGCGGCATGGAGCTCACCGACCGTGTCCTGCAGGGATCGTGCCGACCGCGCGAGGCCGTCGAGGTGCTGTCGTGAGCCCACTGTGCATCCCTCCGGAGCAACATTGTGAGGCTCCGGAGGGAAGGTTGCCTAGGGGAGGCGGAAGTCCAGGTCAGGAGTGATATCTGCCACGTCCATCTGGGCCTTTTGCAGACGTCCGGAATGGTCCCAGTTCATGGCCTGCCAGCGGGTGAACTGGTCAAGTACCCACATACCGGACTGGCGGCTGCCGTTGCCCGACTTGCCGTTGCCGCCGAACGGCAGGTGCGCCTCGGCGCCGCTGGTGGAGTTGTTGACGCTGACCATGCCGGCCGAGACGCCCTCGCGGAAGCGGAAGGCGTGCTTCGCGTCGGTGGTGTAGATGGAGCTCGACAGGCCGTAACCGGGCAGGTTGGCCAGCTCGATGGCCTCGTCCATGGTCTGGAACGTGGTCACGCCGACGATCGGGCCGAACGTCTCCTCCAGGAACAGCCGGTCGCCGGGACGTACGCCGTCGACCACCACCGGATGGTAGTAGAGCCCGCCCTCGCCGGTGAACTCGTGGTGCGGGCTCTCCTTGCTGATCTTCCCCGTGTCACCGGTCACGACCTCGTGGTGCGGCTGGATCCAGGTCAGGAACTCCTCGTAGCGGACCGCGAACTTCTCATCCAGCAGCGGCCCGGCCAGCACGTCGCCCATCGGCTCGCCGATCTTGGCGTTGGAGACGGCGCGGGCGAAGCGCTCGACGAACTCGTCGTGGACGCTCTCGTGCACGATGACGGTGCCGAGGCTGGTGCAGCGCTGGCCGGCCGTACCGAAGCCGCCGAAGAGCGCGCCCTCCACCGCCAGGGCGAGGTCGGCGTCCGGCATGACCACCATCGGGTTCTTGCCGCCGAGTTCGAGGCAGGCCGACTGCAGGTGGCGCCCGGTCAGCTCGCCGATCTTCCTGCCCACCTCGGAGGAGCCGGTGAAGCCGACCTTCTGCACGGTGCCCTCGGTCAGGGCGAGGTCCAGGCCCTCGAAGGTCTCCTTGCCGTCGGCGAAGACGATGTTGAGCACGCCTTCCGGCAGGCCGGAGGCGGCGAACAGCTTGTACATGGCGTGCGCGGAGGCGGCGGCGTACTCGGCGGGCTTCCACACCACCGCGTTGCCGCACAGCAGCGCCGGAACGAGATACCACGAGGGCACCGCGACGGGGAAGTTCCCGGCGGTGATCACCGCGGCCACGCCGACCGGGTTGCGGAAGGTGAACAGGTTCTTGTCCGGCATCTCCGACGGCACGGTCTGCCCGTACAGCCTGCGGCCCTCACCCAGGAAGAAGTCGCAGGTGTCGACGATCTCCCGCACCTCGCCCAGCGACTCCTTGTACGGCTTGCCGATCTCCTCGGTCACCAGCCGCGCCAGCGCCTCCGCGTTGGCCTCCACCAGCCGCCCGATCGAGGCGATCACCCGCCCGCGCACCGGCGCCGGCACCTTGGCCCACTCGCGCTGCGCCTCCTTGGCGGTACGGCAGGCGGCCGCGAAGGCGGCGGCGTCCGCGAGGCCCACACTGGCCACGACCTCGCCGGTGCGCGCCGGGTTGGCCGAGATGTAGGTGCTGGTGGCAGGAACGTCCTTACCACCGACAATGGAGACAATCTGACGGGTCACCGATGACCTCCTCGTAGTTCCTCCGCAAAGACAATCATCCTGCCGCACATTTTCCCAAGCCCTGGCGAACGTCCGGCGATGTCCTGGTTCGTATTACTGCGCAGGCGAATCTCTGGCCCTGTCCGGATGCGTATAACCGGACGACCGTCTTCCCGAAAAAACGGCTGGGGTGCCGTTCCTCGAAGGGGTGTGTGCGGGGAGACGGCCGTGCGCGCGCGTCCCCGGGTGCTGTGGCGGTCCACCGGGGCGCGCGCCCTCACACCTGGAGTGACGATGCTCTTCCCCGGCCCGGTTCTGGAGTCGCTGGAGCGCGCGCCGGCGCGGACGGCCATCGAGCACGGCGAGCGGGTGGTCACCCGCGGGGAACTGCTCGGGCTGATCGCGCGGTGCGCGGGAGGCCTGCGCGCGAGAGGGCTGCGTCCCGGCTCCAGCGTCCTCGTCGTCGCCGCCTCGACCCCCGAGGTCTACGCCGCGCAGCTGGCCGCGCACGCGCTCGGCTGCCTCGTCGGCATGGCCCGTCCCGGCTGGGGCCCGGTGCGCACGGCCGAGGCGCGGGCGGCGGGCTTCGACGCCGTGCTCACCGGCGCCGAGGTGAACGAGCTGGCCGCCGGATCCGCCGCGGGCGCGGCCGAGGTGGGCGCGCGGCCCGACGACCTGGCCCGGCTCACGTTCACCAGCGGCAGCACCGGCAGTCCCAAGGCACCCGTCCAGACCTACCGCGCCTACAGCCTCGCCTACCGGACCACCGCCTGGCCGCCGCCGCTGAAGGCGCTGATGGCGAACTTCGAGCGCTGCCTGATCCACGCCAGCCTCGCCGGCCCGGTCATGATGACGTACCTGGGCAGGACGCTGGTCGCCGGCGGCGTCGCGATCATCCCCGAACTGCCCCTGCACGAGGCGATCTCCGCCCACCGGGCCACCGCCACGATGATGGCGCCGCCGGTCCTGGGCGGCCTGCTCGACCAGGACGCCGATCTGCGCAGTCTGCGTGCGCTGGTGCTCGGGGGCGCGCCGGCCGCGCCGTCGCTGCTGGAGCGGGCCGCCGACCGGCTCGGGCCGGTGATCTGGCAGGGGTACGGCCAGGCCGAGGCGGGCGTGATCGCCATGCTGACACCGGATGACGTGGCGGCCGGCCGTACCGGGGCGGTGGGGCGGCCTTTGCCGGCCGTACAGGTGAGCCTTCGTGACGGCGAGGGGCGGCCGGTGCCGCACGGCGCGGACGGCGAGGTGTGGGTGCGCAGCCCGCACATGATGGCCGGATACTGGCGCGCGCCCGAGTTGACCGGCGAGGTGCTGCGCGACGGCTGGCTGCGCACCCGCGACCTCGGCTTCCTGGACCGCGACGGGCTGCTCCACTTGACCGGCAGGACGCGCGACGTGATCATCGTCGGCGCGGAGGTCTGCTACGCGGGCGCGATCGAGCGGGTGCTGGCCGCGCATCCCGACGTGGAGCAGGCGTTCGTGGTCGGCGCGCCGGACCGGGAGACCGGCGAGGCGGTGCACGCGTTCGTGGTGCCCGCCGCGGGGCGGGCGCCGGACCTCGGCGCGCTGGCCGCGCTCGTGCCCGAGGACTTGAGCG
>NZ_JBHYJD010000015.1:0-228743 GCF_042740555.1 Nonomuraea sp. NPDC059007 | reverse complement strand
GGCGACGGCTCGCCGCCCTCCCATCCGCGTCGCCCTCCTCGACGCTTGTCAAGCGCCGGTGCGGCGAGCACACCGCGCGGACGTGAACGGCGCAACGCGCACGGCGCCCGCCGGCCAGGGCTCGCCACCCTCCCCGCCCGCCTCGCCCTCCCATCCGCGTCGCCCTCCCCGCCGCTTGTCAAGCGCCGGTGCGGCGAGAACCCCACGCGGACGTGAACGGCGCAACGCGCACGGCGCTCAGCTCCGTCCCGCCGCTTGTCTGGCGCCGGTGCGGTGAAAAGCTGAGCGGACGTGTTCGGCGCAACGCGGACGGTCGTCAACGCTTCTGGGTGCGCCGGGCTCCTCGCGTGCTCGTTGTCGCTTGGCTGGGCGGGGTGGCGGGGGCCGGGGGTTGGCTGGTCAGTGGTCTGGGGGGTGGGGGTGGTCAGTAGGGTTGGGGGGTGGACTATCGTGCGGTTGAACGTGCGATCTTGGAGCGGGGCGTCGAGTGGAAGTTCGAGCCGACCCTGGACCGGATCGCGGCTCTCTTGGATCTGCTCGGCTCGCCCCAGCGGGCGTACCCTGTCGTGCATATTGCCGGCACCAACGGTAAGACCAGCACGGCGAGGATGGTTGAGGCGCTGCTGCGGGAGCGGAATCTTCGGGTGGGGAGGTTCACGAGTCCGCACCTGGTGTCGATGCGTGAGCGGATCTGCGTGGATGGCGAGCCATTGAGTGAGGAGCGGTTCGCTGAGGTGTATGAGGAGATCGCGCCTTATGTGGAGTTGAATGACACCACGGGGCGGCGGATCCAGTTCTTTGAGTTGCTGACGGCCATGGCGTTCGCGGCGTTCGCGGATACTCCGGTGGATGTGGCGGTTGTCGAGACGGGGATGGGTGGCACGTGGGATGCCACCAACGTCGTCGACGGGCAGGTGAACATCATCACGCCCATCTCGCTGGACCATACCGAGCGGCTGGGGCCGGATGTCGCGTCCATCGCGGGGGAGAAGGCGGGCATCATCAAGGCCGGCTCCACGACTGTGCTTGCGCAGCAGGAGCTTGAGGCCGCTGAGGTGTTGATGCGGCGAGCTGCTGACGTTGGAGCGGTGGTCGCGCGGGAGGGGCTCGAGTTCGGGGTGCTCAACCGGGAGATCGCCATGGGCGGGCAACTGCTCACCCTGCGCGGGCTCAAGGGGGTGTACGAGGATGTGTATCTTCCGCTGTACGGGGCTCATCAGGCTGGGAATGCCGTCACCTCGCTGGCGGCTGTCGAGGCGCTGACGGCGGGGGACGATCCGCTTGGCATCGAGCTGGTACGGCAGGCGTTCGCCCAGGTGACGTCCCCCGGACGGCTCGAAGTGGTGCGGCGGGATCCGACGGTCGTCATCGACGCGGCGCACAATCCTGGTGGCATGCAGGCCACGCTTGACGGGCTGCACGAGGCGTTCGACTTCGCCAAGGTGATCGGGGTCGTCGCGGTCATGCGGGACAAGGACGTCGCCACGATCCTGGACCTCCTGGAGCCCGTGCTGGAGGAGATCATCGTGACCCGCAACTCCTCGCCGCGCTCCATGGCGCCGGAGGAGCTGGGGGCGCTGGCCGAGGGGTACTTCGGTGCGGATCGGGTGCATGTGGTGGACCGTCTCGACGAGGCCATCGACCGCGGCATCGGGATCGCGGACGCGGAGGGCGAGTTCAGCGGGACCGGGGTGCTGATCACCGGTTCGGTGATCACGGCTGGTGACGCGCGATACCTGCTGAAGGTGGACGGTCAGTGACCCGCCCCACCTGCGCCGCCGGGTTGACCGGCGGCGCGAGCCGTACCCTGTGGTGGGGCGGTTGTGCCGGTGAGAGGGGTGTGAGGTGAGTTTCGTCGTCACGCCGGGCATGCGCAGGCTGGGTGCCAGTGTGCTCGGGATGGAAGCGATCATGGCCGGGCTGATTACGCCCGTGGCGATTACGGTGAGTGGTGTCGCGCCGGCGCTGGCCATGGTGGCGGGACTGGGGCTGGCGGTGCTGTGCATCGTGGCGATCGGGCTGCTCAAGCGGCCTGTCGGGTACGTGGTCGGCAGCCTGGTGCAGGTCTTGGCGATCGCCACGGGGTTCCTTGTGTCCATGATGTTCTTCCTCGGCGCGATCTTCGCGGCGCTGTGGATCACCGCGATATTCGTCGCTCGCCGTGTCGAGGGCGTGACTTCCCGCTAAAGTCGGCCTACATGGCCGTCCCCCCAATCCAGCGGTCCCCGAACGCGGCTGCCGCCGGGCCCACCGCAGGCGCGAAGTTCCCGTGGTTGCTCGACCTCGTGCTCGGGCTGCTCATCGTGGCGGCTCTGCCGCTGGCGATCATCGCGATCCCCAACACCGTCTCCGTCGTCGCCGATCTGCTGCCGGCGGAGATCGACCGGGTCGGGCTGATGCGCGCGCACGGGCTCGCCCTTCCGGCGATGATGCTGACCGTCCCGCTGGCCGCCGTGGCGCTGCGCCGCCTGCGGGTCACGTACGTGCTTGTCGCCGGGCTCGCCCTGCTGGCCGTGGCCGACGCGGCCGGCGGCTACGCGGGCACCTCGTTCATGGTGGGCGTGCTGCGCGTGCTCCACGGTGTCGGCGCCGGCGTGCTGATCCCCGCCACGCTGGTGGCCGCCTGGGGACGTCCGCCCGTGGTACGTGCCGTGTGGGCAGGCATGCTGGCCGTCAGCCTTCTGGCCGCCCAGGCGCTCGCGTTGTGGCCGCTTCACCAGGTCGATCGCTGGCAGGTCACGCTCCAGCCGTACCCGCTGCTGACCGGGATCGCGCTGGGTCTCGCGGCGGCGTACCTGCTGGTCTGGTTGCTGCAGGGTGAGGGCGCGTCGCCGACGCCCCGGGCCAGGGAACGTAGCCGGTTGCTGCTGGCGGCCGTTCCCGCCGCGGGCATCGCGGTTCTCGCCATCAGTACGGCCAGCCAGGACTGGAAGGCCGGGCTGGTGGTGCTGGTCGCCGTGTTGTCCATCGCGGCGCTGCTGGCCCTGGCCACGATCGGGACCGGTGAGAGCCGGACGCTGGCCTACACGTTCGTCGCGATCGGGGTCGTGCTGCTGCCGACCGTGGCGCAGGTGACGTATGTGGAGATGGGCGGGCTCGGCGGGCCTGGGCTGAAGGGGTTGTGGCTGCCGTTCGTGGTGGCCGCGGTGCTGGCGGTCGCGGCCGGGGCCGGGGTGGCGTTGTTCGGCGGGTCCGCGCTGCGGTGGCTGGCGCCCGCCGGGTTGCTGCTGGTCGTGCTGGGGCTGGCCACGGTGCGGCTCATGGTGCCGGCGCCGGAGGGGACGGTGCTGGTGGTGCCGTTCACCCTCATGGCCGTCGGGGCCGCGGTGGCGCTCACCGCGGCGCTGCGGCAGACGAGTGTGGGCGTGGCGCTGTTCGGGCTGGCGTTGTGCTTTCCCGGGGTGCTGTCCGGGTACCTGCTCGGGACCGGGGTCCAGGTCATGATGCTGCGCGGGCAGCGCTCGGCCCAGGGGATCGTGGACGCGTTCGTCGAGGCGTTGCACACGTGGGCGCTGATCGGCGGGTTCCTGACGGTGGCGGTGATCGTGCTGGGGGCGTTGCTGGCTCGGCGGTCGGGCGGGGCCGTTGAGGAGGGTGACGGGTCTGCTGTGGGCGGTGCCGTACCGGATGGGGCTTCTGACGGCGAGGACTCAAGTCTGGAGAAGCGGCCGGGCATCAAGGCCTTCGTGGTGGAGGACGCTCGAAGTGAGATGGATGCCGTCGAGACGGACTCGGAAGACGCTGGGGCGGAGCGGGACGACGCGGGCGGCGTCGGGGCCGCGCCGGCCGACGAGGTGGCGGAGCTGGATGAGGAGGACCGGCCCACGGGGGAGATTCCTCGTGTCGTGCTGCCCACGCCGGTCAACGGGGACTCGCCGGAGACGGCCGATCCCGCCCGGGTGGCCGATGAGCACGACGGGCCGTCGCCCGCGGTGCCGCCGCCCGCTCAGTCGCCCGAGGACAATGAGCGGCCCTGAGTGCCGCGAGAGCAGGGGAACCGTCGCGGGACGGTAAGCTGTGCCGCGTCGCCGCTACGCGAGGACGGAGACCGTCTCGTGGTGCGGACTCGCGGAGCGAATGCTGATGCTCGCCCCCACAAATCCGTTCAAAGGAGAACCTCACGTGTCCGAGCGCACTCTTGTCCTGATCAAGCCTGACGGGGTGAAGCGTGGCCTCATCGGTGACGTGATCGCCCGCGTGGAGCGCAAGGGCCTCAAGGTCGTCGCCATGGACCTGCGCACGCTCGACGTCGACACCGCCAAGGCCCACTACGCCGAGCACTCCGAGCGGCCGTTCTTCGGCGAGCTGGTGGAGTTCATCACCTCGGCCCCGCTGGTGGCGCTGGTGCTGGAGGGGCCGCGTGCGGTCGAGGCGTTCCGGGCGCTGGCGGGGCTGACCGACCCGGTCAAGTCCGCTCCTGGCACGATCCGCGGCGACCACGCGCTGGAGATCGGCGAGAACGTCGTCCACGGGTCCGACTCGCCGGAGTCGGCCGCCCGGGAGATCAAGATCTTCTTCCCGGACCGCTTCTAGCCCCCGGCGCCCCGGTCCCGGCCCGGGCGCCCTGCCCGTCTGCGCCCGCACAGCTCCGTCTGTGCGGGCGTTTTCGTCTTCTCTGGGGTTTGAGGTTTTTTGGGGTTACGGCAAGCCCCCATACCGCCGACCGCCGTCGTGGGCCGGCGGCCTCTTCCGTGCGGCCGGCAGTCGGACGGGGTGCTCGCCGCTACAAAGCACGTCTGGCCGGACGCCGTGGCCTGGCTGAGCGCCGTAGAGGGGCGCCGGGCTCCACCGCGCCACGTCCCGCCGTGCGGCGCCTGAAAGAGCTCCTGGGGCCGTGGGGGTGGGTAGAGCTGAGCGAGGTGGTCCCGGGGGAGGTGCGGAGCAGGTGCGGAACGCGCATGTGCCGGGCGGAGCGGTGCAGGTGGAGCGGGCACAGGTGGGGTGGTGGCGGGGGGCGCGCATGGGGCGGAGGGTGCCGGGTGGGGCTCGTGCAGTGGGGTGCCGGAAGGTGCGCATCGGGCGGCAGATGGCGGGTGGGTTTGGGGCGGTGGGGTGTGTCCGGAGGCGGGATACCGGGTGCGGTGGGTGTTCTGGGGTTTGGCCTTGGAGGGGGTGGGTGTTGGGGCTGGGGTTGGTGGGCGGGGGTGGGTGTCAAAAGGGGGTGATGGCTGGCTATATCGGGCTTGGTGTGGGGGCTATCGAGGGCTGATGGGGTAAAGAGGGCGATACCGGAGGTACGCAAGATTTTTCTGGGACGGTGGTGCTCATTGTGCTCACTGGTGGGTACGTCACGTTACGATTCGAATGCGATCCGTAGTCATCAGTGAAGGACGTTACGGAAGGCTCCGTTCCCCATGGGCAGCAAGCTCGCCTTTCTCGGCCGCGACATGGCGGTCGACCTCGGCACCGCCAACACGTTGGTCTACGTGCGCGGCCGAGGCATCGTGCTCAACGAGCCGTCCGTCGTGGCCATCAACACGGCGACCGGCAAGATCGTCGCGGTGGGCATCGAGGCCAAGCGCATGATCGGGCGGACGCCCGGCAACATCGTCGCCGTGCGCCCGCTCAAGGACGGCGTGATCGCCGACTTCGACGTCACCGAGCGTATGTTGCGCTACTTCATCCAGCGTGTCCACAAGCGCCGCCACTTCGCCAAGCCGCGCATCATCATCGCGGTGCCCAGCGGCATCACCGGGGTTGAGCAGCGGGCGGTGAAAGAGGCGGGGTATCAGGCGGGGGCCAGGAAGGTCTACATCGTCGAGGAGCCCATGGCGGCGGCGATCGGCGCCGGGCTGCCGGTTCACGAGCCGACCGGGAACATGGTCGTCGACATCGGCGGCGGCACGACCGAGGTGGCCATCATCTCGATGGGCGGGGTCGTGACCAGCCAGTCGATCAGGGTGGGCGGTGACGAGCTCGACCAGGCGGTGATCACCTTCGCCAAGAAGGAGTTCTCGCTGATGCTCGGTGAGCGCACCGCCGAGGAGATCAAGATGGCGATCGGGTCGGCGTGCCCGACCTCCGACGAGTGCCACGCCGAGATCCGGGGGCGCGATCTGGTCAGCGGGTTGCCGAAGACGATCGTGGTGTCCGCCGAGGAGATCAGGAAGGCCACCGAGGAGCCGGTCAACGCCATCGTCGACGCGGTGAAGACGACGCTCGACAAGTGCCCGCCGGAGCTGTCCGGCGACCTCATGGATCGTGGCATCGCTCTCACCGGTGGCGGGGCCCTGCTCAAGGGGATGGACGAGCGCATCAAGGCCGAGACCGGCATGCCCGTCCATCTCGTGGAGAACGCGCTCGACTCGGTCGCGCTCGGCTCCGGCAAGTGTGTCGAGGAGTTCGAGGCGCTGCAGCAGGTGCTCGTTCCGGAGTCGCGGCACTGATGAAGGACACGCGCCGCGCCCGGCTCATCCTAGGACTGCTGCTGACGGCGGCGCTCGTGCTCGTGACGGTCGACCACCGCACCGGCGACGGCTCGCCGTTCACGGCGCTCAGGTCGGTGGGCTCCTGGGCCTTCGGCACCGCTGAACAGGGCGCTACCACGCTGGCCAGCCCGGTGACGGGGTTCTTCGGGGCTCTGGCCAACGCCCCGAGTGCCCAGGCGGACATCGAGCGTCTCAAGGCGGACAACGCGCGCCTGCGCGCCCAGATCGCGGCCGGGCGGCTCGACGCCTCGCGCTCGGCGGAGCTCCGGCGGCTGCTCGGGCTGGCCGGGACGGGCGGCTACAAGGTGGTGACGGCCAACGTCGTGGCCAGGCGCGGGCAGCCGGGGTTCGAGGAGGCCGTGGAGATCGACGCCGGCACCGACGACGGCGTACGCGCCGAGATGACCGTGCTCAACGCCGACGGGCTGGTCGGCCGGGTGATCAGGGCGGCGGCGACCACCTCCACGGTGGTGCTGCTCAGCGATCCCGCCTCGGCCACGGGCGCCCGGATGGAAGGCGGCAACGAGATCGGCGTCGTGCACGGTGTGGGGGAGAACGGGCGGCTGGTGCGGTTCCGGCTGCTCGACTCGACCGCGCCGATCAACCGGGGCGCCCGGCTGGTCAGCTTCGGGTCGCAGCGCGGCATGCCGTACGTGCCGGGGGTGCCCGTCGGGGTGATCGAGCGGGTCGAGGCGACACCGGGTGAGCTGACCCGCATCGCGTACGCGCGTCCGTATGCCGATCTGACCGCGCTGGACGTGGTCGGGGTGGTGGTCCAGGCGCCCAAGCGGGATCCGCGCGACGCGGTCCTGCCGGCGAGGGCGAGCGCGCGATGATTCCGGGCCTGGTCGTCGTGGTGGCGGTGCTGTTGCAGCTCATCGTGGTCAACCGGCTGCCGCTGCCCGGCGGCGGGATGCCCGACCTGGTCCTGCTCGCGGTGGTCGGGGTGGCCATGATGCGCGGGCCCGCGATGGGGGCGGCGATCGGGTTCTGCTCGGGGCTGCTGGTGGACGTGGTGCCGCCGACGGCGCACGTGGCGGGGGAGTACGCGTTCGTGCTCACGGTCGTCGGGTTCCTGGCGGGGCGCGGGCTGGGCGGCGTGGTGCCGACGGTGGTGGCCTGCATCCTGGCCGCGCCGCTGCTCGCGGCGGTGGTCGGCGGGCTGGTCGGCGAGCAGGGGGTGACGCTGGCGGCGGTGGCCGTCAAGGCGCCGGTCACGGTGGTCTACACGCTGGTCGCGGCGCCGGTGGTGATCTGGGCGGTGACCCGGGGGAAGCAGCCGAGGTATGCGGTATGAGCAGGATGAGAACCCGGCTGGTCGTGCTGAACGTGCTGGTCGTCACGCTGATCGCGGTGCTGGCCGTGCGCCTGTGGCAGGTCCAGGTGGTACGCGGGATCGAGTACGTCTCGGCGGCGGCCGAGACCAGGACACGCGGCGTGGTGGTGCCGTCGGTGCGGGGGCAGATTCTGGACGCCGCGGGCCGGCCGCTGGTGCGTAACCGGACCGCGCTGGTCGTCTCCGTGGACCGGACCTCGCTGACGCGCATGCCGCGCGGCGGCCAGGAGGTGCTGGAGAAGCTCGCCGCCGTGCTGGGCCGGCCGGTCAAGCTGCTGGAGAAGCGGATCCGGTCGTGCGGGCCGGGGGTGACCAGGCCGTGCTGGCCGGGCTCGCCGTACCAGCCGATTCCGATCGACGAGACGGTCAGCACGCGTGAGGCGCTGCAGATTCTGGAGCGGCAGGAGGAGTTCCCGGGGGTGACCGCGGAGGTGCAGGCGGTCAGGGAGTATCCGCACGGCAAGGCGGCGGCGCAGCTCGTCGGGTATCTGCAGCCGGTCACGCAGGAGGAGCTGGAGAAGCGCGACGGGCTCAAGGCGGCCTTCTCGGGTGTCGACCTGGTGGGGCGGGACGGGCTGGAGTCCGTCTATGACGAGGCGCTGCGGGGCAAGCCGGGGCTGCGCCGGGTCCAGGTGGACAGGCTCGGCAAGGTCATCGGGGTGGAGCAGCAGGTGGCGCCGGTCTCCGGGGACACGTTGATCACCAGCATCGACGGGCGTGTGCAGGCGATCGTGGAGAAGGCGCTCGACGGGGCCATGAAGCGGGCGCCCAAGGCGGACGGCGCGGCCGGGGTGGTGCTCGACGCACGTACCGGGCGGGTGGTGGCGCTGGCCAGCGCGCCCGGCTACAACCCGGCGATCTGGACCGGCGGGATCTCCGAGAAGGAGTACCAGGATCTGCTGTCGGACAAGGCGGGGCGGCCGCTGGTGTCGCGGGCGATCAAGGGGACGTTCGCGCCCGGCTCGACGTTCAAGGTCTCCTCGGTGGCGGCCATGCTGCGCTCCGGCTACCCGCTGAACGGGACCTACGGCTGCCCGGGGTCGTTCATGGTGGGCGACCGGCCGTTCAACAACTTCCGGGGCATCGGTCTGGGCACGCTGAGCCTGCACACCGCGCTGGTCAAGTCCTGCGACACGATCTTCTACAAGTCCTCCTACGAGCAGTGGATCAAGGACGGCGGGTTGCATCCGAAGAAGCCGCCCCGCCAGCCCTTCGAGAACACCGCCAGGGCCTTCGGCTTCGGCCGGCCCACCGGGATCGACCTGCCGGGCGAGTCGGCCGGGCGCATCCCCGACCGCGACTGGAAGAAGGACCTCTGGGGCCAGACCAGCGCCGACAACTGCAAGCGCTCGCGCACCGGCTACCCCGAGGTGAAGAGCGCCTCGCGGGCCGCCTTCCTCAAGCGCCTGGCCTACGAGAACTGCGTCGAGGGCTACCTGCTGCGTCCCGGCGACGCCGCCAACTTCTCCATCGGGCAGGGCGACGTGCTGGTCACGCCGTTGCAGCTCGCCGCCGCCTACGCCGCGCTGGTCAGCGACGGCAGGCTGCGCAGTCCGCGCGTGGCCTGGGCGAGGGTACGGCCGGACGGCACGCTGGTCCAGCGCATCGACCCGCCGGTCACCGGCAAGCTGCCGATCAGCGAGAAGGAACGCGCGTACATCAAGAACGCGCTCAGCCAGGTCGCCTCCGACGGCACCGCGGCCGGGGCCTTCAGCGGGTTCCCCATGGACCAGGTACGCATCGGCGGCAAGACCGGCACCGCGGAGGTGTGGGGCAAGGAGGACACCTCCTGGTTCGCCTCGTTCGCGCCCACCGAGAAGCCGCGGTTCGTGGTGGTCGCCATGGTCTCGCAGGGCGGGATGGGCGGGTCTACGGCGGCGCCGGCCGTTCGGGAGATCTATGAGGGCATCTACGGGATCAAACAGCCGGCCGCGCTGCCGGACGGGAAACCCGTCTCCAAGCTGCCGATGATCGCGCGGGACGGGACGGTCACCCGATGACGGACCGCACGCTGCTGGCCAGGCGCCGCTCGTTCACCACCCGCGCCGTGGGCGCGCAGTCGACCGTGTGGCGGCTCGACGGCGTGCTGCTGGTCTCGGTCGCGGCGTTGTGCGTGATCGGCACGCTGCTGGTGTGGTCGTCCACGCGTACGTGGGCGCCGGGCTCGACGGGGCTGGTCAAGAAGCACGTGCTGAACCTGGCCATCGGGGCGGCGCTGTGCGGGGCGGTGGCGATGATCGACCACCGGCTGCTGCGCGCGTACGCGCCCGTGGTCTACCTGGTGACGCTCGTCGGGCTGGCCCTCGTGGTCACGCCGCTCGGCACCACGGTCAACGGGTCGCACTCGTGGATCATGCTGGGTGGCGGGTTCGCGGTGCAGCCGTCGGAGTTCGCCAAGCTCGGGCTCGTGCTGATGTTGTCGATGCTGCTGGCCCAGCCGGCGGAGGGCACCGATCGGCCGCGCGGGCTGGACATGATGTTCGTGGTGGTCATGGCGGCGATCTCGATGGGGCTCGTCATGCTCCAGCCGGACCTCGGCACCACGCTGGTGCTGGCGGTGATCACCGTGGGCGGGCTGGTGATCGCAGGGGTGCGCAAGCGGTGGATGATCCTGCTCGTGCTCACCTCGGTGGCGGGCGCGGTGGCGGTGTGGATGCTGGATCTGCTGGAGCCGTACCAGGTGGCGCGGTTCACGGCCTTCATCGACCCGAGCGTGGACCCGCGCGGCGTCGGCTACAACTCCACGCAGTCGCTGATCGCGATCGGCTCCGGCCAGTTGTTCGGCAAGGGGCTGCTGGACGGCGGGCAGACGACCGGGCGCTTCGTGCCCGAGCAGCACACCGACTTCATCTTCACCGTCGCCGGCGAGGAGTTCGGCTTTCTCGGCTCGGTGACCGTGGTGGCATTGCTCGGCGTGGTGCTGATCCGCGGGCTGAAGATCGCCCGGCAGTGCGAGGACCGATTCGGGACGCTGGTCGCCGGCACGATCGTGTGCTGGCTGGCGTTCCAGACCTTCGTCAACATCGGGATGACCGTCGGCATCATGCCCATCACCGGGCTCCCGCTGCCCTTCGTCTCCTACGGCGGCACCGCGACGTTCGCGAATCTCATCGCAATTGGGCTGCTACAGGCGATAAGGATCAGGGAACAGGCGTTTAATTAGAGGCATGTTCGTGGCCTACTGCGACGAGTGCGGGGACCGCTTCCTGCTTCCCGCCAGCCACATCGTCGCCGTGCACAATCTCGCCAGCGGCGTCATCGTTGTCGAGCTGACCTGTTACGAGAACCACCGCGTCCTCGTCATGAGCGGAAACGACATCGACATCCAGGGACCTGCCACCGTCTGAGCGCGGATAGGCTTGGACCCATGTCTGTCGAGTCGATTTTCCCACGCCTGGAAGCGCTGCTGCCCAGAGTGCAGAAGCCGATTCAGTATGTCGGCGGTGAGCTCAACTCGACGGTCAAGGACTGGGACGAGGCGGACGTGCGCTGGGCGCTGATGTACCCGGACGCCTACGAGGTGGGGCTGCCCAACCAGGGCGTGGCGATCCTCTACGAGATCCTCAACGAGCTGCCCGAGACCCTGGCCGAGCGCACGTACTCGGTCTGGCCCGACCTCGAGGCGCTGATGCGTGAGCACGGCGTGCCGCAGTTCACCGTCGACGGCCACCGCCCGGTGCGCGCCTTCGACGTGCTCGGCGTCTCCTTCTCCACCGAGCTCGGCTACACCAACATGCTGACCGCGCTCGACCTGGCCGGCATTCCGCTGCTGGCGGCCGAGCGCGGCGAGGACGACCCGATCGTGCTGGCCGGCGGGCACGCCGCCTTCAACCCCGAGCCGATCGCCGACTTCCTCGACGCGGCCGTGCTGGGTGACGGCGAGCAGATCGCCATCGCCATCAGCGAGGTCATCCGCGAGTGGAAGCACGAGGGCAGCCCCGGCGGCCGCGACGAGCTGCTGATGCGCCTGGCCGAGTCCGGCGGCGTGTACGTGCCCAGGTTCTACGACGTGGACTACCACCCCGACGGCCGCATCAAGCGCGTGGCGCCCAACCGGCCCGAGGTGCCCTGGCGCGTCCACAAGCACACCGTCATGGACCTCGACGAGTGGCCCTACCCGAAGAAGCCGCTGGTCCCGCTGGCCGAGACGGTCCACGAGCGGTTCAGCGTGGAGATCTTCCGCGGTTGCACGCGCGGCTGCCGCTTCTGCCAGGCCGGCATGATCACCCGTCCGGTCCGCGAGCGCTCGATCACCACGATCGGCGCCATGGTCGACAACGGCATCAAGGAGTCCGGCTTCAACGAGGTCGGCCTGCTGTCGCTGTCGTCGGCCGACCACTCCGAGATCGGCGCGGTCGCCAAGGGCCTGGCCGACCGCTACGAGGGCACCAACACCTCGCTGTCGCTGCCCTCCACCCGCGTCGACGCCTTCAACATCGACCTGGCCAACGAGTTCTCCCGCAACGGCCGCCGCTCCGGGCTGACCTTCGCCCCGGAAGGCGGCTCCGAGCGCATGCGCAAGGTGATCAACAAGATGGTCACCGAGGAAGACCTCATCCGCACCGTCACCACCGCCTACTCCCAGGGCTGGCGGCAGGTCAAGCTCTACTTCATGTGCGGGCTGCCCACCGAGCGCGACGAGGACGTGCTCGGCATCGCCGACCTGGCCAAGAAGGTGATCCAGGCCGGTCGCGAGGCCACCGGCTCGCGCGACATCCGCTGCACCGTCTCCATCGGCGGCTTCGTGCCCAAGCCGCACACGCCGTTCCAGTGGGCCGCCCAGGCCGACCACGAGACCGTCGACCGGCGGCTCAAGGAACTGCGCGACGTCGTCAGGAACGACCGCCAGTACGGGCGGGCCATCGGCTTCCGCTACCACGACGGCAAGCCGTCCATCGTCGAGGGCCTGCTCTCGCGCGGCGACCGCCGGGTCGGGGCCGTCATCAGGGCCGTCTGGGAGGACGGCGGTCGCTTCGACGGGTGGAGCGAGCACTTCTCCTACGACCGGTGGATGGCCGGCGCCGCCAAGGCGGGCGTGGACGTCAGCTGGTACACCACCCGCGAGCGCGAGGAGAACGAGGTCCTGCCGTGGGACCACCTCGACGCCGGGCTCGACCGCGAGTGGCTGTGGCAGGACTGGCAGGAGGCGGTCAACGAGACCGAGGTCGAGGACTGCCGCTGGACGCCGTGCTACGACTGCGGCGTCTGCCCGACGATGGGAACCGAGATCCAGATCGGGCCGACTGGGAAGAAGCTTCTGCCGCTCACCGTGGTGTGACGCGACACGCGCGGGCGACCGGACGGGCCACGGAATTGGGTCAAGGTTTCGCCGTGACGGCGGGCTGTATGTCCGGCGTGGGAAGCGATCCCCATGATCGGCGCCCGCCCACGTCGGCGGGTGGCGTGGGGATGGCTTCGCCGTAACTCCGGACGAAAGCCATAACGGAGAGCTACCAACATCGGCGCGCATAGAGAACAGCGCGTACAGTCTCCGCGCGAGGCGGCTTATCCTGTGAGGAGGAAACTCTGACACGGGAAGGACGCAACGCTCTGAAACCTGTTCCCGACGGGCCACCGCCCGCGCCCACGGTGCAGCGGCTTCGCGTCCGCTACGCCAAGCGCGGCCGCCTGCGCTTCACCAGCCACCGCGACATCTCGCGGGCCGTCGAGAGGGCGGTCCGCCGTGCCGGTATTCCGGTTGCCTTCAGCGCGGGCTTCTCGCCCCACCCCAAGATCTCCTACGCGGGCGCGGCGCCGACCGGCGTCGCCAGCGAGGCCGAATACCTTGAGATCGGTGTCACGGAGCCGTGTGATCCCGGACGGATCCGCGCCGACCTGGACGCTTCCCTGCCACCCGGTCTCGACGTGCTCGAAGTGGTCGAAGCGCGCTCCGGTGGCCTGGCCGATCGCCTGGAGGTCTCCACGTGGGAGCTGCGGTTGCCCGGCGCGGATCGCGAGCTGGCCGGCGTGGCGGTGGAGAAGTTCCTCGCCGCCGGCACCGTCGAGGTTGAGCGCCTCACGAAGAAAGGCCCCCGCCGCTTCGACGCGCGGGAGGCGGTGCGGATGCTTGAGATCTCCGAGGGAACGGAGAGAACCGCAGCTCAGGTGCCCGGACAGTCGTGTGTCATACTGCGCATGGTTGTTCGGCACGTGACTCCTGCCGTTCGACCCGACGACGTGCTCACAGGATTGCGCCTTGTGGCCGACTTCGCGCCGCCGGTTCCCCCCGAGGTAACCAGGCTGGCGCAGGGGCCGCTGGACGCGTCCGGTGGGCCTGCCGACCCGTTCGACCTTGACCGCGACATCACGCGCGGCGGCGAAGCGGGACCGGCGGGCGAGCACGCCGCCGGATAGGAACCGCCTGGCGGCCCGCCAGGCGTATCCGCTGACAGGACTTGGCGCCAACACCCCATACGGGGCGGGGGCGGACAACGAGACACGAGGGCTCCTGCGCGGCGCGGCGACGCGCCCGGGAGCTGACGGGAGAGCGCCCGCATGCTCGAGAACGAGCCCAACGGCGGGGCCAACGGCCCCGACGGGGAGACAACTGAAGATCAGCCCACAACCAAGCCGCGCCGGGCCGCCCGGCCGGCCGGGCCGCCTCCGGAACTGCCGGAGGAGGCCGCGCCATCCGTGCTGACGGTGCCCGCCGGTCAGGTGACCAGCCCGGCCGAGGAGGCCGTGGCCGAGGCCGTCGAGCCGCCCAAGCGGGCTGCCAGGAGCCGGTCCACGGCGACGACGACGCGCCGCCGTACCAAGAAGGCCGAGGAAGGCGAGGAGCCGGCCGCGGACGAGAAGCCCAAGCGGGTTTCGCGCCGTGCCGCCGGTCCGCCGCCCGAGGTCGAGGATCTTCCCGCGAGTACGGCTGCCGCCCTCGGGAGCGCTCCCGCGGAGGAGGCGCCGGTCAAGCGGACGCGGCGCACTGCCAAGGCCAAGGCCGAGCCGGTCGAGGAGGAGGCCGCCGCACCGGTCAAGCGGACGCGGCGTACGCGCAAGAAGGCCGAGGAGGAGCCGGAGAGCCCGGTCGAGACCGCGGTCGAGACGGTCGTGGCAGAGGCCGCTCCCGTCGTCGAGACCGCGGCCGAGGTGCTGGACGAGCTGCCCGAGGTCGAGCCGCTCGACGACGAGCCCGCCGGCGAGGACCTCGACGAGGACCAGCCCAACCTGCTGGCCGACCCGTTCGGGCTGACCGCGCGGCGCATGGAGCAGGGCGGCGCGTCCTTCGAACGGCCGGCGGCGATCTTCGCCCCGCTGTTCCAGGCGCCCGACCCGAGTCAGGCGCAGCCGGTGGCGCCCCGCCGTCCCGAGCCTGAGCCCGTCGTGGCCGAGGTGGTCGAGGAGAGCACCGACACCGACACCGACGCGGAGCTCGACACCGACACCGACGGCGATGCCGACAACGAGGACGAGAGCGGCGGGCGCCGCCGCCGGCGCCGTCGTGGCGGCCGCGGACGGGGCAAGTCCCGCGAGCGTGACGACGCCGACGACTCCGACGACGAGCAGGACGACGACGAGGAGCAGGGCGAGGACGACTCCCAGGAAGAGGAGGCCTCCAGCTCGCGCCGCCGTCGCCGGCGCCGCCGCCGCGGCTCCGACGAGCAGCCCGAGGCGGCCAGCGACGACCCGCCGAACACCGTGGTGCGCATCCGCGCGCCGCGCTCCGGACGGGCCGCCGCGCTCGACACCTCCAGCGACGGCGTGCAGAGCGTGCGCGGCTCCACCCGCCTCGAGGCCAAGAAGCAGCGCCGCCGCGAGGGCCGCGAGCTCGGCCGCCGGCGTCCGCCGATCATCACCGAGTCCGAGTTCCTCGCCAGGCGCGAGTCCGTCGACCGGATGATGGTGGTGCGCCGCCAGGGCGACCGCACCCAGATCGCCGTGCTGGAAGACGGCATCCTGGTCGAGCACTACGTCAACCGCGAGGCCAGCCAGTCCTACGTCGGCAACGTCTACCTGGGCAAGGTCCAGAACGTGCTGCCGTCGATGGAGGCGGCCTTCGTCGACATCGGCAAGGGCCGCAACGCCGTCCTGTACGCCGGCGAGGTCAACTTCGACACCGCCGGGCTGGAGGGCCAGCCCAAGCGCATCGAGGCGGCGCTGAAGTCCGGCCAGTCGGTGCTGGTGCAGGTCACCAAGGACCCGATCGGTCACAAGGGCGCCCGGCTGACGTCGCAGATCAGCCTTCCCGGCCGTTACCTCGTGTACGTCCCGGACGGTTCGATGACCGGCATCAGCCGCAAGCTGCCCGACAAGGAGCGCACGCGGCTCAAGAGCATCCTCAAGAAGGTCATGCCGGAGAACGCCGGCGTCATCGTGCGCACGGCCGCCGAGGGCGCCTCGGAGGACGAGCTCGCCCGCGACGTGTCCCGGCTGTCGGCGCAGTGGGAGGCCATCCAGAAGAAGGCCAAGTCCGCGAGCCCGCCGGAGCTGCTGTCGGCCGAGCCCGACCTGACGATCCGCGTCGTGCGCGACGTCTTCAACGAGGACTTCACCTCGCTCGTGGTCCAGGGCGAGGAGGCGTGGGAGACGGTCGACGAGTACGTCAAGTACGTCGCCCCGCACCTGGCCGACCGCCTGAACCGGTGGGAGGAGGAGACCGACGTCTTCGAGTCCTACCGGATCGACGAGCAGCTCGGCAAGGCGCTGGAGCGCAAGGTGTGGCTGCCCAGCGGCGGCTCCCTGGTCATCGACCGCACCGAGGCGATGACCGTCGTCGACGTCAACACCGGCAAGTTCACCGGCCAGGGCGGCAACCTGGAGGAGACGGTCACCAGGAACAACCTGGAGGCGGCCGAGGAGATCGTGCGCCAGCTACGGCTGCGCGACATCGGCGGCATCATCGTGATCGACTTCATCGACATGGTGCTGGAGTCCAACCGCGACCTGGTGCTGCGCCGGCTGCTGGAGTGCCTGGCCCGCGACCGTACCAAGCACCAGGTGGCCGAGGTCACCTCGCTGGGTCTGGTCCAGATGACGCGTAAGCGGGTCGGCCAGGGGCTGCTGGAGGCGTTCTCGACGCCGTGTGACTGCTGCAACGGCCGCGGCCTGATCGTCTCCACGGAGCCGGTCGAGTCCAAGCCGGAGCCGCGGGGCACGCAGGGCAAGATGGCGGTCGAGAAGGCCGTCGCGGACAAGGTCTCCGCGGCTTCCGGAGCCGGGAACCGTGATACTGTGACCGGTGCGCTTGACGACGTCCCATCCGAGGATGACCAGGCGAACCAGACTTCTGGCAGGGGGCGGCGACGCTCCCGCCGAGCCAAGTCGGCCGAGTAGCCAGGCGCTCCCGCCAGGGAGCGCTCCTCGGTTGACAGTCCGTCGATCCGTCCGGTTCGACCAGGGCACCGCTCATCCGGTACCCTAGTCAATCGGTGCGTCCAGCGGCGCGCCCTGTTCGCGCGCCTCTCGGATCGTCGGTTTTCCCGACAGGTTCCGAGTGCTGGGCGCAGCATTCGGTGGTGGCCGATGTGATCGGTGACCACAAGCAGACAGTAGAAGGGTTCCGCGGTGTACGCGATCGTTCGTTGCGGCGGCAGGCAGCAGAAGGTCTCCGTCGGTGACGTCCTCGAGGTGGACAAGGTCGCCGGCGAGGTCGGCTCTTCGGTTTCGCTGCCGACGGTGCTCGTCGTCAACGACGGCGATGTGACCACGGAGGCGGGCAAGTTCCTGGTGAGCGCCGAGATTCTCGGCGAGACCAAGGGTCCCAAGATCCGCATCCTCAAGTACAAGAACAAGACCGGTTACAAGAAGCGCCAGGGTCACCGTCAGCGGTACACCCAGGTGAAGATCACCGGCATCAACCAGGCCTGAGTCACGGGAGTTTTGCGAGATGGCACACAAGAAGGGCGCGTCGTCCACCCGGAACGGCCGTGACTCCAACGCACAGCGGCTCGGCGTCAAGCGGTTCGGCGGCCAGCTGGTCAACGCGGGCGAGATCATCGTCCGCCAGCGCGGCACCCACTTCCACCCTGGCGACAACGTCGGGCGTGGGGGCGATGACACGCTGTTCGCGCTGGCTGCGGGGCATGTGCAGTTCGGGCGCAAGCGCGGGCGTCGCGCGGTGAGCATCGTTCCGGTCGCGGAGTAAATCAACGCCGACTGACGTTCCTAAGGGGTGGGTCACTTGACCCGCCCCTTTAGGCGTTCGAGGGGGTTTTGTTCCTCTGGAGCTGTTGGGTGTTTGGGTTTTTTTGGCTGCGGTGCTGTTGGTTTGGGTGCTTTGGTCTTCGGGCTTTTGGTCTTCGGGCTTTGGGGTTACGGCAGGCCAGCCCTCCGCCACCCGCCGTCGTGGGCTCGCGCCGATCGTGGGGATCGCTTCTCACGTCGGACGTGGTGCCCGCCGTAACGGCGGTGTGTTGGGCGGGTACCGTGGCTCGGCTGAGCGCCGTACCTGCGGCGCCGGGTTCCGCCGCACGGCCCCTCGCCGCGCGGCGCCGGACAAGCGCCTGCAGCCGCGGCACCGGATGTCGGGCACTCGCAGCCACGGCACCCAATGGCACGGCGCTGGATGCCGCGGCACCGGGTGCCACGGCGTCTGGTGCGACCGGTCCCTAAGGGGCTGTTGGCCCTTGCGTCTCAAGGGCCGGGGCGGGGGTTTCGCGTCGTGAGGGTGTGGCTGGGTGTTGTGGGTTTTGGTTTGAGCCTCTCGGGTTGTGCTGCTTTCAGGGTGATGAGGGGTTGGTCTGTCTGGTGCTGGGCGGGCTGGGTGTGGGATTGAGCTGGGAAGATGGACTTGTGTTCCGTTCGGGAGCACGTGGGAGTAAGGGGCGGTAATGCCGGACTTCGTGGACCAGGTGGTTCTGCATGTCAGGGCCGGTGACGGAGGGAACGGCTGCGCCTCCATCCACCGGGAGAAGTTCAAGCCGCTCGGCGGCCCCGACGGGGGCAACGGCGGGCGGGGTGGGGATGTGATCCTGGAGGTCGATCCCAACACCGCCACCCTGCTCGAATATCACCGTCGGCCGCATCGCAAGGCGGACAACGGCAAGCAGGGGCAGGGGTCCAACCGGGACGGGGCCAACGGCGGTGACGTGGTGCTCACGGTGCCCAACGGGACCGTGGTCAAGGACGCCGACACCGGTGAGGTGCTGGTCGACCTGGTGGGGGCCGGGACCCGGTACGTGATCGCCGAGGGCGGGCATGGCGGGCTTGGGAACGCGGCGCTGGCCAGCACCAAGCGGAAGGCGCCCGGGTTCGCGCTGCTCGGGGAGCCCGGTGACGGGCTGGACGTGATGCTGGAGCTCAAGAGTGTCGCGGATGTGGCGCTTGTCGGGTTCCCCAGCGCGGGGAAGTCGTCGCTGATCGCGGCGTTGTCCGCCGCTCGGCCCAAGATCGCGGACTATCCGTTCACGACGCTGATCCCCAACCTCGGCGTGGTCACGGCGGGGGAGAACATCTTCACCGTCGCCGACGTACCTGGGCTCATTCCTGGGGCCTCGCAGGGCAAGGGGCTGGGGCACGAGTTCTTGCGGCACGTGGAGCGGTGCGACATGCTCGTCCACGTCATCGACTGCGCCACCCTTGAGCCGGGACGCGACCCGATCACCGACTACGAGGTCATCGAGGCCGAATTGGCTGCCTACGGCAAGCTGGAGGACCGGCCCCGCATGGTCGTCCTCAACAAGGCCGACGTGCCGGACGCGCGCGAGCTGGCCGAGATGGTACGCGCCGAGTTCGAAGCCAAGGGCCTGCGCGTCTTCGTCATCTCGGCGGCCACGCATGACGGCCTGCGCGAGCTGACGTTCGCGATGGGCGAGTGGGTCGCCGCGGCGCGCGCCCAGAAGCCGGTCGAGGAGCCCACCCGGCTGGTCATCCGGCCCAAGCAGCTCGGCGAGACCGGGTTCAGCGTGCGTAAGGTCAGCGAGAACCAGTTCCAGGTCACCGGCGAGAAGCCGGAGCGCTGGATCCGCCAGACCGACTTCACCAACGACGAGGCCGTCGGCTACCTGGCCGACCGCCTGGAGCGGCTCGGCGTCGAGGAAGCCCTGGCCAAGGCGGGAGCGGTCACGGGCGCCGAGGTGATCATCGGCTCAATGGAGGGCGGCTACATCTTCGACTGGCAGCCGACCCTTTCCGCGGAATCCGCCCGCCAGGGGCCCCGTGGGTCAGATTCCCGCTTCGCCTGAGTGATCCTTCTGTCCGGCTCTTTCCGTCCGTTGCGGGCTCTTTCTATCCGTTGCGGGCTCTTTTCGTCCGTTACGGGCTCTTTCTATCCGTTACGGCAAGCCGCCCCCACCCCCGCCCGCCGACGCGGGCCGGGGTGTCGGGGCGGCGCCCGACAGCCGGACGTGGCACCCACCGCAACAAGCCCCGGTAACCCGGCCGACGGGGGCTGCCGCCCGCGCGACGAGCCCGGTTGCCCGTAGGGCTACCATCCGCAGAGCCGGCCCCGCTGGCCGGGCGGCTGTCGCCCATCGGACAGGCGATGCTTGACCAGCGGCCAGCGGCCAGCGGCCAGCGGTCAGTGGCAAGGGGCAAGGGGCAAGGGGCCGGTGGGTCATTGGACCGGTGGGTCGGTAGACCGTGTGGTGTCGGGGTGTTCCATGCCAGGACTTGCCAGGACAAGCCGGGTAGGCCTGGGGCGACCGGGCGACCAGGCGACCAGGCCGGTGGGCGGCCGGGCGGGTGGTCAGCCGGGTGGCCGGGGGTTGGGCGCTGGGGGTTTTGGTAGGGCTGCCTGTTCTGTTGCTGGGCGGGCGGCGAGTTGGGTGGCTCGGATAGGGTCGTTGGGTGCGAGATCGGATCAGTTCCGCGTCCAAAGTCGTCGTCAAGGTCGGCTCTTCGTCGCTGACCACCCCCCAAGGCACCATCGACGTCGACCGGGTCGACGCGCTCGTTGACGTCCTGGCCGCGCGGCGTGGGGTCGGGGCGCAGATTGTGCTGGTGTCGTCGGGGGCCATCGCCGCCGGGCTCGGGCCGCTCGGGCTGGCCGTACGACCGCGGGATCTCGCCACCCAGCAGGCCGCCGCGTCCGTGGGGCAAGGAGTGCTGGTGGCTCGCTACACCTCGTCTTTCGCACGTTATGGGTTGCGGGTGGGGCAGGTGCTGCTGACCGCCGATGACATGATGCGGCGCTCTCACCACGTCAACGCCCAGCGCACCCTGAACCGCCTGCTGGAGCTGGGCATCATGCCGGTGGTCAACGAGAACGACACCGTGGCCACCGACGAGATCCGGTTCGGGGACAACGACCGGCTGGCCGCCCTCGTGGCCCATCTGACCAGGGCGGACGCGCTGGTGCTGCTGTCCGATGTGGACGCGCTCTATGACGGGCCGCCGAGCCGGGCGGGTTCGCGGCGGCTGGCGGAGGTCCGCGGGCCGGAGGATCTGGTGGGCGTCGAACTGGGCAGGAACGGCGCGGCCGTCGGGACCGGCGGGATGATCACCAAGGTTCAGGCCGCCAAGATCGCGACCGGGGCGGGGATTCCCGTCGTGCTGACCGCCGCCGCCCACGCCGCACAGGCGCTGGCCGGGGCCGACGTGGGCACGTACTTTCACCCGGGCGGACGGCATCCCGGCACCCGGCTGCTGTGGCTGGCCCACGCCACGACCGGTCGCGGGCGGCTGCACCTGGACGACGGCGCCGTCGAGGCGATCGTCACGCGGCGCAAGTCGCTGCTGCCCGCGGGCGTGACCTCCGTGGAGGGCGACTTCTCCGCGGGTGATCCGGTCGACCTGTGCGGGCCGCGCGGGCGGGTGGTGGCCCGGGGGCTGGTGAACTTCGACGCCGTGGAGATTCCCGGGTTGTTGGGGCGTTCGACACGGGAGCTGGGCAGCGAGCTCGGTCCGGAATATGAACGCGAGCTGATTCACCGCGACGACATCGTCATACTGGAGGCTCACCAGTAGCGAATGGAGCGTGCGATGTCCGATGAGTTCCTGAAGGTGGCCCATGCGGCACGAGAGGCCGCCGCCGAGCTGGCCCCGCTGCCGCGGGCGCCGAAGGACCGGGCGTTGCGCGCGATCGCCGACGCGCTGGCCGAGCAGGCCGCGCAGATCGTCGAGGCCAATGCCAAGGACGTGGAGCGGGCCCGCGAGCAGGGCACCTCCGAGGCGATGATCGACCGGCTGCGGCTGGACGTGAAGCGGGTGGAGGCCATCGCCGAGGCCGTCCGGCAGGTGGCCGACCTGCCCGATCCGGTCGGCGAGGTGCTGCGCGGCAGCACGCTGCCCAACGGACTCGAACTGCGCCAGGTCCGGGTGCCGCTGGGCGTGATCGGCATCATCTACGAGGGCCGTCCCAACGTGACCGTGGACGCCGCCGCGCTCTGCCTCAAGAGCGGCAACGCCGTACTGCTGCGCGGCTCGTCGAGCGCTTATGACTCCAACACGGCGCTGGTGCGGATCATGCAGGAGGCGCTGGAGGCCACCGAGGTGCCGTCGGGCGCGGTGCAGCTGGTCCCGGGCCAGACACGCGAGTCGGTCAAGGAGCTCATGCGGGCGCGCGGGCTGGTCGACGTGCTGATCCCGCGGGGCGGCGCATCCCTGATCAACTCGGTGGTCGAGGAGTCGACGGTGCCGGTGATCGAGACCGGGGTCGGCAACTGCCACGTGTATGTCGACGCCGAGGCCGATCTGGACCTGGCGCTCGACATCCTGGTCAACTCCAAGGCGCAGCGGCCGTCGGTCTGCAACGCGGCCGAGACGTTCCTCGTGCACGCCGACGTGGCGGCGGAGTTCCTGCCCAAGGCGCTGGCACGGCTGGCGGAGGAGGGCGTGACCGTTCACGGGGACGAGCGGGTGGCCGCCCATCCCGGCGTGGTGGCCGCGACCGAGGACGACTTCTACTCCGAGTACCTCTCGCTGGACATCGCCGCCGCCGTCGTCGGCTCGCTGGAGGACGCGGTGGCGCACATCAGGAAGTACGGCTCCGGCCACACCGACGCGATCGTCACCCGGTCGCAGCGGGCGGCCCGCCGGTTCGTGGCGCTCGTCGACTCGGCGGCCGTGGCGGTCAACGCCTCGACCAGGTTCACCGACGGGGGCGAGTTCGGGTTCGGCGCCGAGATCGGGATCTCCACCCAGAAGCTGCACGCGCGCGGCCCGATGGGGCTGCCGGAATTGACGTCAACTAAGTGGATTTACACGGGCGAAGGACATCTGCGCACGTCAGAAGGCACGATTATCTCAGCGTGTCAAGGTAGCAACTGAGAGTGACGTTGACTTGACTGGGGCGCATGGAGATTGTGATCGCCCTGGTCTTCGCCGGTGCCGTGCTGTTCGGCGCCGACCGGCTGCTGCTGTGGCTGGAGAGCCGCGGGCACGTCAACTGGCGCCGCAAGGGGCGCAGGGACCTGTCGAAGGAGCCACGGACGGAACTCGACGACATCTTCGGTGACGAGAGCTTCCGCGGCGGGAGCTTCCGCGACAAGACCAAGCGATAAACGTACGGCGCGCCTCGGGCGCTATCGGGGCACACCCCGCTAGGGTTGTGCCCCTTATGGGTGCGCCGAGCGGGGAGGGACGGTGAGCAAGCTCGGCAAGGTCGGGCCGTACACCCTTCTCGAACGGCTCGGCAGGGGCGGCATGGGTGAGGTGTACCTCGCCGGCACCCGCCGTGGCGAACGGGTCGCGATCAAGGTTCTCCGGGATCTGGTCGAGGATGAGTCCGCCCGCATACGCCTGGATCGTGAGGTGCGTGCGCTGCGCCGGGTCGAGAGCCCCTATGTGGCCAAGGTGTTCGACGCCGATCTCGACTGCGCGCGGCCGTACCTCGTGATGGAGCACATCGAGGGTGCGACCCTCCTTGAGCTGGTACGGCGGAGCGGCCCCCTCGACGTGGGCGGCCTGGTCGAGCTGGCGCACGGCATCGCCACCGCGCTGGCGATCACGCACGCGGCCGGGGTGATCCACCGCGATCTCAAGCCGGCCAACATCCTCATGAGCGAGCGCGGGCCGGTGCTCATCGACTTCGGCATCGCGCAGGTGCTCGACGCGACGCGGCTGACCATGACCGGCACCTTCCTCGGTACGCCCGGCTACACCGCGCCCGAGATCTTCGCCGACGAGCAGGTCGAGTCGCCCGCGGACGTGCACGCGTGGGCGGCGACGGTGGCGTTCGCGGCGACCGGGCGGCCGACGTTCGGGCGGGGGACGGCCGAGGCGCAGATGTACGCGGTGCTGAACGGGCAGGCCGACCTCAAGGGCGTGCCGGTGGAGTTGCTGCCGCTGGTGCGGGCGGCGTTGCATCGCGAGCCCGCCAAGCGGCCGACCGCCGCGCTGCTGACCGACCGGCTCTCCCGCCTGGCGCGGGCGACCGCCGCGGACGCGCCGCCGGTCGAGCGGGAGGACGGGCGCAAGATCACGCCGGAGGTGCCGCCGCCCAGGGGACGGGTGCGGGCCAAGGCCAAGGAGGAGGCCGCGCGCGGGCGGGTGGGCGAGGACGTCGCGACCCCGCCGCCGCGTACGCGGCAGCCGCGGGGCAGGGGCAAGGACGAGCCGAACACGCCGGTGCCCAGGGGGCGCGGCAAGGACGACCCCGGCACACCGGTGCCGCGCGGCCGCGCCGCCAAGGACGAGGCGGCGCGGGCACGGGCGGCCAAGGACGAGCCGGCGCGGGGCCGGGCGGTCAAGGACGAGGCCGTGCGGAGCCGGGCGCCGAAGGAGGATCGGGGCCGCACCTCCAAGGAGGATCTCGCGCGCGGGCGGGCCAAGGAGGAGCTGGTCCGGGCGCGGTCCAAGGAGGAGGCGCCGCCGCGTACCCGAGCCAAGACCGGTGACAACCCCAAGACGCCGGTGCCGCGGGTCCGGGCGAAGACCGGCGAGCGGCGCACGCGCGGCCGGGAGGCGACCACGCTGCCCGCCGGCAACACCGCGCTGCTGCTGCTCGCAGTGCTGGCGGTGCCGTGCGTGGTGGCGTCGGTGGTCTATCCGATCGCCTCGATCGGGATCACGACGGCGCTCGTGGTGCTGACCAGGACGTTGTGGATGAGCCACTGGATGGTACGGAACCGGGCCGGCAAGCGGATCCGGGTACTGCTGCGGACGGTGCTGTTCCCGTTCGCGCTGGCCGGGTCGGCCGTCACCGCGGTGGTGTGGCCGGGCGCCCCGGTCGCCGTCGCGGCCGGGGGCGCGCTCTGGGTGACCGGCGGTGGCGAGATCGCCTCCGACTGGTGGCAGCAGGCGGCGCCGGTGACGGTCGCGGCCGTGGTGTTCGGGGTGTTGTGCGGCGGGATCACCGGGCGCGAGATCGAGCGGATCGGCGCCCGGCTGCCGAACCTGCGCAGGGAAGGCCTACGCGCCCTGGCGGTGCTGGGCGGGTTCGTGGCGTTGTGCGCGGCCGCGGTCAAAGCGATCGAACTGCTGCTTTGAGATGCGGCGGGGTACCTCTGTCACGGTGCACGAATCGCCGTGACGGCGGGTACCCCGTCCGACGTGAGAAGCGACCCCCACGATCGGCGCCCGCCGGCGGCGGCGGGTGGCGTGAGGGTGGCTGCGCCGTAAGGGAGGAAAGCCCTTTGATTCAGTTGTCCCTGCGGGAGAAGCGGTTGAAGATGCGCTCTCCGGCGTTGACGGCGCCCTCGGCGACGTCGCGCAGGACGCCGATGAACGGGTCCTGGGACTCTGACCAGGAACGGCGGTAGGACTCCGCCGCGGCCTTGATCTCGTCGGTGACGCGGGCGTCGGCGTCGTCCTCGCGGCGCGGGTAGTCGCCGCCGATGATGCGGTCGTACTCGCCGCTGCGCTGCCACTTGTCCAGTTCGGCCACGCGCACCACGGCGAACGGGTGGGTGGTGCCGAGCAGGTTGAGCACCTTCAGGAAGCCGTCGCGCAGGTCGCCCGCGGTGTCGTACTCCTGGTACTGGGCGAGGAAGGCCTCGATGTTCATCTCGTGGGTGTAGTCGCCGCCGGCGAGCTTCATCAGCGCGCGCTTGGCGGCGTCGGGGTTCTGGCCGGTGAGCAGGCCGCCGCGGTCGGAGGACAGCTCCGACTTGCGGTACCACTCCTCGAGCCCCGCGACGATCGCGCGCAGGCCGATGTAGCCGAGCGGGATCCAGGCCACGCGCGTGGCGAGCGTGGTGAGGATGTCGAGCATGGTGCGGTAGACCGCGTGGCCCGACAGGATGTGCGAGGTCTCGTGGCCGATGACGAAGCGCTGCTCCTCCTCGTTCATGAGGTTGAGCAGGCCGGTCGTCACGACGATGAACGGGTCGTCGAAGCCGATGGCCTTGGCGTTGACGGCGGGGTCCTGCTGCACGTAGATCTCGGGGATGCGGTGCAGATCCAGGATGTACGCCGCGTCGCGCCCCATGTCGTGCAGGGAGCGGAACTGGGTCTCGCTCACCCGAACGGCCGAGGCGAGGTACATGAGGCGGAGCCGCCGCTCGCTTACGAGGCCGGACATCTGCTTGAGAACGGTGTCGAACCCACTCAGCTTACGCAGAGCGACCAGAGCGGACCGGTCTGCGGGGTGTTCGTAGGCACGAGACGAGATGCCGGGTAGTTGGATGCGGTTGCGATCCGGGGTGGTCGTCATGCCCGGCATGCTACGTCGGCTGCGGGAGTGATGCGCGGTTCCTTGGTAAGGGGGTGGCTATGAGGCGGTGTACGGCTGGCGCGTAAGGTCCCAATCATGATGAATGCGCCCATGGTGCAGGGGAAGCGCCGTGTGGGGGTGATGGGCGGGACGTTCGATCCCATCCACCACGGCCACCTGGTCGCCGCGAGCGAGGTGGCCCACCATTTCGACCTCGACGAGGTGGTGTTCGTGCCTACGGGCCGGCCGTACCAGAAGTCCACGCGCGAGGTGAGCGCGCCCGAGGACCGCTATCTCATGACGGTCATCGCGACGGCGTCGAACCCGCGCTTTTCGGTCTCGCGGGTGGACGTGGATCGGCCGGGGCCGACCTACACCATCGACACCCTGCGTGACATCTCGGAGATCTACGGGCCGGACTCCGACCTGTTCTTCATCACCGGCGCCGACGCGCTTGAGGCGATCCTCGGCTGGCAGGACGCCGACGAGCTGTTCGACCTCGCGCACTTCGTCGGCTGTACGCGGCCGGGGCACACGCTGCACGACCCGGGGCTGCCCGCGGGCAAGGTGACGTTGCTGGAGATCCCGGCGCTGGCGATCTCCTCCTCGGAGTGCAGGCAGCGCGTGGAGAAGGGCGAGCCGATCTGGTACCTGGTGCCGGACGGGATCGTGCAGTACATCGGCAAGCGGAACCTCTATAGCGCGGGATAGTCCTATTTATGGCGATCATGGGGGTATGGCAGAAGATTCCCTCGACGGACTGGAGCTGAAAGAGGAAGCCTGGTGGGCGCACGACGCGGAGGTCACCGCGTCAGGGCTGTTCACCATGCTGCGGCGGCTGCCCGCGCTGATCCGCGACGTGCTGGTGCTCAGCTGGCGTACCAGCCGGGTGGACACCGTCGTCATGATGGGCTCCACGCTCGTGTCGGAGGTCTTCACCGCGATCGGCCTGCTGGCCACGACGGACGTGCTCATGCAGTTGTTCTCCGCCGTGCCCACGCCGGAGCGGCTGGTCGCCGCGGTGCCCGGCATCGTGGCGGTGGTCGGCGCGGCGGTGCTGCGCGCCGCCTTCCGTGAGGCCGGTCAGTGGGCGCGGGACCGGCTCGATCCGCTGCTCATGCAGACCGTCCACAACCGGATGGTCAGGCTGACCACCGGCGTGGAGCTGGTCGCCTTCGACGACCCGGTCTTCCATGACCAGGTGCAGCGCACCTCGATGACGGCGGTGCGCGGGCCGTCGATGTTGTTGTGGGCGGTGATGTCCACGCTTTCGGGCTTCATCGGCCTCGCGGCGGTCTCGGGCGCCTTGGGAGTCCTCCATCCGGTACTGCTGCCGCTCATCCTGCTCTCGGCGGTGCCCAGCACGTGGGCATCGGTCCGCGTCGCCCGGGTCAACTACCAGGTCACCGCCGGGATCGCCGCCGCCAGGCGCAGGCAGGGCACGCTGCAGGACCTCATGACCGAGCGGCCCGCCGCCGCCGAGATCCGCTCCTACACGATGCGCTCGTACCTGCTGGCCGAGTTCGCCCGCATCTACCGGTGGGTGACCCGCTACGAGCTGCGCGCCGTACGCCGCCAGCAGGTCGCCGGGATCTGGGGCAGCCTGTTCGGCGGACTGGCCACCGGTCTCGTGTACGGGGCGCTCGGCCTGCTGTTGTGGACCGGGCAGGTGCACCTGGCCGTGGCGGCGACCGCCGTACTGGCCATCCAGCGCGCGGGCAGCGCCACCTCGCAGGCGCTCCACGGCGTCAACCGGGCCTACGAGGCGGGCCTGTTCTACGAGGACTACGTCCACTTCTGCGCCGACGCAGAAGCCCGCGCGGAGGTCTGCGGCAGTACGGCCCCGCCCGCCGACCCCGACCGCGTTCGCGTCGAGGGCATCGACTTCACCTACCCGGCCGCCGACACGCCCGCGCTGACCGGGGTCTCCATCAGGATCGAGCCCGGTGAGATCGTCGCGCTGGTCGGGGAGAACGGCTCGGGCAAGACCACGCTGGCCAAGATCATCGGTGGGCTCTACCTGCCCGACGCGGGAACCGTCACCTGGGGCGGCGTCGACGAGCGCCGGATCGACCGGTCCGCGTTACGCGAGCGGATCGCGGTCATCGCCCAGGATTTCACCCACTGGCCGCTGACCGCCGGGCAGAACATCGCGATCGGGCGGCACGACTCGGGCGAGTCGCTGGACGCCGCGCTGACCGCCTCGGGGGCGGACGCGGTCGTGGAGCGCCTGCCGTACGGGCTGGAGACCATGCTCGACCCCAGCTACAAAGGCGGGACCGAGCTGTCGGGCGGGCAGTGGCAGCGCATCGCGGTCGCGCGCGGCCTGTACCGCGACGCGCCGCTGCTCATCTGCGACGAGCCCACCGCCTCCCTCGACGCGCGGTCGGAGCACGCGATCTTCGAGAGCATCCGGCGCCACGCCGTGCAGCGGACCGTGCTGATGATCACCCACCGGCTGGCGAGCGTGCGCTGGGCGGACCGCATCTACGTGCTCGAGCACGGGAAAGTGGTGGAGGAGGGGACCCACGTCTCACTCATGGAACGTTCTGGTATCTACGCCGAGATGTTCACTCTGCAGTCGAGGGCCTACACCGAGGAAGGGTAATCTCATAGGTAACCGATAGAGGAGGACTGACCCGCATCGTGACCGCATCCGACAGAGCCGTCCAGCTCGTCAAGATCGCCGCGGAGGCCGCGGCCGACAAGCTGGCCGATGACATCCTCGCCTACGACGTGAGCGAGCAGCTCGTCATCACCGACGCCTTCCTGCTCTGCTCCGCCACCAACGACCGCCAGGTCCGCGCCATCGTCGACGAGATCGAAGACAGGCTGCGCATCGAGGCCGACATCAAGCCGGTACGCCGCGAAGGTGAGCGCGAGGGGCGCTGGGTGCTCCTCGACTACATCGACCTCGTCGTGCACGTCCAGCACGAGGAGGACCGCACCTTCTACGCGCTGGAGCGCCTGTGGAAGGACTGCCCGGCGATCGGCCTGCCGGAGAGCGTGACCCACGCCAACATCCAGCGGGCCCGCTCTTGAGTAGACGCATCGTCTGCCTGAGGCACGGCCAGACTCTCTGGAACGTCGAGCACCGCTTCCAGGGCCACACCGACATCGCACTCGACGAGACCGGCCAGGCCCAGGCCGCGAGGGCGGCGTCGCTGCTGGCCTCGCTGAAGCCCAGCCTCATCGTCTCCTCCGACCTGAGCCGTGCCCACGACACCGCGTTGGCGCTCGCGCGGATCGTCAAGCTCGACGTCGCCGTCGACAAGGATCTGCGCGAACGCGGCGGCGGCGCCTGGGAAGGGCTGACCAGGGAGGAGATCCGGGCCCGCTGGCCCGAGGAGTACATCGCCTGGGAGGCCCCGGACGGCGAGCCGGTCACCGAGGTCGCGGCCCGGGTGGTCGCCGCGATGCGCCGGTGGGCGGCTCAGCTCGACGACGACGGCCTGCTCGTCATCGCCTCCCACGGCGCGGCGCTGCGCCTTGGCATCTGCGAGCTGCTGGGCCTGCCGGAGGAGCTCTGGCACACGCTCGGCGGCCTCGGCAACTGCAGCTGGTCGGTGCTGGAGGAGGGCCGCAAGGGCTGGCGCCTGCTGGAGCACAACGCCGGAACGCTGCCGGAGCCGATCAACAGTGACGACATCGAGACCTAGAGACTGATCGCCTCGGCCGCCTTGCTCGTGTTCAGGAGTCTGGGCGGCACGAGGCGGAAGACCTGGTTGCGCATCCAGATGTGGGTACGTTTCGCGGGAACCAGGAATCTGTCGGCGCCTCTCGCCTGCTTCTGGCAGATCTCCACGTAGGGGCGCATTCTGGCTTCGTAGGCCGCCAAGGCTCTTTCCGGGGGGTTCTTCCTCAGCTCACCTGCCAGGATGTACGCGCCCACCACCGCCAGGCCGGTGCCCATGCCGCCTGGGCCGGGGGCGTGGGCGGCGTCGCCCAGCAGGACCGTGCGGCCCTGGCTGTAGGTGGGCGCCTGGATCTGGACGGCCTGGCTGAAGTAGAAGTCCTTCGCCCGGCCCATGGCCTTCAGGAGTTCCGGGACCCTCCAGCCCACCGATTGGAAGGCCGACTCGATCGCGGCGCGTTCGTCGGTGATGTCGATCTCGGGGGAGGCGAAGTCCATGGCCGCTCTGGTGCCGTTGAGGGTGACGCAGCGGCCCGGGACCGTGTACATGACCGGCTCCGGGCAGGTTTGCTCCATTCCGAAGATCGCGCCGTACATGCCCAGATGCCGGGTCGGAACCTCGCCCCACAGCAGGCGGCGGACCATCGAGTTCTGGCCGTCGGCGCCCACCACCAGGTCGTAGCTTCTCGGGGCGGTTCTGGCGAACGTGACGTCGGTGTCGTGCAGGGCTGTGATGGTGTCGTCCCAGATGTATTCGGCCGGGGCGGCCTCGCGGAGGATTCTGGACAGGTCGCCGCGCAGGATCTCCACGTCGCCGCTGAAGGCTTCCGAGGGGAGGCGGGAGACCGGGTTGCCCGCCCTGTTCAGGATGGTGATGGGTTTGGGGGCTTCTGCCGCTGCCCTGATGCGGCGCAGGAGGCCCATTTCCTCCAGGACCTTCAGCTGGGGGCGGCCGCGGAAGTCCACCGCCTGGCCGCCCGGGCGTGGGGCCGGCGCTCGCTCCACCACGGTGACGCGGTGGCCGTCTCTGATGAGCCAGTAGGCGAGGGCGGGGCCGGCGATGCCCGCCCCTGAGATGAGCACGTCCATGGGGATTCCTTCGCTTCGGGGGTACGCCGTAGTCTCCGGTTGACCGGGAGAGTGCGCGAAGGGTGCCCTAGTGCAGTGATTTTTCGCGACATTGTGGAGCAGTTGCGGGTTCGGATTGTTTCGGGGGAGTTGAGCGAAGGGGAGCTTGTCCCGTCCACGCGGCAGATCACCCGTGAGTGGGGGGTGGCCATGGCCACCGCATCCAAGGTGCTGGCCGCTTTGCGGGAGGAGGGGCTGGTACGGATGGTTCCCGGGGTGGGGACCGTGGTGGCCTGGTCGGCTCCCGGCTCGCCTGGGCGGGGTGGCCCGGCCGTCGCGCGGGCGGGCTCGACAGCCGCCGGTGGGCCGGGTCGCTCCCGGGAGCTGACCGCGGCGCGGGTCCTGCTGGCCGCCATAGAGCTCGCCGACGAGGAGGGGCTGGCGGCCGTGTCGATGCGCCGCGTGGCGACGGCGCTGGGGGTGCCCACGATGGCCCTGCACCGGTACGTGCGGGGGAGGGGCGAGCTCGTGCAGGAGATGGTCGATCAGGTGTACGGCGAGGCCCGGCTACCCGGCCGTGTACCGGACGGCTGGCGGAAGCAGGTCGAACTGTCGCTCAGGCTGCAGTGGGGCATACACCGGAGGCATCCGTGGCTGGCCAACGCCTACCCGCTGACCAGGCCTTACCTGGGGGCCAACGGGCTGGCTCACACCGAGTGGATCATGCGGGCCGTGTCGGGGCTGGGGCTGGACCCGAACACCATGTTGCACGTGACGGTGTCCCTGGCGGCGTTCATCAGAGGCTTGGCGGCCAATCTGGAGCCGGAGGCGCGGGCCGTACAGGACACCGGAATGAGCGACGACGAGTGGATGGCCACGAGAGAGGCAGCCCTGAGGAGGCTGATGCCCGCCCACCCGACCTTGGCCGCAGTCCTCCGCGACCAGCACTTGGACCTGGACCTGGACACCCTGTTCGAGTTCGGCCTGAGGCGGCAGCTGGACGCCCTGGAGGCGCTGGCGAGGGCCGATTAGGCGAAACGACAGGATGCCGATATGCTCTCCGAGCGCCGCAACGAGCAGACTCGAAGCGGTGACCAGGGGCTATGGCGCAGTTGGTAGCGCGCTTCCATGGCATGGAAGAGGTCTGGGGTTCGAATCCCCATAGCTCCACAGGCAAGGTCTTTCACCTTGGCGCGCTTCGCGCGTTTGGGTTCCAGGCGTTTCTCCAGTCGAGCTGAAGCTCGTCCCCTGAAGGTCCTCCCTCCGGCCGGGTGTTCTTCTGGCGCCCCACCCGTTGCCCGGCTGGGCAGTTGGATCCCACTCTGGTCAATGAATCCTCGCTGCGCTCGGGCGTCTTGACAGGGCGCGTCTTCGGCGCGCGGCTTGCGCGTTCAGTCAGCATGTTCAGTCGTCGGAGGTGCTGAACACGGGCGAAACGGCGCTGAACTCCTGGCCCGTTGCGGGCTGGAATAGTGGGGACGGATGTGCTGGGGCAACGGCGCCGCGTGCGCGTCGGACTCCAAGAAGTTCGGCTCGTGGCCGTCGAACCTGATGACCGAGTGCCACACCCGCTACGACGGCCCCGGCGTCATGATCTACTGGCACGTGGACCGCAAGTCGGTGTGCGTCTACTCCCAGCTGCGGACCTGCAGCGCCTCCGAGGTCGCCGCGATGATGGAGGGTGTGCTGCGACACTGCGCTCTGGTGTGGGTCAGTTGGCGCGCGTGGGCCTGATGGCCCGCATGACGAGCGTGATAAGCCTGGTCAGGTAGGCGTCATCGGGCAATGGGTAGTGCAGCGCCTGCCTTCGGTAGATGGGTGAGTGGAGGATGTCCAGCGCCACTTCGAGATCGGCGTCGGGGGCGAGCTCGCCGTTCTTTCGCGCCTTGGTCACGCGTTCCTCGAGCTGAGCGACTCGGTGGTTGATCAGCCGTTCGCGTAGCTGGTGGGCGAGGTTCGCATCCAGCTGGCTTTCGGCGAGCACGCCGGTGTAGGCCGGGCCGAGGCGCGGGTCGTGGAAGACGCCGAGGATGCCGCTGAGCCAGGCGTGCAGGTCGGCGGCCAGGTCGCCGGTGTCGGGGAACGTCTCCGGGATGGGCGCGGCCTCATCGACCGCTTCCAGGACGATCGCGCTTTTTGCCGGCCACCAGCGGTAGATGGTGGCCTTGCTGACGCCGGCGCGGGTGGCGATGGCGTCGACGGTCACCGCGGCGTATCCCCGCTCCACGCACAACTCCAGGGCCGCGGCCAGGGTCGCTTTGCGGCTTGCGTCCCGGCGGCGGTCTGGGTTCGGGGGTCTCGTCATGCCCACACCCTAAACGAAACGATTCGTTTTGACACTTCTCGGTAGCCGATGCCATCCTGCAAAACGAAACGATTCGTTTAGAAGCTTGACGTGTGGAGTGATCACGATGGACGCAACCCGGTACCAAGCGGCCGAGCGCCTGCTCCGGCACAACCGAGCGGCCCTGGTACGCGGCGACAAGATCAACCCGCAGTGGGACGGCGCCCGCTTCTGGTACACCGTGGACGCCCGCGAGGGCAGGCGCTTCATTCTCGTCGATCCCGTCGCCGGATCCCGCGAGCCCGCCTTCGACCATGACCGCCTGGCAGTCGCGCTGGCGGCCGCCACCGGGCAGGAGGTGAACCCGGGCGCGCTGCCGTTCTCCGCCATCGCGCTGAGCCAGGACGCGGTCGGATTCTTCGCCTTCGGCTCCTTCTGGAGCTGCCGCCTGGACACCTACACCTGTACGCCCGCGGCCCCGGCCACCGTCCACGGCCCCGGTTTCCTCGAAGTGCCCTCGCCGGACGGCAAGCTGGTGGCGTTCCTGCGCGGTCACGACCTGTGGGCGCGCTCGGTGGCCGACGGCCGGGAGTGGCCCCTGACGATCGACGGCCGGGAGGATGAGGAGTACGGCGCCACGCCGTTCGCGCCCTCGGTGCTGCCGAACAAGCTGGGGTTGCGCGGCTACCTGCCGCCCGCCCTCGCCTGGTCGCCCGACTCGACGCGCGTGCTGACGCACCGCACCGACCAGCGCGCGGTCCGCCGTACCCAGATCATGGAGGAACTGCCGGCCGACGGCGGCGCCCCGCGGCCGATCACCCAGCGCTACGCCTACCCCGGTGACGCCCACATGTCGCAGGGGGAGTTCGTGGTGATCGACGCGGCGACCTGCCACGTCGTCAAGGCCCGCACCGCCCCGGAACCCATGCCGCTGCAGTCGCCGATCGCCTCCGGCTGGGCCTGGTGGGCCGAAGACGGCTCGGCCGTGTACTACCTGAGCCAGCCCCGCGACCTGCGTTCCCTGCACCTGAACCGGCTCGACCCGGCGACCGGGGAAGTACGCAGGGTGCTGAGCGAGAGCGGCTCGACCCGCGTCGAACCGACCCAGACGGGGACGGAGCCGATCATCGCTGTCCTGTCCGGCGGATCACAGGTGTTGTGGTACTCCCAGCGCGACGGCTGGGGCCACCTTTACCTGTACGACGCGCGCACCGGCACACCCATCAGGCAGGTCACCTCGGGCGCCTGGGCGGTGCAGAGCATCCTGCACATCGACGAACCGGCAGGCGTGCTCTACTTCACCGCGGCCGGCCTGGTCGCCGAGGACCCCTACCGCCATTCCGTGTGCCGGATCAACCTCGACGGCACCGGCTTCGCCCGCATCACCGACGACGGCCTGCACCACGTCGTCACCCTCGCCCCTGGCAAGGACTGCTTCATCGACTCGGCCTCCACGGTCGAGCTGCCTGCGGTGACCACCGTGCGCGGATGGGACGGCCGGGTGCTGGTCGAACTGGAGCGGGCCGACATCACCCCGCTGCTCGCGACCGGCTGGACCCCTCCGCAACGCTTCCGGGCCACCGCCGCCGACGGCGTCACCGACGTCTACGGGGTCATCTACCGGCCGCACGACTTCGACCCCGGCCGCCGATACCCGGTCATCGACCACGTCTACCCCGGCCCGCAGACCACCCGCGTCTCGCCCGCCTTCCACCCGGGGATCCTCGGTCAGGAAGCCGAGGTTCTGGCCGCGCTCGGCTTCGTCGTGGTCGCCGTCGACGGGCGGGGAACCCCCGGCCGGGACAAGGCCTTCCACGATGCCTCCTACGGCAACCAGGCGGCCGCGGGCGGCATCGACGACCACGTTGCCGCCCTCCGGCAACTGGCCGCTACCCGCCCCTGGATGGACCTCGACCGCGTGGGCGTCACCGGCCACTCCGGCGGCGGATTCGCCACCGTCCGCGCCATGCTCGCCTTCCCCGACGTCTACAAGGTCGGCGTCGCCGAGTCGGGCAACCACGACACCCGCCTGTTCCACCTGCAGTTCGCGGAAGCCTACGACGGCCTGGACCCGGCCGCCTGGGCCCGTTCATCGAACGTGGAGCTGGCCGACCGGCTCGACGGCAAGCTCCTGCTCATCCACGGCGGCGTGGACGACGACCTCCACGCCCACCACTCGCTACGGCTCGCCGAACGCCTCATCGCCGCCGACAAGGACGTCGAACTCCTCATCGTCCCCGGAGCGGAGCATTTCTTCATCGGCTACGAACACCACGTCAACCGGCGTAAGTGGGACTTCCTCCTCCGCAACCTCATGGGAGTCGAACCGCCGCGGCACCGCCTCACACCGGTCGCACCCAGCATGGACCTGATCGTCAGCCTGTTCAGCTGAACCCGCTCGCCTCCTCCGGCCACACCACGGTCGTGTCCCTCGCTCGCTACACGCCGACAGCGACCGGCGCGCGTCGATCCAGCTGACCGCGTACCGGGCAGCCTCTGCACCGTCCTTGCCGCCGCATATCCAACGCCAGCGGCGCCTTCCGCGCACCCACGGCGCAATGGAGCGGAATCCGGCGTTGGCCACGTCCGGACGAGCGAATCGGGGCCGCTGACCAGTGGAACCGTGCCAGGTGCCTGTTTCTCATCCTGGATGGCGATCTACGACCACCGCAAAGACCTCCATTGCCGGGTCAGGAAGCCGCCAGTGAGACGAGGATGGCCAGCGAGCCCGCCGTCGTGAGGAGAAAGCGGGTCGTGACCAGGGGCCGGAACCAGCCGGGGAAGGTTTCCTTGGCTGCCCCCATCAGGGCCTTGGCGTCGACGGTTGTGGTGCCGGACTTGCGGAGGGCACGCTCCACGTAGCGGTCGACGAAAACCTGGGTGGTGGTGACGAAGCCGCCGGCGATCAGCAGGTAACGTCGATTTGATCAAAGTTCAACTCGGGCTGGGGCGGGCGCGTGCTGACCAAGGAGCGCCGCGTTCACGTGACGATCTGGCGGGGCCAGGACGCCACCCGGTTCTGACCCGGATGGCGTCCAGCAGGTGCGGCCGGCCAGGGTTTCTCTAGAAGGTGACCGGTAGTTCGCGTACGCCGTAGATATGGGAGTCGGTGCGCATCGGCACCTGTTCCGGCGCCACGGCCAGGCGCAGATGGGGGAAGCGGGTGACCAGCGCGGGAAGGGCGACGCGCAGTTCGACGCGGGCCAGTTGCTGGCCGATGCACTGGTGGATGCCGTGGGCGAAGCCCAGGTGCCCGGTGGCGTTGCGGTTCAGGTCAAGGGTGTCGGGGTCGGGGAACCTGGACGGGTCGCGGTTGGCGGCGTTGGCCGACAGGACCACCGTCTCGCCGGCCTTGATCAGGTGGCCGTCCACCTCGACGTCCTCCAGCGCCGTGCGGATCCCGGTGTGGGCGATGGTCAGGTAGCGCATCAGCTCCTCCACCGCCGGGCCGGCCAGGTCCGGCTTCTCGCGCAACGCGGCGAGCTGGCCGGGATGTCGCAGCAGGGCGAAGGTGCCGAGGGCGATCATGTTGGCGGTGGTGTCCAGACCTGCGCCCAGCAGCAGTGTTCCGACGCCGGCGAGCTCCTCATCTGATAGGTCGGTGCCGGTCAGGTCGCTGAGCACGTCGTCGGTCGGATGGGCCCGCTTGGCCGTCACGAGGTCGCCGATGTACTCGGCGAGCGCGGCGAACGCGGTGAACTGGACCTCTGGGGTTGAGGCGGCGATGCCGTCGGCCGCGTGCCTGCGGAAGTTCTCGCGATCCTCGTACGGCACGCCGAGCAGTTCACAGATCATGACCGCGGGGATCGGCTGCGCGTAGGCCTTGAGCAGGTCGAGTGGCGGGCCCTGCCGTTGCATGGCGTCCAGGTGCTCCGCGGTGACCTCCTCGACGCGTCCGGTGAGCTGCCGCATCCGGCGCACGGTGAACTGACCGGTCAGCAGCTTGCGCAGCCGGGTGTGCCCGGGGGCGTCCATCCCGGACAGGTCCCCGACCGGCGCGGGCGGCATCGGGCCGGTCCCGGCGGGGACCAGCGGGTGATGCTGCAGCTCATACCGGGAGGAGAAGCGCGGGTCGGCGAGCACCTGCCGGACCAGGGCGTAGCTGGTGACCAGCCAGCCCTGGTGACCGTCGGCGAAGGCCAGCCGGGTGATCGGCCGCTGCTCACGCAGCTCGGCCAGCTCCACGGGGGGATCGAACGGGCATCCCGCGGGACGCTCGTGGGGAAACTCCGTCATGTCATGCTCCTTGTCGCAGGGGTGATGGGTCGCCAGGCGGCGCGCAGGGTGCGGAGCTCGCGCGGGCTGTTCCAGCCGAGCAGCCCGACCGTGTGGCCGTGGCGGCGGTAGGCGACGACGAACCGGTCGCCGGTGAGTTCTCCGTGTTCGAGGGTGATCTCGGCGTCGGCCGGGAGGATCCCGTACGCCTGGATCTTGGTGGTGAACTGATCGCTCCAGAAGTAGGGGATCGGAGCGTAGGGGCGGTCGGCGCCGAGCAGGTTGCGGGCGACGGCGGCCGCGTGTTCGGCGGCGTTGAGGCGGTGTTCGAGCCGCATCCGGGTGCCGAACGCCGGGTTGTGCCAGCTGGCGACGTCGCCGGCGGCGTATACGGCGGGTGCGGCGCGGCCGCGGTCGTCGCACTCGATGCCGTCGCCGAGCGGGAGCCCGGAGCCGGCCAGCCACGCGGTCGCGGGAGTGCAGCCGATGGCCGCGACGACGAGGTCGGCCTGGACGAACCCGCCGTCGTGTGTTTCCACGCCGTCCGGTGCCACGCGCCGCACGTTCGTGGTGGTGCGCACGATGACACCGTGTTCCCGGTGCAGGCGGGCGACGCGGGCGCCGAGCCGGGAACCGAGCTGGCGGGCCATCGGCTGGGGAGCCGGGTCGATCAACGTGACGTCGCAGCCGAGGGTACGGGCGGTGGCGGCGACCTCCGCGCCGAGGAAGCCGGCGCCGATCACTGCCAGGCGGGGCAGGTGCCGCAGGGCGGTGCGCAGCCGTACCGCGTCGTCCACGGTGCGCAGCACGTGCACGTGGGGCCAGGGCGGGCGGCGGGGACAGACACCGGTGGCGATGATCAGGCCGTCGTAGCCGAGGCGCTCGTCGTCCAGGACGACGGCCTTGCCGGGCAGGTCCACGGCGGTGGCCGCTCGTCCCAGCCGCAGGTGTACGCCGAGGTCGGCGTAGTGGCCGGTGTCGAAAGGCTGGATCCGCTCTGGTTCCCAGGTGCCCGCGAGTACCTGTTTGGACAGCGGCGGCCGGTCGTAGGGCAGGTGCGGTTCGGCGCCCACCAGGGTCAGGTGCCCCTCGAACCCCTCGCGCCGCAGTGTCTGGGCGGCGGTGAGCCCGGCGATGGAGGCGCCGACGATCACGATCCGGTTCATTCGGTGATCCTGATCGCCATGGCCGGGCAGACCTGGGCCGCCTCGCGGGTCGCCTCCTGGAACTCGGGTGCGGGCTGTGGCCGCAGGAGTACGACGAGGCCGTCGTCGTCGCGCTGGTCGAAGACGTCAGGCGCGAGCAGGACGCACTGGCCGGCGCCGATGCAGGCGGGAGTGTCCACGTCAACATGCATGACTGGGTTTCCTTTGGCTTCAGTGACGGGTGCCGGCGACGATGTCCGGCGCGGCCCGCAGGCCCTTGCGGTCGCGGATGAGCAGGAAGGCCAGGGCGGCTCCGGCCACCGCGAGGACGCCTCCGGCGATGGAGGTGATGGACATCGCGGTGGTGAACGCGGTTCTGGCGGTCTCGGCCAGGGCGGCGTCGGTGGTGCGGGCGGCCACGCCGAGTGCGTCGCTGATCGAGCGCCGCGCGTGCTCGGTGGCGGTGGCGGGCATGGCCGCGGTGAACGCCGAGGCCAGCACGCTCCCCAGCACGGCCACGCCGAGTGCGCCGCCGGCCTGCTGCATGGTGTCGTTGAGCGCCGATCCGACGCCGGCGTGCTCGTGCGGTACCGCGCCCATCAGCGCCGCCACGGCCGCCGGCTGAGCCAGCCCGGTTCCCACGCCGAACAGGACCAGGGCCGTGACCACGCTCCCGTAGCCGTCGCCGGGCGAGGTGATGGCCAGGAAGGCGAAGCCGGCGGCCAGCACCGCGATCCCGATGACGGCCAGGGGCCGGTTGCCGATCCGGTTGCCGAGCGCGCCGCCGACGGCGTTGGCGGCGATGGTGGCCAGCGCCATGGGAGCGATCGCCAGGCCGGCCTGGGCCGGTGTGTAGCCGAGGACGAACTGCAGGTACTGCGGTAGCGCCAGCAGCAGTCCCGACGTGCCCACCTGGACCAGGACCAGGGCCAGGCTGCCGCCGGTGAAGTTGCGGTCGCGAAAGAGCGCGAGAGGCACCGTCGGGTACGGCGCGCGTGCCTGCCAGAGCACGAACGCGACCATGGCCACCGTGCCCACCCCGAACGCGGTGAGGACGAGCGGATGGGCGAAGCCGTACCGGGGAAGCTCGATGATCGCCCAGACGAGCGCGCTCATCCCGAGCGCCGACAGCACCACGCCGGGCGGGTCGGCCTTGCGCGCGGGGGCTTTGGACTCCGGCATCCACGCCAGCGCCGCGATGATCGCCACGACGGCGATCGGGACGTTGATCAGGAACACCGACCCCCACCAGAACGTGGAGATCAGCACACCGCCCAGCACCGGTCCGCCGATCACGCCGAGCATCAGGGCCGAGCTCCAGAGGGAGGTCGCCCTGCGCCGCTCGTCGTCGTCGAAGACGGTGATGAGGATCGACAGCGTGCTGGGCATGACCAGCGCGCCGCCGAGGCCCATCAGGATCCGGCCGATGATCAGCTGGCCGGGACTCGCCGCGTAGGTGGCCAGCGCCGAGGCGGCTCCGAAGACCACCAGTCCGATGATCATGACGCGGCGTCGGCCGTAGCGGTCGGACAGGCTGCCGGCGGTCAGCAGCAGTCCGGCGAAGACCAGGATGTAGGACGCGGTGATCCATTGGATGTCCTGAGCGGTGGCGCCGAGGTCGCGGGTGAGTGACGGGATCGCCACCGTCAGCACCCCATTGTCGACGACCAGGACCAGCGTGCACAGGCATAGCACCGTCAAGATCAGCCAGCGTCGGGGATGGCGTTCCATTCCCTCCACCTCCTCTTTGAACGTCGTATGAAGCTTTTAACGCTGTTAAAATTGGTAACAACGTACACGAGATCTGACGTTGTTCAAACAGGGGGCTATGCTGAGCCGTGACGAAGGAGGTCGTATGTCAGGCGATGAGCAGGCGCTCGCCTCGGTGTGGACCCGCCCGGCCCGCACGAAGCGGGCACGGCCCGAGCTGAGCCGCGAGCAGATCGTGTCCGAGGCGATCCGGCTGCTCGACGAGGAGGGCATCGACGCGCTGACGATGCGGCGGCTCGGCAGCCGGCTCGGCGCCGTCGCCCCGGCGCTCTACTACCACGTGAGCAGCAAGGACGAACTCCTCGAGCTGATCGTGGACCAGATCTACGGCGAGATCGAGGTAGCCGGGGAATCGGCCGATTGGCGGGGCGGCGCCGTCCGCACCGCGCGCAGCCTGCGCTCGGTGATCTTGCGCCATCCGTGGTTCGGCTCGGTGATCGGCGAGGCGGGCCTGGTCTTCCTCGGCCCGAACATGATGCGCGCCTCGGAGGACATCCTCACCCTGTTCGAACGCGGCGGTTTCACCCTGGAGCAGGCCGACCACGCGCTCAACACGCTGATCGCCTACGTGCTCGGGTCGGCGATCAGCGAAGCCGCGTACCTGACGATGCTGGCCCGCAGCGGGCAGTCCGAGCGCGACCTGGTCGAGCAGGTATGGCCGGCGGCCGAGAAGGCGGCGCAGCCGTACCCGCGCCTTTCCAAGCTGTACGCCATCCAGCACCGAAAGAACCCGCACGGCACCAGCGAGGCGGACTTCGACCGCCGGCTCGACCTGTTCCTGGACGGCCTGCAGACCTGGCTCAGCCCCGCGAACAGCGCGTCGTTCGAGTCCGCCCAAATGACAGCAGAATCATGAGGTCCTGACGTGGAGCGAGGCGGAATCGGGCGCTGATCTGGTGAGGAATTCGTTCGCCCGGGGCCGGGACTTTCGCACTCGGCGGTGATCGGGTTATCTGAAGCCGGGTCTTGCCTGTCAGGTTCGTCGCCCCTCGGGGGTGTCCGAGCTGACTGCGATCCCGGCGCCATCCGTGGCGGGGGACATCGAAGAGGTGGACGGTGACGCGATGATGGTGACTGCGGCACATGCCGCGTCGGCCCGGGTGCGCAGGTCGCGGATTAGGTCTGCGCCGAGGCGAGCTTCGCATCCGTCGTGGGCGAGCTGGGTGACACTACGCATAGATGGGTGATAACTTTCATCTATGCGTAGTGAGTCGCCTCCTCTGCTGCCGATCTTCCGGTCGCGGCATCAGGCGGAGCTGCTCACCCTGCTCTACCTTCACCCCGACCGCGAGTTCACGGTCACCGAGCTCGCCGAGAAGGTCGGGGTTCCGCTGACCACGATGCAGCGGGAAGTGGGGCGGCTGCTGGAGGCCGAACTGCTCCGTGGCCGCAAGGTCGGGCGCGCGCATCTCATTCGGGCCATGGTGCCGGGCCGCTATGCCCGGCCGCTCACCGAGCTCCTGACGCTGGCGTTCGGGCCGCACCTTCTCGTCGAGCGGGAATTCGCCGGGCTTCCGGGGGTGGACGCGGTGGCCATCTTCGGGTCCTGGGCGAGCCGGTATCTCGGTGAGCCGGGTCCGCCGCCGAACGACATCGATGTCCTGGTCGTGGGCGGGCCTTCCCGGGCTGATGTTTATGAGGCCGCCGAGCGGGTGGAGGGCGGGCTGGGGATTGCGGTCAATCCGGTTCTCGTGACCCGTGAACGCTGGGCGAAGGCCGCTGATCCGCTGGTCGGCCAGGTACGGGCTTCGCCGCTGGTCTGGGTTCGGGAGCCGGAGTGATGCGCTGGAGCCAAGGGGAGGCGGTGGTGGAGCGGCTTCTCGCGGAGGGGCGGCTTCAGAAGGTCACGGGTTCGGCCGCGGACGGCACCGAATGGGTGGAACGCGCCCGGCGCACCCTGAGAACGGCCCACGGGATCGGCGACGACCCCGACAGCGCCTTCATCCTCTCCTATGACGCGGCCCGGCACGCCTGCACGGCCGTGCTGGCGCACCAGGGCCTCCGGCCCACCACCGCGGGCGGGCACTACGTGGTGGAGGAAGTGCTGCGGGCCCAGTTCGGCCACGCCTTCAGGGACTTCGGCGCGCTACGGCGCCGCCGCAACGAGATCGAATATCCGGTACGGCCCGGCGACGACGTAGGACAGGACGAGGCCGAGGCGGCGACCGCCGCGGCGGAACGGCTGATCGACGCGGCGCGCAAGCTTCTGCCCAACCTGTCCCTCTTCTGATTCGATGTGGGGTTCGATGCGGGCTTCGATGCCGGGAGGAGAGACGAAAGCGCTGCTGATCGTGTTGTGCGGGCTGCCGGGTTCGGGAAAGACGACGCTCGCCAGGCGGCTGGCCGCCGAACTGCCCGCGGTTCGCCTGTGTCCGGATGAATGGCTGGCGAAGCTGGGCGTCGATCTTTATGACGAGGGCGCCCGGGAGCGTCTTGAGGGCCAGTTCGAGGCACCCTATCCAGGCGAACGCGCTCTGTTCGACGCGCCGCGGAGCCCGTAGGCGTTTGATTACCCATTGTGATGGCTATGTCACGGTGGGGGGTAGTCGAATGAGCTCTGTCGATGTTCCGGGGGATTCGGGAGCGGTGCCGAAGGCGGCGGTAGCGGCCAAGCCCGCCACCGCGTGGATCTCGTGGGTCGCGCTGGCGTTCATGATCACGAGCTCGGTCGCCAGCCTGCGCTCCGCGCCCAGCATGGCCGTGTACGGCCTGGCGGCGATCTTTCTCTACGTGGTCCCTGCGATCGTGTTCCTGCTGCCCACGGCCATGGTCTCGGCCGAGCTCGCCTCCGGCTGGACCGGCGGGGTCTACAACTGGGTCAGCCAGGGACTGTCGAAGCCCCTGGGGTTCCTGGCCGTGTGGTGCCAGTTCGCGATGACGATCTTCTACTATCCGACGCTGCTCGCCTTCGTGGCCAGCACCTTCGCGTACGTCATCAACCCCGAACTGGCCGGTAGCGGGCTCTACACGGCGATCGTGATCGTGGTCGTCTACTGGGCGGGCGTCTGGGTCTCCAGCCAGGGGACGAAGACCGTGGCCGGGTTGTCCAGCGCGGGGCTGGTGATCGGCACGCTCGTCCCCGGGACGGTGCTGATCCTGCTCGGGATGGTCTTCCTCGGCCAGGGCAACCCGTCGGCCGCGCCCATGGACGCGGCGCACATCCTGCCGCCGTGGGCGGGGATCGCCAGCCTGGTGCTGATCGTCAACAACTTCCTGTCGTACTCGGGCATGGAGATGAACGCGGTCCACGTCTCCAGCCTCAAGAACCCGGCCAGGGACTTCCCGCGGTCGATGTTCCTCGCGGCCGGGCTGGTGCTGGTGATCTTCATTCTGCCCGCGCTGGCGATCAGCTGGGTGGTCCCGGCCGGCAGCACCAGCCTCACCGCCGGGGTGATGCAGGCGTTCGACACCATGTTCGCCCACTTCAGCGTGCAATGGCTGACGCCGGTCTTCGGGCTGATGATCATCGCGGCGTCGCTGGGCGGCATGCTCACCTGGCTGGCCGGGCCGTCCAAGGGCGTGCTGATGATCAGCCGCGAGGAGGGCTGGCTGCCGCCGTCGCTGCAGAAGCTCAACAAGCACGGCATCCAGCAGAACATCCTCGTCGCCCAGGGCGTCGTCACGACGGTCATCGCGCTCCTGTATGCCTTCATCCCGGACGTCTCCAGCGCCTACTGGATCCTGTCGGTGATCACCACGCAGATCTACCTGATCGTCTATCTGCTGATGTTCGTGGCGGCGGTACGGCTGCGCAAAACCCAGCCCGACCACCCGCGCGGCTTCCGCGCCCCGGCCCTGGGCCTGCTCTGCGTGGTCGGCTTCCTGGCCTCGGCCGCCGCGATGATCATCGGCTTCGTGCCGCCGTCGCAGTTCGGCTCCGGGAACCCGCTGGTCTACGTCCTGATCGTCGGCGGTGGGCTGATCCTGGTCGGGCTGGCGGTGCCGTACGTGCTCATCAAGCTCAGCAGGCCGTCCTGGCGTGACCCCGAGCGGGCCGCCGCAAAGGACGAGTGAGGGGAACGTCATGGGGGCACACGCGCGCGTCACCGACGGGCAGCGGCGCAGCCGGTGGATCACCTACACCGCGACCGGTCTGCTCGTGGTGGTGGTGCTGATCATCATGGCCATCATGTGGGGCACCCGCACGGCCAACGCCACGGCCACCGCGCAGAGCAAGGCCAAGCAGCTCAACGAGCAGCTCGTCGCGGCGGGGCTGAGCCCGGTCGATCCCGACGTCCTGACCAAGGCGCTGGGCACCAAGGGCGGTCAGCTGTGCGCCGACCCCGCCGGTACGGTCGCCAAGGTCGCCGCGCTCACCAACGGCGCCGCCGGGCCGGGGCAGCGGCCGATCATCGCCGAGCGGCGCCTGATCGAGGGGGCGGGGCTGGCGGTGAAGGTGTACTGCCCGGACAAGCAGGAACAGTTCGCCCAGGCGCTGGCCGGGCTCCACCTCGAAAGGTGATCCGATGGAGTTGCGTGAGCGCGTCGCCGCGCTGATGCCGCGGGCGAAGAAGGATCTGGCCGAGCTGGTGGCGTTCCGGTCGGTGGCCGACGCGCGGCAGTTCCCGCCCGAGGAGTGCGAGAAGGCCGCTCAGTGGGTGCTGGACGCCTTCGCCCAGGTCGGGTTCGGCGGCCTGCGCCTGGTCGAGACCGCCGACGGCAGCAAGGCCGTGTACGGCGAGCGCCCCGGCCCGCCCGGCGCCAAGACCGTGCTGCTGTACGCCCACTACGACGTCCAGCCGCCCCTGGACGAGGACGCCTGGAACAGCCCGGTCTGGGAGCTGACCGAGCGCGACGGCCGCTGGTACGGCAGGGGCGCAGCCGACTGCAAGGGCAACATCCTCATGCACCTGACCGCGCTGCGCGCCCTCGGCGACGACGTGCCGGTCGGCCTGAAGCTCATCGTCGAGGGCTCGGAGGAGCAGGGGACCGGCGGGCTGGAGGACTTCGTCCCCAAGAACGCCGACCTGCTGCGCGCCGACGCCATCCTGGTCTGCGACACCGGCGGCGCCGCCGTCGGCCGGCCCGCGCTCACCGTCAGCCTGCGCGGCCTGGCCAACGTGGTCGTCTCGGTCGAGGCGCTCAGCAGCGAGATGCACTCCGGCATGTTCGGCGGCGCCGCCCCCGACGCGCTGGCGGCGCTCATCCACATGCTCTCGTCCCTGCGCGACGCCCAGGGCAACACGACCGTCGACGGCCTGGACAACACCCAGACGTGGAGCGGCGCGCCGTACCCCGCAGGTCAGTTCGCCGCCGACGCGCACGTCCTGAACGGCGAGACGCCGCTCGGCGACGGGACCGTCTCGGACATGCTGTGGGCACGGCCCGCGCTGACCGTGCTCGGCATCGACTGCCCGCCCGTGGTCGGCTCGGCCTCGGCCATCCAGCCGCACGCCAGGGCCCGGCTCAACCTGCGCGTGCCGCCCGGTATGGACGCGGTGCGGGCCCAGGACGCGCTGATCGCGCACCTGGAGGCGGCCGCTCCGTGGGGCGTGCACGTGACGGTGGAGCGGGAGGCGTCTGGCCAGCCGTTCCTGGCCGAGACCGGCGGGCCCGCCTACACCGCGCTGCGCGGCGCGATGAAGGACGCCTACGGGGTCGAGTCCGTCAGCCTCGGCCAGGGCGGATCCATCCCGCTGTGCAACGTCTTCCGCGACACCTACCCGGACGCGGAGATCATCCTCATGGGCGTGGAAGAGCCGCTCACGCTCATGCACGCGCCCAACGAGAGCGTGGACCCGCACGAGATCGCCCGCATGGCCCTCACCGAGGCGCTGTTCCTGCAGAGGTACTAGGCGCGTGCCAGCAACTGGACCAGCGCCACGGTGCCGACCGCCACGACCAGGGTCCGCAGCACCGCGGGGCTGAGCCGGCGGCCCAGCGCCGACCCCGCCCGGCCGCCGATCGCGGAACCCGCCGCCAGCAGCCCCACCGCGGTCCAGTCGAAGTCGGCGGCGACGAGGAAGAAGAGCGCGGCCACGGTGTTGACCACGGCGACCAGGACGTTCCTGAGGGCGTTGAGCCGCCGCATGTCCTCGTCGAGGAGCATGCCCATCAGGGCCATGTAGATGATCCCCTGGGCGGCGGCGAAGTAGCCGCCGTACACGCTGGCCAGCGTCAGTCCCGTCAGCAGCACCGGGCCGCCGTCGGGGTCGGCGCTTCGCCCGCGGCGGCGCCGTACCGCCTTGGCGATCCAGGGCTGCAGGACGATCAGTACGAGCGCGAGGCCCACCAGAACGGGCACGATCGTCTCGAACGCGGCGGCCGGCAGCACCAGCAGGAGCGCCGCCCCGGTGACGCCGCCCACCAGCGCGCCCACGCTCATCCGCAGGATGCGCCGCCGTTGCCCGCGCAACTCCGCGCGGTAGCCGATGGCGCCGCTGATCGAGCCGGGGATCAGGCCGAGCGCGTTGGAGACCGTGGCGGTGACCGGGGGCAGACCGGTGGCCAGCAGGACCGGAAACGTGATCAGTGTCCCGGAGCCGACGACGGTGTTGATGGCTCCCGCCCCGGCACCGGCACTGAACACGGCCAGCATTTCCCCAAATGTCACATGAGCAGCTTAGGAACCGGACACTTCCCCCGCGGTCGAACGATGGAGGCAGATGCAGTTGCGGTCGTTCTGGGGCGGGTCGATGACCTGGGCGGACAGCGGGACGAGGAGCTCTTCCATGGTGCGGGCGGCGGTCACCGCCGACTCGGTGACCGAATAGATGTCGGTGGCGTCGTGGACGCTGATCGTGAGGGTGGTGGCCGTCGCCCAGACGTGGGCCGGGTGGCCGGCCAAGGTGACCCAGCCGGGCTGGTCCAGGCCGGGGTGGCCGGGGATCGGGCTGGGGAACCTGGCGTACTCCTGGACGGTGTAGCCCTGGCCGGGTACGGCCTGCGGGGCGCCGGGCGGGATGTGCTTGACCGGCAGGCCCAGCGCGGTCAGGATCCCGGCCGGGTCTTCGGTGCGCAAAGCGGCCAGCAGGCGGTCGCCGTCGTTGGAGTGGCCGCCGTAGGCGCGGCAGAAGTGGAAGTACGCCAGGCTGTTCGCCCACGCGTGCAGCTGCTCGGGAGTGTGGGTCTCGTAGAGGTACTCGTCCCAGGTCATGATGGTAGTTTGCCGGGCATGGTCGAGGCATCCAAGGTCGCCGTCGTCACCGGGGCGGGGTCCGGGATCGGGCGGGCCGTCGCCAGAGGACTGCGCGGGGCCGGCTACGCGGTCGCGGTCGCGGGGCGGCGGGAGGAGACGCTGCGGGAGACCGCGGGCCCACCGGACGCGGGCGGGTGGCTGGTCGTTCCCGCCGACGTGCGGGACGAGGGGTCGGTGGCGGCGCTGTTCGGGGCCGTGCGTGAGCGGTTCGGGCGGGTCGACCTGCTGTTCAACAACGCCGGCACGGGTACGCCTCCGGTGCCCGTGGACGAGCTCGACGTCGAGCAGTGGCGTACCGCGGTGGACACCAACCTCACCGGCTCCTTCCTGTGCGCCAGGGAGGCGTTCGGGATCATGCGGCGGCAGGATCCGCGGGGCGGGCGGATCATCAACAACGGGTCGATCTCGGCCCACGCGCCGCGGCCGTTCAGCGCGCCCTACACCGCCACCAAGCATGCGATCACCGGGCTGACCAAGGCGTTGTCGCTCGACGGCCGGCCGTACGACATCGTGTGCTCGCAGATCGACATCGGCAACGCCGCCACCGAGATGACGGAGAGGATGGCGCAGGGCGTGCTGCAGGCGGACGGGACGACGGCGCCCGAGCCGCGCATGGACGTGGAGCACGTGGTGAGCGCCGTCCTCTACATGGCGGGGCTGCCGTTGGCGGCGAACGTGCAGTTCATGACCGTGATGGCGACCACGATGCCGTTCGTCGGCCGGGGCTGAGGTCACGCGCTCTCGAGAGCCCTTCTGAGCGCCGGTTCGAAGTGGATGAGCGGCAGGTCGTGACCGGGCTGGCCGATGAGGATGGTGGCGATCTTCCCTTCGGCGAAGGCGAGCGCGTGCTCGTAGGCGCCCGCGGCCGACACGATCGCGCGGGCGCGCGACGGGCCGCGCGCCTCGGCGAAGAAGACGAGGACGCCGTCGTCGACGCCCGACTGCTCCCCGCGCAGATAGGCGACGCCGGCCAGCTTCTTGGTGAGCTTCTCACGGTCGTCCACCCAGACGGCGGGCAGGTCGCTGCCGACCGTGACCTCGCCGACCAGGTATCCGGCGTTCTCCAGCTCGACGGCCATGGCGATGCCGGCCGCGGCCAGGTCGGCGTCGGGCGAGTACGGCTCGTGCTCGGTGCCGAGCAGGACGAGGCCGCCGGGCGTCTGCCAGGGCACGTAACCCCAGTCGGCGCTGATGTCGACGCGCTGGCTCGTGGAGCGCACCAGCACCTCGCCGGTCTCGGGGTTGGCGTGCTCGGCGGCGGCCGCGGCCAGGGCGGGGGCGTCCAGGCCGAGGCGCTGGGCGGCCCAGGTGACGAGGTTGGCGGCCCAGGTTCCGTCGCGCCAGTCGACGCGTTTCAGGTCGAGGGTGGCCAGGGCGGCGTAGGCGTACCGCACGTGGGTGGGGTCGGCGGTTCTGGCCGCGGCGAGGGTGCAGCGGCGGGCGAAGGTGATGAGGACGTAGAAGTCGTCCAGGCTGAGCCGGGCGGAGGTGAGGCCGGTGTCGAGTGCGGCGCGGATCGCGGCGTCGCACGGGGAGTCGGTCCAGCGCCAGAGCTGGTGGGCGCGGAAGTCGTAGCCGGGGGTTCCCAGGATGTCAGGTTCGTCTGGGTCCATACACCTGACGCTAGACGCCTCGGCACCGCGTATGTCGGTTGTCATGCCTAATCAGTCGGGCAACGTTCCATACTTACCGGAGGCGAAGGAAAGTTTCTAGAGGTTCGGCACAGAGAAAATTTCTTCCCGAACTTATTGACCAGAGCGCTTACCAGTCGGAAAGCTCTTGTTCATGACGGTCACAGTCCGCGCGTTCGTCGCGGGGGATGAGCCCTCACTGATCGACTGCTGGAACCAGAGCCTGCCCGCCGACCCGACGACCGCGACGTGGTTTCGCGACTGCGTCCTGCTCGACCCCAACTTCGACCCCGACGGGCTGCGCGTCGCCGTCGCGGACGGCCGGGTGGTGGGCTGCGCCTACGCGGTACGCCGCCGGACGCCCCTCGCGCCCGGCACCGACCTGGAGCCGGAGACCGGGTGGATCCCGTTCTTCTTCGTGGCCCCCGGCCACCGGGGCTCCGGGCTCGGCCGGCGGTTGCTCGGCGAGGCGCTCGCGTTCCTGCGCGATCAGGGGCGCACCCGCGTCGACTTCGCCTCCTACACCCCCAACTACGTCCTGCCCGGCGTTGACGCCGAGCTCTATCCGCGGGCGTTCGCGCTGCTCGGCGCGATGGGCTTCACCACGCTGTACTCGCCGGTCGCGATGGACCGCACGCTCGTCGGCTACGCGACCCCGCCCGAGGTGCACGCCCTGCGCGAGAAGCGCGAGAGCGAGGGGTACGGCTTCCGCCACCCCACCGCCGGCGAGCTGCCCGAGCTGATCCGCTTCGCGGCCGACGTCTTCAACCCCGACTGGGGCGAGGCGATCCGCCACCACAGATCCGTCGAACGCATGATTATCGCGAAATATCAGGAAAAGGTGGTGGGCTTCGCGCTCTATGCGGCGTATCGCGGCATCCCCGAGCGCTTCGGGCCCTTCGGCGTCGACCCGGGCGAACGCGGCACCGGCCTCGGCAAGATCCTGCTCCACCTCACGATGACCGCCAAGCGCGCCGAGGGCCTGCACTCCTCGTGGTTCCTGTGGACCGGCGAGGCCAGCCCGGCCGGCGTGCTCTACACCAAGGCGGGCTACGAGGTGACCAGGCGTTTCCACGTCATGAGGTGGAGCGCGTGAACATCCTGGCCATCGGCGCGCATGCCGGCGACATGGATCTGACGGCGGGAGCCGTACTCGCGCAGCATGTCCTTGAGGGGCACGAGGCGACGCTCCTGCACCTCACGCTCGGCGAGCGCGGTCACCCGCGGATGTCCGTGCCCGACTACGCCGCGCAGAAGCGCGAGGAGGCGCAGGCGTTCGCGGCCGCGATCGGCGCGCGGGCCAGGTTCCTCGACTACGAGGACGGGCTGCTGCCCGAGGACGAGGACGTCAAGATGCGCGTCGGCGACCTGATCAGGGAGCTGAAGCCGGACGTGCTCCTCACCCACTGGAGCGCCTCGATCCACAAGGACCACGCCCGCACCCACCGCGTGGTCGAGGACGCCCGCTTCTACGGCGGGCTGAAGACGCTGGAGCGCGACCTGCCCGCGCACTGGGCCGGGCAGCTCTACTACGCCGACAACTGGGAGGACGCCGAGGGCTTCCGCCCCGACGTGTTCGTCGAGATCGCCGAGGAGGCCTACGAGATCTGGTCGCGGGCGATCACCGGCTACGCCTACGCCCGCGGGGAGACCTACGGCTTCCCGTACGTCGACTACTACCGGGCGCTCACGATCGTGCGGGGCGCGCCGGCCGGATTCCGCCGGGCGCAGGCGTTCGCCGCCCCGGTGGGATCCCGCGATCTGCGGGTGAGAGGAACCTTCTGATGAAACGTTTAACGATCATCGCCGTCGTATTGGTGCTCGCCGGTTGTTCGGGCGGGGGAGGGCAGAAGGAGCCGGGCGCGGCGGCGCCGCCGCTGGTCGTGCACGCGATCGACTCGGGCACCTTCCAGGAGAACTTCAACCCGTTCCACCTGGAGGGCGTCAACTTCGGCACCACCGGGATGATCTACGAGACGCTCGAGTACTTCAACAAGCTCAAACCGGGCGAGACCAAGCCGTGGCTGGCGCTGAGCCACGCGTGGAGCAACGACGGCAAGACGCTCACCTTCACCCTCCGCCAGGGCGTGAAGTGGACCGACGGCAAGCCGTTCACCGCCGACGACGTGGTCTTCACCTTCGAGACGATGATCAAGCACCCGGAGCTCAACAAGAGTGCCGTGGAGCTGGCCGGCGCCAAGGCGCTCGCCCCGGACAAGGTTCAGCTCGACTTCAAGTCGACCTCCTACGCCAAGCTCTTCAACATCTCGGGCAGCACGGCGATCGTGCCGAAGCACCTGTTCGAGAAGGAGAACGCGGTCACCTTCACCAACCCCAAGCCGGTGGGCACCGGGCCGTACAAGCTGGCGAAGTTCTCCGCCCAGCTCTACGAAATGACGAAAAATCCGGACTACTGGCAGCCGGGCAAGCCCGTCGTCCCCACCGTCAGGTTCCCCGCCTACACCGCCAACGCCGTCCAGACCGGGCTGCAGCAGGGCGAGATCGACTGGGCCGGGGCGTTCGTCCCCGACATCGACAAGATCTACGTCCAGGGCAAGCCCGAGATCAACAAGTACTACTTCCCGCCCGAGGGCGTGGTCGCCCTCCTGCCGAACCTGACCCACCCCGTCCTGTCCAAGCCCGAGGTACGGCAGGCCATCAGCCTGGCCATCGACCGCGACAAGATCGTCAAGGTGGCCGAGCGCGGCTACACCAAGGTCGCCCACCCCACCGGCATCCCCATCCCCGGCGGCGAGGCGTTCCTGCCGCCCGCCTACAAGGACGCCGCCTACAAGGTCGACATCGCGAAGGCCAAGGAACTGCTCAAGGGCGTCGACCCGGCCCAGCTGAAGTTCCAGCTGCTGGTGCCCTCGCCGTTCACCGACTGGGTCAACGCCGCCCAGCTCATCCGCGAGGACCTGGCCAAGGTCGGCATCACCGTCGAGACCCGCGGTGTCGCCTTCCAGGACTGGGTCTCCAAGGTGGGCAAGGGCAGCTACGACCTGTCGATCCGGGCCACGCCGGCCGGGGCCTCGCCGTACTTCCAGATGCGCTCGCTGCTGTTCAGCGAGCTGGCCAAGCCCGTCGGCACCTCCGCCACCGGCAACTACCAGCGCTGGAAGGACGCGGCCAGCGACAAGCTCATCCACGACTACGCCGCCACCGACGACCTGGCCGCGCAGCAGAAGGCGGCGCAGGGACTCGGCACGATCATGGTGGAGAAGCAGCCGGTGCTGCCGCTGTTCTACAGCCCGGCCTGGGCGCAGTTCCGCACCAGCAAGTACGTCGGCTGGCCCTCCGAGCAGGACCCGTACGCGATGCCCTCGCCGTACACCTCGCCCGACGCCGCCGTGGTGCTGCTCAACCTGAGGCCAGCGGGCACGTGAGGTTCCTGGCCAGGCGGCTCGGGTTCTACCTGCTCACGGCCTGGGCCGCCGTCACGCTCAACTTCCTGATCCCCCGGCTGATGCCGGGGGACCCGGTCGACCTGCTGGTGGCCAGGCTCAAGGGCAACGTGGACCCGGCCGCCGTCGAGGCGATGAAGAAGGCGTTCGGGATCAGCGACGCGGGGCTCTGGACGCAGTACGTGGACTACCTGGGCAACCTCTTCCGCGGGGAACTCGGGCGCTCGATCACGTTCTTTCCCACCGAGGTCTCCACCGTCATCGCCGACAGCCTGCCCTGGACGATCGGCCTGGTCGGCGTGGCCACGCTGATCAGCTACGTCGTCGGCACCTCGCTCGGCGTGCTCATGGCGTGGAAGCGCGGCACCTGGCTGGACGGGGTGCTGCCCGCCGCGACCTTCCTGCACGCGGTGCCGTACTTCTGGGTCGCGCTCGTGCTGGTCTTCGTCTTCGGCTCGACGCTGCAGTGGTTCCCGGGCTCGCGCGCCTACGGGCTGGAGGTGACGCCCGGCTTCACCGGCGACTTCCTGGCCAGCGTGGCCTACCACGCGACGCTGCCGGCGGTCACGATCGTCGTCGCCTCGATGGCCGACCGCATCCTGGGCATGCGCAACGTCATGGTCACCACGCTCGGCGAGGACTACGTCGTGATGGCCGAGGCCAAGGGGCTGACCAGCCGCCGCGTCATGTGGGCCTACGCCGCGCGCAACGCGATCCTGCCCAACATCACCAGCTTCGCCCTCTCGCTCGGCTTCGTGGTGGGCGGATCCGTCCTGACGGAGATCGTCTTCTCCTATCCGGGCATCGGCTCCATGCTGCTGAAGGGCGTGGAGAACGAGGACTTCCCGCTCATGCAGGGCATCTTTCTCGTGATCTCGCTGGCCGTACTGGTCGCGAACCTCCTGGCCGACCTGGCCTACGTCCTCCTCGACCCAAGGACGCGCCAATGAAGATCCGCATAGGCGCCGGCATCCTCGTCTTCTTCGCGCTGATGGCGCTCGCCGGGCCGCTGCTGATCTCGGCCGACCCGGCCGCGACCAGCGACGCGGGCCTGCAGAGCCCCTCTTCAGCGCACTGGCTCGGGACGACCCAGACCGGTCAGGACATCCTCACGCAGATCGTGTACGGCTCGCGCGTCTCGCTCGGCGTCGGCGTGCTGTCGGCGGTCATCGCCACCGCCTTCGCCATCGCCGTGGGCCTGGTCGGCGGCTACTTCGGCGGCGCCGTCGACGAGGTGCTGTCGGTGCTGACCAACATCTTCCTCGTGCTCCCGGCGCTGCCGCTGATCATCGTGCTCGCCGGGTACCTGCCCCAGCGCGGGGTCACCTCGGTCGCGGTGGTCATCGCCGTGACCGGATGGGCCTGGGGCGCGCGGGTCCTGCGCGCCCAGACCCTGTCGGTACGGCGGCGCGACTTCGTCGAGGCGGCACGGGCCGGCGGCGAGGGCCCGATCCGGGTCATCTTCTTCGAGATCCTGCCGGTGCTGCTGCCGGTGATCGCCACGAGCTTCCTGGCGACGGTCGTGGGCGCGATCCTGGCCGAGGCCGGGCTGTCGTTCCTCGGCCTGGCGGACCTGTCCACGGTGAGCTGGGGCAGCATGCTCTACTTCGCGCAGAACGGGCAGGCGCTGCTCATCGGGGCGTGGTGGTGGTTCGTGCCACCGGGGCTCTGCATCGCGCTCATCGGGACCGGGCTGGCGCTGGTCAACTTCGGCCTGGACGAGATAGCCAACCCCCGGCTGCGTACGATCAAGGTTCGGAAGGCGCGCGCATGAACGTCCTGGAGATCCGCGACCTGGGCGTCGACTACCAGTCGAACAGCGGCGCCGTGCACGCCGTCGCCGGCGTCTCGCTCGACCTGCGGCGGGGCGAGATCCTCGGGCTGGCGGGGGAGAGCGGCAGCGGCAAGTCCACGCTCGCCCACGCGATCGGCCGCCTGCTGCGCCCGCCCGCGGCGATCACCGGCGGCACGGTGACCTACCACCGCGCCGACGGCGACGCCGTGGACGTCCTGGGCCTGCGCGGCGAGGAACTGCGCTCCTTCCGCTGGGCGGAGCTGGCCGTCGTCTTCCAGTCGGCCATGAACTCGCTCAACCCGGTCAGCACCGTGGGCGCGCAGATCGAGGACGTGCTCCGCATCCACCGGCCCACCATGAACCGGAAAACGCGCACAGAGCGGTCGGTTGAGCTGCTCCAGCGTGTCGGGATCAGCGCCGACCGGCGGCGCGGCTACCCGCACGAGCTGTCCGGCGGCATGCGCCAGCGGGCCGCGATCGCCATCGCGCTCGCGCTCAACCCCGAGATCATCATCATGGACGAGCCGACCACCGCCCTCGACGTGGTGGTGCAGCGCGACATCCTGCACGAGATCAGCGCCCTGCGCGAGGAGTACGGCTTCGCCGTCGTCTTCATCACCCACGACCTGTCGCTGCTCATGGAGATCTCCGACCGGATCGCCATCATGTACGCCGGCCGGGTCGTCGAGACCGGCTCTGCCCGCGCCCTGCACGACACGCCCCGCCACCCGTACACGCTGGGCCTGCTGCGCTCCTTCCCCCGCCTGCACGGTCCGCGCGAGGAACTGCTCGGCATCCCCGGCACCCCGCCCGACCTGCGGGCGCTGCCGCCCGGCTGCGCCTTTCACCCGCGCTGCCGCCACGCCCTGCCGGACTGCCGGGAGATCACCCCGTCCCTGCGCGACGGGGTCTCCTGCCTGCTCAACGAGGGAAAGGGGGTCCGATGAGCGAGATCGTGCTCGAAGGCCGCAACCTCACCAAACACTTCAAGGCCGCCCGCGGCCGCGGCACCGTGCACGCCGTGGACGACGTCTCCCTCACCCTCCGATCCGGTACGGCCACCGCGCTCGTCGGCGAGAGCGGCTGCGGCAAGAGCACCGTGGCCCGCCTGCTGGCCCAGGTGTACCCGCCGACGTCGGGCGAGGTGCTGCTGCACGGGCGGAAGGTGACCGGCTTCCGCGAGTACCGGCGGCAGGTGCAGCTCATCTTCCAGGACCCCTTCGCCTCCCTCAATCCCTTCCACCGGGTCCGCTACCACCTGGCCAGGCCGCTGCGCCTGCACGGCCACGCGCGCTCGGCGGCGCACGAGAAGGAGCTCGTCGCCGAGCTGCTGGAGCGGGTCAGCCTGACGCCGGTCGAGCAGTTCATGGACAAGCTGCCGCACGAACTGTCCGGCGGCCAGCGCCAGCGCGTCGCCATCGCCCGCGCGCTGGCGGTGCGGCCGATCGCGCTGATCGCCGACGAGCCGGTGTCCATGCTGGACGTGTCGATCAGGCTCGGGGTGCTGCGGCTGCTGGAGACGCTGGCGGCCGACAGCGGGCTGGCGCTGCTGTACATCACGCACGACATCGCCAGCGCCCGGTACTTCGCCGAGGACATCACCGTCATGTACGCGGGCCGGCTGATCGAGAGCGGCCCCGGCGAAGCCCTGACCCAGTCGCCCCGCCACCCCTACACCCAGCTCCTCCTCGACTCCGCGCCCGACCCCGCCCGCCACTCCGCGCCCGTCCCGAAGCGCGCCGCGCGCGGGGAGCCGCCGAGCCTCATCGCGCCGCCGGACGGCTGCCGCTTCCATCCGCGGTGCCCGGTGGCGCTGCCGGTGTGCGCGAGCGAGGTGCCCGGCCGTACGGTGCTGGGTCCGGAACGGTGGACGCACTGCTGGCAGGCTGAAGCTCGGCCCACCAGCGTTCCCGGTGGGTAGAGCGGAGCAGGCGGGCGTGCAGCCGGTGCAGCACGGTGACGTTGTGGGTGTTGACCTCCAGCTCCCCGGCCCCGGCCAGGCGCCGCAACGGACGGCCGTGGCAGACCGAGCAGCCGCACACGCCCTCGGGCAGCCGTTCCACCGGCACGAACTCCAGCAACTCCGGCACCAGCGCGCTCCTGGCCCCGCCCTTCCGCCAGCCGCCGCGGGCCTGGTGCGGCTCGGGGTACAGGTGCCGCAGCACCTCGCGGACCCCCACGGCCGCCCAGGGCGCGCCATGCGCCAGCGCCCCCAGCGCCGCGATCCCCGCCGACAACAGCGGCAGCCCCGGGGTCCGCGCGGCCGGAGGGGCGGCGTCCTCCACGACCAGGGCGACGGGCAGGCCGTAGGCGGCGATGGCGGTGGTGAGGGCGGGCAGGCCGGGGCCCAGCCAGTCGGCGTGGACGGGCAGCACCGCCACGACCTCGCCCCACTGGCTCGCCTGGTCCAGGATGGTGTGCAGCGCCTGGGTGTCGCCTCGCCCGATGTAGCCGGAGTCGGTCAGCGGTACCGTCACCCGGGCCTCGACCTGGTCGGCGATCCAGTGTGCCGACAGGCCGGCCGTACCCCTGACCCGTCCTGAGCCCGCGTACCGGCGGCGGTCGGCGAGGACCGGCGCCGTGTAGCCGCGCCTGCGCACCATGCGGACCGCCTCGTGCGCCGCCTGCCCGGTGAAGACCAGCCCCGAGTGCGGCCGGTCGCCGAGGATCAGGGCGTCGTACACGTCCCGGGTGGAGAGCTGGATGAGCAGGTGGTCGCGGAGGTCCATGGACGGCTCCTCAAGGGCTATAACACCCCATACCCCCAGTTAAGTCTCGCGATAGCGGGCGGTCAGGTCGTCCAGGGTGGCGATGACGCGCGCGCGGAGCTCCGCCGGGCTGCGGACCTCGACGTCGGCCCCCAGGCGCAGGAACTCGCCCAGCGCGTGCTCCACCGACTCGATCGGCAGCGTCACCTCGGTCCTGCCGTCGGGCAGCGGCCGAGCGGACGCCTCCGCCGCGCCCACCACGCCCGGCGTCATCATCTCCCGCAGCCGGTCCATGCCGCGCGGCGTCAGCCGGGCCACGGCCTCGCCCTGGCGCAGGCGGGCCTGGAACTCGGTCAGGTACTCCTGCCAGTGCGCGGCCAGGTCGAAACCGTCCGGGCGGGTGAACGCCTCCTCCCGGACGACCAGGTCGAGGATCTGCCACACCCGGTAGGTGCGCACCTGGTCGCCGCCGCGGGCGACCAGATACCAGCGGCCCGCCTTCACCACCAGCCCGTACGGCTCCAGCCGCCTGGTCACCTCGCCCTTCCAGCTCTTGTACCGCACGTCGAGCACCCGCTCCCGCCACACCGCGTCGGCCACGGCGGGCAGGAACGGCAGCGGGTCGCGCTCCCGGTACCAGGCGGGCGCGTCGAGGTGGAAGCGCTCGCGGACCCGCCCGGCCCGGTCGCGCAGCTCGACCGGCAACGCCGCCATGAGCTTGAGCTGGGCCGCCGTGACCACCGCGCCCAGCCCCAGCTCGGCGGCCGGGCCAGGCAGCCCGGCGAGGAAGAGCGACTCGGCCTCGTCGCTGGTCAGGCCGGTCAGCCGGGTGCGGTAGCCGTCGAGCAACTGGTAGCCGCCGTTGGTTCCGGCGTCGCCGTACAGGGGGACTCCGGCGGTGTGGAGGGACTCCACGTCGCGATAGATCGTGCGCACCGAGACCTCCAGGCGCTCGGCCAGCTCCCGCGCGGTCATGCGGCCGCGCGTCTGCAGCAGCAGGAGGATCGACACCAGGCGGGAAGCGCGCATGCCACTGACAATAGATGTCAGTGAGCCGGCCATAGCGTCCGGGCCATGAACGGATTCGAGTTCTTCACCGGCGCCTGGAACATCCACAACAAGCGGCTCACCACATGGCTGGCGGGCAGCGACGAGTGGGAGGAGTTCCCCGGCCGGTCGGTCGCCAGCAGCCACTTCGCCGGTGGCGCGCACTTCGACGAGGTGGAGTTCCCCACGAAGGGGTTCAGCGGGCTGACGATCCGGCTGTTCGACGTGGACGAGCGGCGCTGGACCATCCACTGGGCCAGCACCCGTACCGGCCGCTTCGACCCGCCCATGAGCGGTACCTGGCAGGGGGACCGGGGCGAGTTCTACGGCGACGACCAGCACCAGGGCACGCCGGTGCGCGCCCGCTTCCTCTGGACCCGGATCGGCGAGGACGAGGCGCGGTGGGAGCAGGCGTTCTCGGTGGACGGGGAGAAGACCTGGGAGACCAACTGGATCATGGAGCTGACCCGGGCGGGCTAGAGGCCGGTGCTCCTGACCCAGAAGATGACGCCGACCGCCACCGCGGCCACCAGCAGCAGCAGACCGCCCACCACGATCACCCACCACCAGCCCGACTTCGGGGTCGCGGCCTCGTACTGCTCGACGTCGGGGAGCATGTCCGGCGTGTACGGCAGGCGCACCGTGCCCTCGCCGAGCCCGTCCTGACCCTGGTGCCGAGCCTGCTGCGGCGGAACCCCCTTCTGCGGCGGCATCCCCTGCGGGGGCCAGGTCTGCGGGCCGGACTGCTGCGGCGGGACCCCCTGCGGCGGGACCCCTTGGGGCGGAACCCCCGGCGGCGGCCAGGTCTGGTGGTGGCCGGGCTGGTGGGGTGGCGTTCCGGGAGGTTGCTGTGGTGGCCAGGTCTGATGCTGGCCGGGGGGTTGCCGCGGGGCTTGTTGCGGGGGTTTCTGCGGGTGATGCGGGGCGGGCTGGTGGTGGGGGCCGTTCGGGGGCGGGGGTTGCTGGGGGCCGGAGTACTGCGGGGGCCATGTCGGGTTCGGGCCGGGCTGTTGCGGGGGCCAGACCTGTTGCGGGGGCGGCGGTGGTCCCGGTGGTCCCTGGTTGTGCGGGTTCGACTGGTCCGGGGGCTGCTGGTGGGGCCAGCGGTGGCGCACCGTCTCCTCCGGATCGGGATACTGCGGGCCCTGCTGCGGTGGAGTCATGATTCCCCCGGAAATCGCGCCGATGATTTCCAGACATTGTCACATCTGTGCGGGGTGGCTCGTCTGGATGTCATGACGCGAATTCTGGTTACCGGCGCCGGTGGCCGTCTCGGCACTGCCGTACTCGGGAGGCTGGGTGGCGAGGCGGAGTTGCGGGCGGTCAGCCGGAGCGCCCGGACGGGCGACAAGGTCGAGTGGGTGGTCGCGGACCTCACCACGGGCCAGGGCATCGCGGCGGCCGTCGACGGGGTGGACGTGATCCTGCACCTGGCCGCGGCGCCCTACAAGGGCCGCTACACCCGCCGGGTCGAACTGGACGGCACCACCGCGCTGCTCGCTGCCGCCCGGCAGGCGGGTGCCGGGCACCTCGTCTACATCTCGATCGTCGGTGTGGACCGGGTTCCGTGGGGCTACTTCAGGACCAAGCTGGCCGCCGAGAACCTCGTCAGAACCGGCGGGGTGCCGTGGACGATCCTGCGGGTGACACAGTTCTACGAGTTCGTGGACCAGGCGCTGACGGGGCTGGCCCGCCTCGGGTTCCTGGCCGCGGAGCCGGGCGGCGGCGTCCAGCCGGTCGACGTGCGTGACGTGGCGGATGAACTGGCCGCGCGGGTCGCGGCCGGGCCCGCACAGACCATTCTGGAGTACGGCGGGCCCGAGGTCCTCGACTTCGCCGAGGCGGTCAAGGCCTGGCGGCGAGCCAGGAAGCACCGGCCGATCCTGCGCCTGCGGCTGCCGGGCGGGTTCGGCCGCGCCTTCCGCGCCGGCCACCTGACCACGACCGCCCGGCCCAGCGGGACGATCACCTGGCGGGAGTACCTGTCCGGCTAGCTCTGCCGGCCGGGGTCGGACCACGGCTGAGCGCCGCCGGGCGGAGGGGGAGCCTGCTCACCGGGCGCGGCCCCCGGCTGAGGCGCCGGCGCGCCACCGGGCTGGGGCACGCCACCATAGGACGGCTCACCATAGGAGGGCGCACCATAGGGCGGCTCACCTTGGGATGGGCCACCATAGGACGGGCCGCCGTACTGCGGACCACCAGGCTGCTGGGCTCCGGGCTGCGGGGCCGCGCCGGGCGGTTGGGCTCCTGGCTGCGGGGCGGCGCCGGGCTCTTGGGCACCGGGCTGGGGGTAGCCGGGCTGGGGGGCTGCGCCGGGCTGGGGGTAGGCGGGTTGCGGGGTGGCGCCGTAGCCCTGGGGCTGGCCGTATCCCTGCTGGCCGTACCCGGGCTGGGGGTAGGGGGAGGGCTGGTTCCACGCGGGCGCCTGCGGTTCCGGACGGGACCCGCGGTGGGTGACCACGCCCGCCACCAGCAGGCCGAAGCCCACCAGCGTCAGCGCCATGTTCACCAGCCCGAGAAGCCCGAAGATCGTGGACGCCGTGGAGAAGCCGAGGTCCCGGGCGATCGACGGGGCGAAGACGGACGTGGCGACCGTCGGCAGCACGCCGATCATCAGCACGATGCTGCCGAACATGCCCAGCAGCGCGCCCTTGCCATGCCGTCGCCTGGCCAGGCCCGTGATGACCGCCCCCGCGCCGAAGGCGATGAACATCACGATATGGATCAAGAGGTTGATGATGCTCAATTCCACGCCCCATATCTATCGGTTAGGAGATCTTCTCGACCTTATGGGGATTTTCGGGCTTCCTCCACCGCGCGGCTGATCGACGCCGCGTCCAGCGCCCCCTGGTAACGGATGCCGTTGAAGAACAGCGTGGGCGTGCCCCGCACCCCGCCGTCCCGCCCCGACCGCTCGTCGCGGGCCAGCCGCCGGGAGTGCCGCGGCACGTCCTGCCACGGCTCCACACCCAGCTCGGCGGCATAGTGCCCGAGATCCTCGTCGGTCAGGAACCGCTGGTTGGCGTACAGGATGTCGTGCATCTCCCAGAACCGGCCCTCGTCGGCCGCCGACTCCGCGACCAGGGCCGCCGCGACCGCGCGCGGGTGCATGTTCCGCAGCGGGAAGTGCCGGAACACCAGCCGCACGTTGGGATCCCGCTCCATCAGCTCCTGCAGCACCCCGTGCATCCGCCCGCAGAAGGGGCATTCGAAGTCGCCGTACTCCACGATCGTGACGGTCGCGTCCGCGGGCCCCCGCACGTGGTCATCAGGCCCCACCGGTACGGCCAGCAGCACCGGAAGCTCCTCCTCCGGCTCCGCGTCGGGCGGTGCGCACACGCCGCCCCGGTCCCAGGCGAGCTTGAACGCGATCCAGCCCGCCAGCGCCGACAGCAGCGAGCCCGCCAGGATGCCGATCTTGGCCTGGGCGGCGATCGCCGCGTCCTCGAAGGCCAGGTCCACGATGAACAGCGCCACCGTGAACCCGATCCCCGACACCGCCGCGCCGCCCAGCACCTGCCCCACACGAGGTTGCCGGGCAGCACGCCCCAGTTGAAGCGCAGCGGGATCCACGTGCCGATCGAGATGCCGGCGAACTTGCCGAGCACCAGGCCCAGCGCGATGCCGAGGGTCACCGGCGAGGTGAGCGCCTGCCGCAGCGTCTCCCCGTCCAGCCGGACACCGGCGTTGGCCAGCGCGAACACCGGCACGATCACGTAGCTGCTCCACGGGTGCAGCCGCAGCTGGAGCCGTTCGTTCACCGACACCGCCCGCTGCACCGACCTGGCCGCCTCACGGGCCGCGCCGGCCGACGGCTCGCTGGTGAACTGCTGCACCGCCTCGCCCGCGCGCAGCAGCTTGTGGTCGCTCGGCGCGTACACGAACACCAGCACCCCGAGCGCGATCCCGACCAGCGTCGGGTGCACGCCGCTCTCCAGCGTCGCCACCCACAGCGCGAACCCCAGCAGGATGTACGCCGGCGCCCGCCAGATCTTCAGCCACCGGAGCGTCACGATCGCGGCCAGCAGGAGCGCGGCGGCGATCAGCGCCGGCACCGACAGCGAGGCCGTGTAGAAGATCGCGATGATCATCATGGCCAGGACGTCGTCCACGATGGCCAGCGTCAGCAGGAACGCCCGCAGCGGATCCGGACACCGGGCGCCGACCACGGCCAGCAGGCCCAGCACGAACGCGGTGTCGGTGGCGATCGGCACGCCCCACCCGCCCGCGGCCGGGCCGCCGGCGTTGAAGGCCAGGTAGACGGCGGCGGGGACGATCATCCCGCCCAGGGCGGCGACCGCCGGGACGGCGACCAGGCGCCGGTCGCGCAGCTGGCCGAGCCGTACCTCGTAGGAGACCTCCAGGCCGATGACGAAGAAGAAGATCGTCATGAGCCCGTCGTTGACCCAGTGCCGCAGGTCGAGCGAGAACTCGGTGGCCCCGAAGGCGAACCCGGCCTCGGTGTGCCAGAAGGTCTCGTAGCTGTCGCCCCAGGGGGAGTTTGCCCACAGCAGTGCCGCCAGCGTGGCCGCCAGCAGTACGACGGTGCTTCCCGCCTCGGTCTTCAGAAACGCGCGCATCATCCCGGATCCCCCGGGGATGATCTTAAACCCCCAGCTCACGGCCTTCCCGGGAGGGCCGGGAAGGCCGTGGAGACTGGACTACAGACCGCGCAGGAACGCCAGCGACGGCATGAAGAAGTACTCGCCGCCGCGCATCGTCACCGTCTGGGCGACCTGCGGCTGCGGCAAGGACTGCTCCGGCTTTCCCCACACCTTCGGGAAGGTGACCTTGATGTCCCGGCCGCCCTGCCCGATCACCGGGTCGTGGCCGGTGCCCGGGTTCTGGAAGTCCGGGTTGTTGGCCCACGACTGCTGCGTGAACTCGAACTGCTCCAGCAGGCTGGAGTTGAACGCCATGAACAGCAGGCCCACGTCACCGCTGGGCCTGGTCTCCGGCGGCGCCTCGTCCCAGGGCTGGTCGGTGCGCTCGCCGTACGTCTGGCCGCGGCGGGCCATCAGCACGTCGCGGCCGAACGAGCGCGGGTTCGTCTTGCGGACGTGCCCGCTGAACGGGCACTTGGAGCCGTCGTCGCCGTCGAAGGTGAAGTCGTTCGTCACCGGGCCGCCGGCGGCCTTGGGCTTGCTGGTCACCGGCGTCCCGTCCTTGAACCGGCCCACCAGCATCGCGCCGGCCCGCGGCCGGTCGGCGCCGGTGAGGCCCAGGCCGTCGGCCAGGTCCCGCTCGATCTCCTTGAACGCGCGGACGTTCTGCTCCAGCTTCCTGAAGACGAAGTAGCTGCCGAAGTGCCGGGCCGGGTTAGGCGCGAACGGGTCGGCCACCAGGATGTTGCTCAGCGGGAACGCCGGGTTCCAGTGCTCCTTCGGCTCCTGGTCGATCTCGTCCTTCAGGAACAGCGGCTGGCTGCGGCCGTCCACGTACCCGAAGTGCTCGATCCCGTCACCGGCCGGGTTGCGCATGCCCTGGCCGGTCTCCTCGCCGAGCAGCCGCGCGCTCTGCGGCAGTTCGCCGAGGATCTCCTCGCGCAGCCGCTCGACCGGCTCCGGCCTGGCGTCCCCGATCAGGATGACCGCGTGGATCTCCCGCTGGTAGGTGTTCTCCCACTGCTCCACGGGCGGGTCGTCGACCAGGGCGATCCGCCGCTTCATGCCGTCGCGGAAGACCTTGTCGCCGAACCGGCGTACGTCCTCGACGGAGTGCCCGAGGTCGCGGTAGCCCGCCTTGCTGATCCCGATCCCCACGTACGCGCTGCCCGGCCGCCGCTCACGGCTGAAGGACCGGATTTCCTCAAGGTGCTTGCGCGCGGACTTCATGTGGGTGGTGGCGACATGGCGCAGGAATCGCTTGCCTTCCGCCACGTCGTTGAAGCGCACGAACAACACGGTCAGGTACTCGCGCACGTGCGCCCGCAGGATGTTCGGCTGCAGGTTGTCGAGCATCGCCTTGGTGTCGGCGTTGAGCGATGCCGAATCCCAGGCCAGAGGTTGTGCGTTGTTCAGGTCGACAGGCATTGCCCATCCTTTCCCCGTCGTGATGAAGGGGCCCCCAATTAACGCGTCAGTCAGGACATTGCACCCACAGTGCGGCAGCCTGTGCGCCAGTCCAATTCCCCTCGTTCACTAACGCGCCCCACTTAATACGACTCCCGAGTCCCTCAAGAAGTTGCGGAAAAGCCAAATTTCCCGAAAAAGATTCCGGCCGCCCCGTTGAATTGGTCGAAACAGGACGGCCGGCGGGGCGGTTCGTGTTTACGGGGTGACGGTGAGTTTCGTGCGGGCGGTGTCGCCGTTCTTGCAATAGGCGATCACCGGGAAGACGCCGGTCCTGGCCGCCTTGAGAGCCGGGGCCCAGGCGGTCGTGGGAGCGGTGGCGTCGGCGCGGACGGGGGTGAACGCCTTGGACGCGACGGCCCTGACGCCGGATCCGCCGCAGACCGCCGTCACCGTCACCTGCGCGCCCACCTTGACCGTGGCGGGGGAGACGCCGACACCGGCGTTGACGGCCGACAGGGAGATGCCGCCACCGGGCGTGGGCGTCGGGGTCGGGGTGGGCTTCGGCGTGGCGGTGGGGGTGCCGCTCGGGGTGGGCGCGGGGTTGTCGTTGCCGCCGCCGAAGACGACGTCGGAGCAGGAGTAGAACGCCTCGGGGCTGTCGCTGCGCTGCCAGACGGCGTAGATCAGGTGACGGCCCTTCTTCGCCGGGAGCTGGGCGTCCATGACGTACGCGCCGCCGGACAGCGCCGGGTCCTTCTGCGTGTGGAACGGCTTCGCCTCCAGGTCGCTCCACTTCAGCGGCTGGGCGGGGTTGTAGCCGTCCTTGGTCAGGTACAGCTCGAAGCTGCCCCGGTGGGGCGCCGTGGCGCGGAACTTGAACGAGTGCCTGGCGCCGGCGGTCATCGTGGTCGCCGGCCAGTCGGCGCGGGCCTGGTCGAAGCCGCGGTACTTGTCGCGGCCCGCGCTGCACAGCTTGCCGTCGGGGATGAGCTCGCGGTGGCGGCCCGCGGCGGCGGCCAGGTTGACCTCGTTCCAGTCGTAGAGCGGCTGCGTGCCGCCGATCTGGACGGCCTTCTTGCAGGCGTCGGTCTTGGGGCTTTCCGGGCCCTCCGCGTAGCAGACCATGGCCCTGCTGGGCGGGTTGTTCATGGTGCCGTGCGCGCCGGCCGTACCGGGGAAAAGGGAGAGCACGAGCAGGGTGGGGGCGGCCAGGGAGGTGGCGACGATCGCCGTGCGGTTGATCTGCATGCAGCCCACCATGGACCACTCAATAGGCCGAAATTTCGCGCTTATGTCGTCGTTAAGGTCGGCTTAGGGGCTTTTTCAAGGCACGAGTTCTGAGCCATACCTGAATCTGCGCGCCGCCCAGCGACGAGCGGTCCAGGCGCAGCGTGCCGCCGGTCGACTCGGCCAGGCGGCGGGCGATGTCCAGGCCCAGCCCGGTCGAACCGGCGCCGCTCGCGCCGCGCTCGATCGCGGTCTCCGGGTCCCTGATGCCGGGTCCCGCGTCGGCGATGAGGATGCCGACCGTGTCCTTGCCCTCGTGCAGGGTCACGCTGAACGCGGTGCCCTCGCCGGTGTGCCGGAAGACGTTGCCCAGCAGGGCGTCCACGGCCGCGCCGAGCTCGGCCGCCGGCACCGGGACGCGGACCGGCAGCGTGGCGCCGATGAGCTGCCACGGCCGCTGCTGGTCCTCCGCCAGCGCCGACCAGAACGTCAGCCGCTCCCGCAGGACCTCGGCCGCGTCGCAGAACGTGGCGGTGCGCTGCGGCCGGCGCGCCGCCGCGATGATCGCGTCCACCTCGCCCTCCAGCCGGGTCAGCGCCTGCTTGCTCGCCTCGGCCTGCGGCCCGAGATGGTCGAGGCTGAGGCGCAGGCCCGCCAGCGGGGTACGCAGGCGGTGGGACAGGTCGGCGGCCATCTCCCGCTCGGCCGCCAGCAACTGGGCGACCCGGTTGGCCATCGAGTTGAACGCCGTGGCCGCGGCCACCAGCTCCGGCGGCCCGTCGGGGTGGATGCGCTCGGCCAGGTCGCCCTCGCCGAGCGCGGTGGCCGCGCCGCCCAGCCGCCGGGCCGCGCGTACGACGCGGGCGCCCAGCCGGTCGCCGACCAGCACCGAGCCGAGCACCAGCACCACGGCCACCCCGGTCAGCACCGCCCACGAGGAGAAGACGCCCCGGTTGAGGTCGGCGGCGGGCACGAACACCTCGATGACCGCGCTCCTGGTGCCGTCGAGGGCGACCGGGCGCAGCAGCACGTACCCGGAGGGCAGCGCGATCGTGCCGGCCTTGGTCTGCGAGGCGGCCTTGGCGACCTCGGCGGCGGGCGCGCGGGTGCTGCCGGAGGCCGGCCCGCCGCTGACGTGGATGGCCAGGTGGCCGCGGCGGCCGGCCGCGGTGCGGGCCATGGCCAGGTCGAGGTCGCCGGTCCTGGTGGTCAGCGCCAGCACCGGAACGAGCGAGGAGGCCTGCCGTTCCGCGTCGGCGACCGCCCGGCTCTGCGCGGTCTCCTTGACGATCATGGCGAGCGGCACGAGGAAGGCGAGCGCCACCATCGAGGTGACGGCCACCATGAGGACGGCCAGCGTCCGCCTCATCGCGGGGCGGAGAGCATCACGCCCACGCCGCGGACGGTGTGCAGGTACCGGGGCTTGGAGGCGCTCTCGCCGAGCTTGCGCCGCAACCAGGACAGGTGCACGTCGATCGTCTGGTCGTCGCCGTAGGACTGCTGCCACACCTCGGTCAGCAGCTCCTTGCGGCCCACGACCCGGTCGGCGCGGGCGGCCAGGTAGGCGAGCAGGTCGAACTCGCGGCGGGTCAGCGACAGCGGGAGGCCGTCCAGCGCCGCCTCGCGCCGGTTGACGTCGATGACCAGCCCGCCGACGCGCAGCACCTGCGGCGGCGGCGCGGACCTCGCCCGGCGCAGCACGGCGTCCAGCCGCGCGCCCAGATGGTCGCCGGAGAACGGCTTGACCAGGTAGTCGTCGGCACCGGCCTCCAGCAGCCTGACGATCTCCGCCTCGTCGTCGCGCGCCGTGGCCACGATCACGGGCACGTCGGAGATGCCGCGCACCATCCGCAGCGCCTCGGAGCCGTCGAGGTCGGGCAGCCCGAGATCCAGGATGACGGCGTCCGGCGGCCGCTGGGAGATCTCCCTGAGCGCGTCGAGCGCGCATCCGGCACTGCGCACGGCGTGGTTGCGCCGGTCGAGCTCGCGGATCATCGCCGACCGGACGAAGTCATCGTCTTCGACTACGAGTACCGTCGCCATGGCGCCTAACCGTACATAATGCAACCCATGCGGCGAACCCTTCGATATGTTGCCATGTGGTGCGGTGCGACCGCTGTGGCCATATCGGTCTCGTGGTTCGGTGTGCGGGGCGTGTTACGCGACGAGTTCGTGGACGACGTGCGGGTCCAGCCGATGGCGGCGAACACGCTCGCCGACGGCAACGACGCGCTCCGGCCGGAGGACAGCCCCACGCCTTCGGCCAGCAGTACGCCGACGCCTCGCCGTACCGCGAAGAAGACGCCCAAGCCACGCGGGGACGTCAGGGTGGTCACGGTGAAGGGCGGCGAGGTGGCCTTCACGATCGGCGCGGCCGGGTGCGGCCTCGTCTCGGCGACGCCCAACAGCGGATACACCGCCAAGGTGAGCAAGAACGACGGCTGGATCCGGGTAGACCTCGTGCAGGCCGAGCATGGCTCGGCGGTGTTCTGCATCGGGGCGGAGCGGCGTACCGACACCTGGGAGTACTGATGAGCAGGCAGTGGAGCCGATCGAGCGGCACCCGGGAGGCGCTGCTGGGCACGGCCAGGAAGGTCTTCATGGCCAAGGGGTATGGCGAGGCCACCGTGGCCGACATCGTCGAGGACTCCGGGATCAGCGTGGGCAGCCTGTACCACCACTTCGGCGGCAAGCCGGGACTGTTCCTGGCGCTGTGGGAGCAGTTCATGCGCAACCAGGAGGAACGCACCGCCAAGGCGGCCAAGGCGGTCGGCGGCACCACGGAACGTTTCCTCGCCGGCGCGCGCGCCTACCTGGAGGGCTCGTGGGAGCAGCGCGACGTGGCCCGGCTGTTCCTGGAGAGCGACGGACCGGCGGAGTTCACGACGCTGCGCAGGCAGCGCGGCTGGGACTGGATCGGCGGCAACAAGAAGCTGCTCGGCCTCGCCGACAACCGGCAGAGCCACATGCTGGTCGTGCTGCTGACGACCGTGATGGGCGAGTCGGGGCGGGAGGTGGCGGCCTGCGAGTCGGAGGAGGAGGCGCGGGTGACCATCGACGCGGTGATCGCGGTGGTCCGGCGGATGCTGTCTACGGCTCCGGATGTAGCACCGGCGTCATCCGAGGGATGATTCGCTCACCGGGCCCGAGTGGCAGCGTGGGAGTCATGGGGAAGGCGCTGGGTGTGTTGGCCGTGGTACTCGCGGCCGTCTTTTACGGCTTCGCGGTCCTGCACAGCGGGGTCTGGTTCGAGCCGAGGATCGTGCCGGCCGTGGTGGTGGAGACCATCTGCGGCACGGGCCTGGTGATCGGCGGCTATGGCGCGATCAGGCACCGACGATGGGACTGGCTGGTGTACGCCTACTCCGCCGCGCTGAGCGGGGTGCTGCTGGGCGTGCTGGCCATGGCGCTCGGTCCCGGCGGCGGCACCCCGCTGACCATCTGGTACCACCGGGGCATGGCGCTCGTCCTGGTCCTGGGCCTGGGCGGCGCGCTCTACGTCTCCAGGGCGCGCAGGTAGTCGGCGGCCTCGGGGATGTGCTCCTCGGAGAACACCCTGATGTCGTGCAGCGCGAACAGGGCGGCCGTGACGCCGTGGCCCGGGGTGCGCCGGCCGTGGAAGGTGCCGTCGTAGATGGACAACGATCCGCACGACGGGCTGCCCTCCTTGAGCACGGCCAGCCGTACCCCGAAGTGCTGGGCGAAGGCGAGCGCGGCCTGCGCGCCCGCGAGGAACTGCGCGGTCACGTCGCCGCCCTCGGTGGTCAGCACGCGCGCGGCGCCCGACAGCACCGCCTCGCCGCCGACGCCGCCCTCGATCTCGGCGGCCGGACGCGGCGTGGGCAGCCCGCCCTCGACCTCGGGGCAGAAGACGACCAGGCGGCCTTCATCGCGCCAGGCGGCCAGGTGCGCGTCGGCGCTGGTCTTGGCGCCGCCGTCGTAGCGCACCTTCCTGCCCATGAGGCACGCGCTGACCAGGATCCTCTCCACGCGGTCGATCCTATGCGGCCTGTCGCCGGGGGCGGCGGGGTGCGGCGGTAGCCTTTTGCGCGATGAACACCATCGTCGCGACCGTCGTCATCGCCCTCTCGGTCCTGCTCATGCTGGCGAGCCTGATCAGCGCGATCCGCAACCGGGCCATGGGCATGGTCCTGCTCGTCGGGTTCTGCCTGCTCGAAGTGGCCGTGCTGGTGCAGGCCGGGTTCGTGATCGCCGCGGTCGCCGGTGGCGAGGGGGAGCACGTCTCCAAGGGCACCCTCTACGGCTACCTCGGCGGCGCCGCGCTGATCCCGCCCGCCGGGGTGTTCCTGGCGCTGGCCGAGCGCAGCCGGTGGGGCTCGGGGATTCTGGCCGTGGCCGGGTTTGCGATCGCGGTGATGACCGCGCGGCTGCAGCAGATCTGGCAGGGACAGTGAGCACGTCGCTCGGCACCGGTCCCGGGCGGGTGCTGATCGCCGTCTACGGGCTGTTCGCGCTGGCCGCGGGTGCGCGGGCGGCGGTTCAGATCATCGGGCGCTTCTCCGAGGCGCCGCTGGCGTACTCGCTGTCGGCGTTCGCGGCCGCGGTCTACGTCCTGCTCACGGTGGCGCTCTGGCGGGGCGCGCGGCGGCTGGCGCTGGTGTCGCTGCTGATCGAGCTCGTGGGCGTCCTGGTCGTGGGTACGGCCAGCCTGCTCGACCCGGCGGCGTTCCCACACGACACCGTGTGGTCGGCCTATGGACGCGGATACCTGTTCATCCCGCTCGTCCTTCCTCTGATCGGGCTCTTCTGGCTACGCCGCCGCCCGGTGTGATCTGCGTAACGGTCAGGAATAAAGAGGTGTTTTGGGCCTGTTAGGCTGCGTGTTGATTCGTCCCATGATTGGAGGACTCTCCCCGCATGAGCATGGCAGCCCAAGAGACCAGAGGTAGAACCGCACCCCTCGCCTGGCTGCTCGTGCTGGGAATCGTCCTCGCGGCGCTGAATCTGCGCACCGCCGTCACCAGCGTGGGCCCGCTGCTCGACCAGCTCGCCGGAAGCCTCGGCATGACGAGCGTGGGCACGGGGCTGCTCACGACGCTACCCGTGCTCGCCTTCGCGACCGTGGGCGCCGTCACCCCGGCCATGGCCAGGAAGATCGGCGAGCACCGCCTGCTCCTCGCCGCGCTCGTCACGCTGGGCCTCGGCCTGCTCGTGCGCAGCCTGGTCGACTCCGCGCCCGTCTTCCTGCTGACCAGCGCCGTGGCGCTGTCCGGCGGCGCGGTCGGCAACGTGCTGATCCCGACACTGATCAAGCGCCACTTCCCGGCCAAGACCGGCATCATGACCACCGTCTACACCACCTCGCTGGCCGCCGGCACCATGCTGGCAGCCGCGGCCACCGTTCCGATCGAGCGGGCCGCGGGCGGCGACTGGCACGTGGCGCTGGGCGTCTGGGCGGCGCTGGCCGCCATCGCCGTCGTCCCGTGGCTGGCGCTGCTGCGCAGCGAGCCGGAAAAGACCGCGGGCACCGCGGACGCCGGGCCGAAGCGCCTGCTCAGGAGCAGGCTGGCGTGGATGGTCGCCATCTACTTCGGCACCCAGTCGATGATCGCTTACATCATGTTCGGCTGGCTCGCCACGATCCTCACCGACAGCGGCTACTCGACCTCGCAGGCCGGCGTGATCCTCGGCGTCTTCACCGCCCTGAACATCCCGGTCTCCATGCTCGTGCCCGCGATCGCCTCCCGCTTCCGTGACCAGCGGCCCGTCGTGGTCGGCCTGGTCGTCGCCTACGTCATCGGGTTCGCCGGGCTCTGGTTCGCGCCGCCCTCGACCGCGCTGGTCTGGGTGGTGTTCGTGGCCGTCGGCATGGGCTCCTTCCCGCTGGCCCTGATGATGCTGGCCCTGCGCACCCGCACGCCGGAGGCGACCGCCGCGCTGTCGGCGTTCGGCCAGAGCGCCGGGTACCTCATCGCTGGCGCCGGCCCGCTCGTCGTCGGCGTGCTGCACCAGGCGACCGGGGGGTGGGCGCTGCCGTACGCGCTGATCTTCGGGGTGCTGGTCGTGCAGCTCTTCACGGGCCTGTACGCCGGGCGCAACCGCTACCTGGAGGACGAACGGCTGCCCAAGGCGGTCGCGGAGAGCCTGCCTGAGACAATCAAGAGGTGAACTCCACGCTCGTCACCTTCCCCAACGGCCAGGTCAGCGGCCGTTCAGAGATCGTCGGGACCGTGCCGGCGGGGGACCGGCACGGCCTCGTCGTCGCCGAGACGCCTTTCCATCCGCTCGACCACACCTGGCCCGACCAGCCCGCCGACCGCGGCCTGATCGGCGGCCTGCCGGTCGCCGACTGCGTGACCGCCGCGCGCTCTCCCTCCGGCGAGGTCTTCCAGGCCGCCGACATTCCGGTACGGCGGGGCGAGGACGGATGGCAGTGGCTGGTCGTCCACGTCACCGACACACCCCTGCCTGTCGGCACGCAGGTGGACCTTGAGGTGGACGCCGGGTACCGGGCGGCGCTGTCGGCCGGGCACACGGCCTGTCATCTGGCGGCACTCGCGCTCAACGCGGCCGTCGCCGGCCTGTGGCGCAAGGCTCCCCGGCTGGACGCGCTGGGCAACCCCGACTTCGACCAGAGCGCGATCACGTCCTCGCGGATCACCTCGTACGCGAGCGTTGACGATTACCGGCTGGGCAAGTCGTTGCGGAAGAAAGGGTTCGCTGCTGACGCGCTGGAGCCCGCTGCCGTCGCGGCCTTCGTGAACGGGCGGCTCAAGGAGTGGGTGGCGGCTGATGTGCCGGTCTGGGTGGATGTGCCGGGGCCTGGGTTGACGGCTCGGCGTACCTGGCACTGCGCGTTGCCCGAAGGGGAGGCCTCGATCCCGTGCGGCGGCACGCACGTACGGCGGACCTCGGAGCTCGGGGACGTCACGGTGGCGCTGGAGCTGGGGGAGCAGTCGCTCACTATGAAAACTCGTGTCAGCATGAGCTGACAGATCTGCCTTTGTCAGCTTATGCTGACAGACATGAACGTCACCGAGCTGGCTCAGGCCGCCGCCGACCGCGACCCCGGAACCGGCCTCCAGGCCGTCGCGGCGCTGCGGACCCTGCTGGAAGAGCTCGAAGCCGTGCACGTCACCAATGCCAGGGCGCAGGGCTGGTCATGGGAGCAGGTCGCCGACGCGCTGGGCGTGCGGCGGCAGACCGCCCATCGCAAGCACGCCCGGCGGATCGGGAGGTAGTCATGTTCGCGAGATTCACCGACACTGCTCGTCACGCCTTCGTCACTGCTGGAGTGCTCGCGCTGGAGGCGGGGCATGGGCGGCTGGGCACGGACATGTTGTTGCTGGCTCTGGCTGAGACCCGGCCGTTCGAGCTGGCGTCATTCACCGCCACCGCTGCTTCGCTTCGGGAGCGGCTGGACCTGCGGGACACGCGGGCTTTGCTGGCGGGGCTGGGGATCTCGCTTGACGAGGTACGCGGGCGGACGCTGCCCGGGGTGGGGGAGTGGCGGCTGACCCGGCGGCGGCTGCGGCCCCTCCATGTTGTTCTCTACGGGCCTCGGGGGGAGATCGCGTTGACCGGGGGTGCTCGGAAAGTGGTCGAGGTGGCGTTGTGGCGGCCTGGGGCTGTTACCGGGGAGAGCTTGTTGTGGGGGTTGCTGGCGGACGGGCACAACGGGGCGGCTCGGCATCTGCAAGGGGCAGGAGTGAACGTGCGGGCCTTGGTCAGCGAGGTAGGCATGCCCACCCGCCCCTAACCCCCACCATCCACCGCCCCTTCACAGCCTCGCCCGGCCTGTCCTTGGCCGGTCCTTGGCCTGTCCGCCACCACCTCTTTCGTCGGCCCCACGCGGGCGCCGATCGGTCTTCGTCGACCTACCCCGACCACCATCAGGCCGCCACCGCTCGATCGTGAGACCGGGGTGTCAGGCGAGCCGCTGAAGCTTGTCCGGGTTGGCCATCAGGTAGATCGTCTCGATCCGCCCATCCACGACCAGCAGCGACAGCACCGTCACCACCCGGCCCCCCACGGTCAGCACCACGGCCGGAGCGGCATTGATCTCCTCGATCCGGAGCTCCACCCCCGTATCCCCCGGCATCCCGATGGAGGCCATGAACTTCGTGATGCCGTCCGGGCTGGTGATCGACATGAGGAAGCGGGTGACGTTCTCCACGCCGAGCAGCACCCGCAACGGCGCCCGAGCCTTCCCGCCGCCGTCGCTGACCATCGTCACGTCCTGCGACAACATGGCGATCAGATCGTCGAGATCACCGTTCATGGAAGCGTTGATGAACCGCTCGGTCATCTCCCGCCGCTCGCCCCGATCCGTGGCGAACCGAGGCCGCTTCTCCTGGACATGTTCACGAGCCCGGCGAGCCAGCTGCCGAGTCGCCGGCTCAGCCCGTCCGATGATCTCGGCGATCTCCGCGAACGGCATGTCGAAGGCCTCCCGCAACACGAACACGGCCCGCTCAAGCGGAGACAACGTCTCCAGCACGACCAGCATGGCCAGCTCAACGGATTCGGCCAGCTCGACATGCTCGGCCACATCCGGCGCAGTACTGATCGGCTCAGGCAGCCAAGGCCCCACATAGGCCTCCCGCCGAGACTTGGCCCACCGCAACCGATCGATCGCCAGCCGCGAAGTAACCCTGATCAAATAGGCCTTGGGATCCTCCACAGCCGCCTGATCCACCCCGGACCAGCGCAACCACGCCTCTTGCACGACATCTTCGGCATCGGCCATGGTGCCAAGGATCCGGTAGGCGACCCCGGTCAGCAGATGGCGGTACTCCTCGAACATGGAAGGTAGACGTATCACACGGGGTTTGGCGTGACATGAGCCCCTCCAAGTTCCGATACACTTGTGCCGTACCGCAAGGGGCTATAGCGCAGCTGGTAGCGCACCTCCATGGCATGGAGGGGGTCTGGGGTTCGAATCCCCATAGCTCCACAGGCAAGGTCTTTCACATTGGCGCGCTTCGCGCTTTTGAGTTCCAGGCGTTTCTCCAGTCGAGCTGAAGCTCGACCCCTGAAGGTCCTCCCTCCGGTCGGGCGTTTTTTCTGGGGTCCCGCCCGTTGCCCGGCTAGGTGGTTGGGCCGTTGGAGCCCGCCCTGGTCGTTGGTCCTCGCTTCGCTCGGGCGTCTTGATCGGGCGCGCCGTCGGCGCGCGGCTTGCGCGTGGGGTGAGGGGCTGAGTCGGCTGGAGCGCGTCTTGGCAGGTATGCAGTCGCCGGATGAGGCGGAATACAGCGGACGCCTGTCCTACCCAGCCGCCTGGGTAGCGACTCTGGACGAGCGAGCCCCTTGACGTGGTGATCGTGTAGTGAGCTCTGCAGGTCGTGTACACGATCACCGCGTCGAGGCCGCGGAGTCGATGACACGGTCTTGGACCAGCGGTGGAGTGCTTTGATCTTCACGCTGGTTCAGGCGGGCATAGGCGCACGGCTGTGCGATCAACGCCGCAGTCTGGGGCGTCACTCGGCCCCAAATCGACGAATCCGGCGCCGAAGTCGTTGACGTCCGCTCGCAGGCACGGCATGGCGTCAGGCGAACCGATGGAGGTAAGAGCAGCCTTGACCCGGCCACGGAACGCTGTGCTCGCGCCGGCATCGGTCACCCGCACGCCGTAGCGGTCGGCATAGCCGTGTACGAGTTGCATGCCGTACCCGAACGTGGCCAGTTCCTCGAGCGCGCGCAGGAACCGGAAGGTTGCGCGCGTCGGGATCGCGTACCTCGATGCGCAGGGTACGCGCCGCGTAGATGGCCAGGAGCCGTGCCGGTAGTGCTTCGTCGCTCCGTCCGATGGCGTGGCGGACCGCGTTACCGACCAGTTCGGCAGTGGTCAATGCCGCGGGTTCAACAAGGTCTGGAAGGCGCCATAGGGGGAGGAGATCCGACATGCAGTGCTGCGTCGTGCGCGACGACTCGAAGGTGAGGGGCAGCAGATAGGCGCGCGTCCGATAGTCGTCCGGAAGGTGCGAGTACGGCAGCGCCTCACGCCCCCGCTGTACAGCGTAGAAGCACAGCACCTGACACGAACGAGCACTCGACACCGGTCACCATCACATGCTTGAGAGGGAGGCAAGCCGGCGGCAGAGGGGCGCCGTTCACTCGCAATGAAGGGGTCTCGGGTTCGAATCCCGAAGGCGGCTCCGCAGGAAGGGGCCCTTCCGGATGATCCGGAAGGACCTCGGCGCCGATCACGACGCACGACGCCGCGCCCTGATCCCCATGAACACGAAACCCGCTGCCGTGACGTAGCAGAGCATCGGCAGGGTCTTCCAGAGCACCCAAACGGCGTCGGCCTCCCACCCAACGCAGTTGACCATCATGAACGACGTTACCGACCAGAACAACCAGTCCATTGCGACGAGCGAGATGCACAGCGCAGCCACGACGCCGATCGCGATGCTGAGTCTCCGTCCGAACAGCACGCTCAGGGCACTTCCGAGCAGAGCAACTACAGAGGGCAGAAGGTTCCAAGCGTAGGCCACCCTCGGATCTACGAGCTGGAGGTCCTGCCGCAGGTTCAACCAGGTCGTCTCAAGGTCGGACCAGAGAGCCGAGAGTCCCATTGGAAGCGGACTGTAGCCTGCGCACCCGACCGACTCGCCAGTGAGCAGCGACGGCGTCCAGAGTGATATAAAGCCCAAAACACAGGCGCAGAGCGCAACTGCCCACCAGCGTAAGTAGTCCCAGTGGGGCCGCCTGGGGAGAGCGGGCATAGCAAGCCTCCGTCACGGGAGCCAGGTATCATCTCGATCTCCACAATTCTGGACGTAGAACCAATTGATCGTCACCAGACTCCTGAAATCGATGACGAGAGCCTGGCGGTTCTTGTCGCCAGCCGAGGTATACGTCCTCGCTGAGCTCCGGACGCTCCACTTTGACCAGTTCCTCGGCCCAGCGGTTGAAGGAGCGTCGAGAATCGGGAGAAACGATCGGATGGGTACGGCAAGCAGAAGGCCCAGGTGGTCAAAGGCGCTTCGGCCGGCCTGCCGGCCGCGCTGCGGCTCTCCGGTCGTCGCGACGAGCACCGTCCACCGCGCTACGCCGTGCGGCAGTCGGAGACATAGGACCCCGCGGACACGGTTCCGCCTTGATGCGTCAACGATTCCGAGCTGATCGTCCGCCTGGCTTGGAGGCACGCGGAAGCTGACCTCATTCTCGCAACAGTGGACGCCATACACAATCACAGCGATTTCACGGAAACCCATCACGCCCATCAGGTCTCATAACAGAGGGACGCTTACCCAATACAAAGTCGATCTTTACCGCGAATTATTAGCGTGTCACGATCGCTTCGTTTGTCCCAATGGGTACGAAAGGGGTCACGTGAAACGCACTCGACCAAGGTTCGGCTTACCGGCCGCGATGCGTCGCCGAGGCGCCATCCTGGCAACACTCACCTTATCCGCCTCGCTCCTTGCATCGCCGGCGACCGCGGAACCCCCGCCGACCGCAACCGCAGCACCGCTCTCGCACACATCGTCCACCCCAGGCCCGGTGGACGCCGCCAAGGCCGAAGCCAAGCGCACCGGGAAGGAGGTGGAGATCCCCAGCCTCCACACCGAGAACATGACCACCGTCGCCACACCCGGCGGCAAGACGGTCAAGACTTATGTTTCAAGCACTGTCGTCCGTGTCAAACGCGACGACGGCTGGCACAAGGTCGATCCCACACTGATTGTGGAGAACGGCGTGGTCAAGTCCCGGATGACCAAGCTGGACATCCGGTTATCCAACGGCGGCAGCGCAACTCCGCTGCTCACCGCCAAGGGCGAATCCCTCGGTGTCGAGAAGAGCCAACCCGGCGAAGTCGGCATCGCTGGGCCCAGCAATCTGCCCGTCCCGGAACTGTCTGGAAATACAGCCACCTACCGCTCAGCTTACGGGCGCAGCATCGACCTGGTTGTCGCCATTACCCCGGCGGGATACCAACACCAGATCGTGTTCCGCGAGCGGCCCCGCGAGCGCCTCAAGCTGCCCGTGCCAATCGATCCGCCCTCCGGCATGCGCTTGGGTAAGTCCTCCAGCGGCAGGCCCGCTGCTCTTGCCGACGGCAAGGAGATCGCCGATCTATCTGCGTTGCCGATCCTGGATGCCAAGGAGATCGCGTCACCAGGCACAGGCAAGGCCAGCACCGTGGCCACAACGCTGACCGGAAGCGGCGACGACACCGCGCTCGTCCTCACTCCCGATGCCACCTTCTTGGCCGATCCGGCGGTTACCTATCCGGTCACAGTGGCAGCCAGCAATTCGACTCCGTGGCATGGGGCCGGCGCCCCCGCGGACACCTTTATCGCCAACGGCGGCAGCTACGTCAACGGCAGCTACGCCGCCAACATGCAAGCGCTGTTCGCCGGGCGCCGGGATGGCTACAACTACCGCTCCTATCTGAAGTTCGATCTCACCAACGCACCGTTCTTCGGCCAGAAGATCGTAGATGCGAACATCATCCTGTGGAACTACCTCTCCAGCGCGTGTGGCGAGGTCGGTGGTATCTCCCTGCACCGCGTTGCCAACGAATGGACCCCCACCACCATCAAGTGGAACGACCAGCCACTCGCTGTAGCTGACGGCCACGTCGTCAACCCTTACGGTAAGGACGAAAGCTGCTCCGACTGGATGGCCGAAGGAGATCTCTGGTATTCCATCGAAGACATCACCCGCGCTTGGGCGAACGGAACGCCTAACCACGGAATCATGGTCCGCGCAGTGGCGGAATCGGGCGCGAACAACTGGCGCCAGTATCTCTCTGGCAACTGGCCCAACGGCACGGAGACCGAGCACCATCCGTTCTTCTACGTCGAGTATGAGGCTCCCCTGCCACCCCTTGGGGCCGTCGGCTGGTACTTCGGAGGGGAAACCGGAATCACGGATCGCTCCGTGATGGAAGCCATCGACGCCAATCCGGATCTCGCTCGCGCCGCGGGTTCGCTTCCCCTCGCCCAGGACATCACGTTCGAGGAGGCAATCGCCGATCGAAACGCCTCGAGCGAACACTCGGAGGTCCTGCCGGGGGAAATCGTCGCCGACAACCCAGAAACCGATGATCCTCCTCCAGCGGACACCTCGCCACCGACCGTCGCACGCACCGACCCGCAGGCGGACTCGACTGTTTCCGCTGTGTCGGAAATCTACGTCCGGTTCAACGAGGATGTGACCGGGGTACAAGTCACGGTCAAGGATTCCTCCGGCTCACCGGTCGGTGGCGTGGTGGAGTCAAGCCACACGGCCGCTGGGTGGAAGTTCAAACCGCAGACTACGCTCAATCCTGGGGCATACCACGTAACGGTCGAAGGTGCAGCGGACGCTGCCGGCAACGCCATGACGGCTCCGTACGCCTGGACATTCAGCGTGGGCAGCACAACTGCCGAGGGCTTGGTGGCGGCGTTCGGTTTCGAGGAAGGCTCTGGGACGACCACGGTTGACTCCTCGGGTAACGGCCACACAGGAACTGCATCCGCCACGACATGGGTCAGCGGCAAATTCGGTAACGCCCTGTCTTTCACCGGATCGAACGGTAGCTGGCTCACCGTGCCACACAGCGAATCGTTGCGACTGACCGCCGGCATGACACTCTCCGCGTGGGTCAAGCCGGCCACGAACGACAGCTACCGAACCGTACTCATGAAGGATCACTCAAACGGCTCCGCCTACGGGATCTACTCCTCCAACGGAACAGTCCCCTCTGCCTGGTTCCTCAAGCCCGACGCCACCAGCCACAACCAGGTGGACGGCACATCCGCCCTACCCGCCAACAGTTGGAGTCACGTAGCAACCACCTACGACGGAACCACAGCCCGCCTCTACGTCAACGGCGACCAAGTCGCGCAGCTCACCACCACCGGCGACCTCGTAGACGATGGCGGCGCGCTCCGCATCGGTGGCAACACCAGATGGGGCGAGTACTTCAACGGCACCATTGACGAAGTACGGATCTACAACCGCGCACAAAGCACCGACGAAATCCAAACCGACATGGCAACTGCCATCACTGAACCTGGACCTCCGCCTGCTGACGGGCAAGGCTTGGTGGCGGCGTTCGGTTTCGAGGAAGGCTCTGGGACGACCACGGTTGACTCCTCGGGTAACGGCCACACAGGAACTGCATCCGCCACGACATGGGTCAGCGGCAAATTCGGTAACGCCCTGTCTTTCACCGGATCGAACGGTAGCTGGCTCACCGTGCCACACAGCGAATCGTTGCGACTGACCGCCGGCATGACACTCTCCGCGTGGGTCAAGCCGGCCACGAACGACAGCTACCGAACCGTACTCATGAAGGATCACTCAAACGGCTCCGCCTACGGGATCTACTCCTCCAACGGAACAGTCCCCTCTGCCTGGTTCCTCAAGCCCGACGCCACCAGCCACAACCAGGTGGACGGCACATCCGCCCTACCCGCCAACAGTTGGAGTCACGTAGCAACCACCTACGACGGAACCACAGCCCGCCTCTACGTCAACGGCGACCAAGTCGCGCAGCTCACCACCACCGGCGACCTCGTAGACGATGGCGGCGCGCTCCGCATCGGTGGCAACACCAGATGGGGCGAGTACTTCAACGGCACCATTGACGAAGTACGGATCTACAACCGCGCACAAAGCACCGACGAAATCCAAACCGACATGGCAACGGCAGTTTCGTTCGCGCCGCCTCTTCGCGGCACCGCCGCGAAATCAGCCGCCGCTGCTATACCGCCGGATCCGGACAACAACCTACCAAAGGCGGCCAACGCCTTCGATAGGCTGACTCCAACCAAGTGCGCTCAGAACGAAAGCCTCTCGGGACGCCCGCAAGGGTGGGTACTCAACCACTACACCTGGTGTCAACTGGGTCGCGTGAACGCCATTTGGCAGTCCGGAAGGTGCATCGATCCCAATTCGACGATCTGTATTCCCGAGCAGGAGACGTTCCGCGCCAAGGTCATGCTGATCGGCCACAGCTTCAACGGCACCGTGGGCGTCGACAGGGCCAAGGGAGATACTCCGCGTGACTTCGTCGTCGAGGCGTACGTGTACGACGCGGCCACGTACGGAGCGATGCCACCCACCCGGCGGATGACACTGAACGTCGACATTGGCAACAAGAAGAACTGCGAAGTTGTCAGGTCTCGGGGCGGGCAGTCCATCGACAACTCCCGGAGCGACATCATTAGTAATTGGAAGGTTAATGGGCGAGCCACCTTCTGGTTCAGATGCTCTCCAGGGAAGGCGCCGGTTTTCCGGACGAATGAGTGGGTAACTCCGACAAAGGTTCGGAACGACGAAGACGTAAGCATTACCACCATCCGTCCGTCGGTCAACCTCCCGGACTGGCCCAACACGCGCTGGATGTACATCACCCCGACCGTCAGAACCGTTATCGGAAACAGCATTCGCTGCGACTCCGCGACCTACATCGCCTTCAGATCGGGCGGATGTATCTTCTACAAAACTAAACCCGCGATCAAGTGGACCCATACCGCACCGACCAGAAACCGCACGCTGCAGATGAAGCAAGCATTCCAGCACTATTGGAATGCTTGTACCGACCCGGACGGGCAGACTTACCCGGATAAGCCCGACAAGAATATCTTCGGGTGTGATGTGGGGAACGGTGCAACACACTTGCACCGCGAGACCCAAGAGCAAAGGGATATCAATCAAACGAACACCAACACCAGGTGCAATCGCATGTGGCCTGGCTACACGAACGGCACCGATCCTGATCCAAACAAGTGGAAGCAATGCGATGAAATTCCGTTCGCTTCCACTATGGAGCGAACGATCGCGCCACTTCAACGCGACTTCTCTCTGTGTCCGATCAGAGCGCAACACAATGGCGATGCAGGACTCTATCTCGCTCGGTTCTACGACCTGGACCGCGTTCTGATCGCGGACGCCTTCACTAACCGATTCGATACTTCACAGAACGATCCCATCTCTAGGGACGAACTCTGTGGAGTGCCTACAAATCCGCACTAAATCGGGAGCCCCGGGAGTCGCTATTATCTACTCCCGGGGCGTTCCCCTGAGAGGATGCATAGTGATTGCCGATACCACGCGACACTACGAGAGATTCGTGAGCGAGAACGAATGGCTCGCTTACGGGAGCTTTGGCTGGACCGTCTACAGGCCGTGGAGCAGCCAGGGCATCACGGACACCGTGGCGATCGCAGCAGACCTATCACGAGCCGGTGAGGCTGAGATCACTGAAATGCTTGTGGCCGAAGAACCCAATCTGGCACCCGCCCCCATCGTGTACTTCGAAGAGCTTGGCCCTGGCTACTTTCTCTTCGAATCCGAAGAGAGTTATGTGAGCGAGAACGCCATTCTGGAACTTCTCAGCCGGAATGGTCAACTGTGGAACATGTCATGGAATGCTGGATTTCATAGCCGCATGACATACGCCGAGAGCGGCATCCTTGCACTAAAATGGCTGAATGTCCAGAATCGGGACTTCCCTCGCCGCGAAACGAGATTGGATATCGATGGCTACATCCACAGCGCACTGGCCCTATGTAATGAGGAGGATCGCAATTTCGGTCTAGCAGACATGATGGCCACAATCGAAATGGCTTCCGGCGCGCACCTGTCGAGCGATTGGGTGCAGAATCCTCAAAAGTGCTTCGTGGTTGGGGACCCGCGAACGTGCATCGGATGGCCTTTCGAGGCGGGAGGGAGCTAAAGGCACAGAGAGTCTGCGGACTATCTGTGAACCAGACTTGCCAATCTAGAGCCATAGGCCCGACGTTTGCTCAGCTCGACGGCTCTGTTGACCCTACTCGACGCCCGTTCTCTGTTACCGCCGACTCACCAAATGAGTCGCCGTCTAGGCGGATGTCATTGCTGCCGGGGCTTCCGCTCCTCGGGCCTTGGTGGCTCTGCAGTACGGGTCCACTTGCTACCGAGGACAACGGATTCTCGCCTCCGCTGTACAGCGCAGAAGTACAGAAACGCGCGCGCGGACGGCACCATCGATACCGGTCACCGCCACATGCTTGACCAGGGCAGCGAGCCTACGGGCACGGACGTGCCGTTCACTCGTAATGAAGGGGTCGCCGAGCCGCGCGATCTAGAGGCGGTTGGTCATGTGCGAGGGTTCGATCTTGTGGCGCAGCTCTGTCACCTGTGACGCCGAGTTCGAGTAAGCGGCGATTAGGTCCACCCAAGTGGCGAGTGGCGCCGACGTGCCAGTAGCGGCGGTGTCAGTGATGACGCCGCCGCTCTTGCGTTTCCTGGTGTGCTGTTGTGCTCGTGTGCGTCGGGGTAGGGCCGGTGGAAGAACGCTTGGTTGAGAAGACGGCGGGCGGTGCCGTACAGGTCGAGCTGTGCTTCCAGGCGAGCGCGTCCGTCTCGGATGCCGCGTAGGCGCTTGACGATCTTCTCCCGTGGCCAGTCGGGATCGCCGACGAGGTCAAGAACCTGATCTTCTTGGGCGTCGATCTTGGCGAGCTGTTTCTTGATCTCGATGCGCAGGGTGTCACTGTTGGCGACGTCGCCTTTATGTGACCGAGTAGGTGAGTTTGTAGTGGGCGCCGTTGCCTTCGAAAAACACTTGCATCACTCCCAGGCCTTTCTGGGATTCTCCAACTGTGTGCGTTCCGAGGCTATCGTCCGGATCAATGGGTTCGGTATCTTCGTCGACCAATTCAATGATCATGGGGTCCTGGTTGAAAGTGAAGGTCCTGGTGATGGGAACCATCTGATGTGGTCCAATTGGCGCCGTACCCGTGTCCGGCCATGCGCGCCAGCCGTTTATCTTGATGTAAACTTCGTCTTCACCGCTGTCCTCCGTGCGGGAACACACGAGTTGGATCAGATTAAGCTGGGTCATAACCGAAATCCCTTCTTGAGATGCTTGTTTCGCTAGGCATAGGAGCTCACTCTTAGTTGAACGCGCCTCTTCGCTGTAGCTGCGCCCCCCCGGGAGTAGGTTGCGCTTTGGCGTTCATGATTGGAGTACCTGTCAGCGAATTGGATGATGGTGCAGGGCCGCGCGTCGATCTCTCTGGCTAAGTGCCCGACATGCATTATGGTCACGCCCTGCAAAACATGACTATCGGACGGGCTCGAGTAAGAAGTAATCGCCGCTTGACTGTCGCACTTATGTGCAGGCACTCCTTTGACCGGAAGGAGGATCGACGCCGACGACTTTATGGCGAATTCGAATCGGCTCTTCACGATTGAGGGTGTGGTCGTGGTCTGAACCCGCCGGTCCCGAACAGGCTTCTGCCTCGACCTCGACATGCTCCTCGACGGCGGACAGCGCCCGCAGCCGGTGGAGTTGCTCGTCGGTGAGTAGTCCGGGCCCCGGTATGCGGCATCGGGCATGCGGAGTCGTTCGGCCCGTGCGGGTCTGGAGTGCTCATGCGGTCTCGGCCTGGAGGGCGGGGCCGAGGAGGAGTCCACCGTCGATGACGTACTCCGACCCCGTGATGAACGACGCCTCTGATGACGTGAGGAACAGGAGGAGACGGGTGACGTCGGTCGGCTCCCCGAGGCGGGGGATGGCGAACGGCTCGGGTGAGTAGAAGTCGGCGATTGCCGCGGTGGCGCCGGCTGCCGGTTCGTGGATGAAGGGGGTCGCGAGCAGAGTCGTGACGACGTATCACCAGCGCGTCGCCCAGGAGAAGCGCGCGCTGATCGTGAAGGCCGCGACCGCACTGTTTCTCGAGCTGGGCTACGACCGGACGTCGCTCGCGCGGATCGCAGAGTGCTCGGGCGTTTCTCGGGCCACCTTGTTCAAGCAGTTTCCGAGCAAGGCCGCCCTGTTCGACGCCATCGTGACCGAGTCCTGGTCGACCGCTGACGAGGGGGATCCGCCGCCGGCAGGCAACGTCGTTGACGGGCTCAGCATCATCGGTCGCCGTTACGCCGAGCTGCTAGGCCGCGCCCAGATGACCGACCTGTTCAGGATCGTCATCGCCGAGCTGCCGCGGTTCCCTGAGCTGGCCCATGCGCAGTTCTCGCACGGGAAGATGCCCTACTTCGAGTCCGTACGCAGCTACCTCCTGGCTGAGCATGAGGCGGGAACGGTGCGGATCGAAGACGTGGACCTCGCGGCCACCCAGTTCCTGGGCATGATCTCCAACTACGTCTTCTGGCCGACACTTCTGATGCCGGGCTGGGAGGTGAGCGCCGAACGCGTCGCTCAGGTAGTCGACGAGGCCGTCCGCACCATCGCCGCCCGGTACGCCACGACTGGACCAGAGGCGTCCACCAACGACTGAGCCCCGCCGCCACCAAAGAACCTGAGCAATCGAGGCCGTCGGTACCAAGGGCGTCGCGGGGCATCCCGGGGGCGGACGCCGAAGGAGGGAGCGCCGATGTTGACCCACCACGATCAGCCTGGCATTCAGCACGCCTGCCCTCTCGGGGTGTGTTCTTCTCGCTGTGCGCGAACCTCCCGGCCGCTTCTCGTCATATCCGTTCCCGGGGCTGAAGCCACCGCCTTGCGCGTATCGCACACGCTCATCAGCTACCCGACAAAACCCATTCAGGTTCGCGTCCGGCTCCAGATGGCCGGACGCGAAGTCGAGGAGGCGTCAGGAGATGGTGAGCGTGCCGTTCGCGTTGCGGGCGCACGCGATGGTCGTGCGGGGCGCCGCGGCGGAGGCGGCGGTCAGGCATTGGCCGAGCACGGCGTGGCCCGCGGCGTTCGGGTGCCACGACTCCTGGCAGGTCTGGAAGTGGGTGACGCATGTGTTCGCCGCCCGCTGGATATCGATCTTGTCCCAGCCGGACAGGCTGGTGATGAACGTGCCGGACGGTCCGTCCTGTACCCGGACCGGCGTCGCTAGCGCGCTCGCCGGGCTGTCGGGGTTCTCGCAGAGCCTGGCGCCGTCGAAGGCCCGCTGGACGTCCAGTACGCGCAGATCGGCCGCCGGGCGTTCGGCTGCCAGTGTGCTGTGCGCGTTCCTGACCAAGGAGCCGAGGTTCTCGGAGAACACGTGCCCGGGAGCGAGGCTCGCGCGGTGGATCGGGCAACCGGCGGCGTACCGTTCGGCTCCGAGGGCGCGGAACTTGTCGCGGGTGTCGGAGCGGTTGTCCTCCTCGTGATAACGCGAGGCGAGGTCGGGGGGCAGCGGGTTGGTGTAGGTCTGCAGAATCACCTGGTGGGTACCGTCGGCGTCGATCTGGGCGAGGGTGTCGAGGATCTGGCGCAGGGCCGCGGTGGTCTCGGTGGTGGCGGCGGCGACCTCGGTGCCGGTGGCCAGGTCCGAGGCGCTGCAGGGCTTCTGCGGCACCGGGCCCCCTAGATAGGCCCAGAACTCCCACCAGCCTGTCCAGGCGTCGGCGATGAAGCGGTTGGCGCACAGCGTGGCCACGTCGCCGAAGGTGAACTGGGTGTTGTTGGAGCCGAGGCCGACGAGGACGACGTCGATGTCGTGCGTCTGGGCGACGGCGCGCAGCTGATCGAGTTGCGAGGCGACGGTACGGCCCCCGGTCCGGGCGCTTGAGGGGGCGGCGATGTCGGCCGGCTGGCCGCCGGAGCACGCGAGGTTGAAACGTTGCTGAATGCCCGGGAGCGCCGCCGCGAACACCGAGGCGTTCGCCGACCGGTGACAGAAGTAGGCGTTGCTGTTGGCCGCCGACCAGCCGGGGAAGGACTGTGCCGTACCGGAGGCGTCGACGACGGGCTGGTAGTTCCCCGCGCCCTCTCCGCTGATGAAGCTGTCGCCGAGCGCGACGGCGGCGGTGGGCAGAGCCGCCTGCGCCGGTCCGCCCTGCACGACCTGGATGCCCGCCGCGCTCACCAGGAGCATGACAACCGCAGCGGCACGCTGGAGTAACCTCACAACCGCCTCATTTCCTACTAAATCAGTACGAAATAGCGCATGCGTGGATCACAACATGCGGCACCACCGGCGTCAAGATCTCCGAGGGGCCGCGCTGATGCGGCTGCACGGGCGAGGTGGTGGTGCGCGAGCATGTCGCCGCTGGAGCCCACCCCGGTCAGCCGTCCTCGCTTCGCTCGGGCGTTGAGCCGGGCCTTCGGCAGAAAGCTGTAGGAGCACGGTGGCGGTGAACGCCTTGGTGCCGCTGGCGATGCGGAAGCGGGCGTTGAAGGGGATCTTTCTGGCGGTGCGGCGTACGGCGACGCCCGCCCGCGCTCGGTCGCCGTCACTGGTCACGGCGAGTACGCCGATCGAGCCGGTGCGGGGGATCCGCTCGACCTCGTGGGGGAGCGAGGACCAGAGCCAAGGCCATGGCGATCATGAGCGGCCTCCGCACAGGGCGCGGTCCACCAGCGGGTGCAGTTTCCGGTGGAAGCGGGCCTGGAGGGCGTCGCCGTTGGTGTTCGTGTGCACCATCACCACTCGGCGGCCGTCGGGGGTGACGCCGCCGCGGGTGGAGTAGCCGAGCGCGTCGCCCCAGTGGGTCCAGTAGCCGTTGCCGCAGGTCAGCGGGAACCACATGAGGCCCAGGCCGTACCTCATGCCGGGTAGGAGCTTTTGGTAGAAGGGGCTGACCGGCACCGTCTTCCGCATCTCGGCCAGTTGCGCGGGTCGCAGCAGCTTCCCGGTGACCAGGGCGGTGAAGAACCGGGCCAGGTCGCCGGGCGTGCTGATGAGGTCCCCGGCGGCGCGGTGGGCGCTCTGGTTGGCCACGGTCGTGTCGACGAGGCGGCCGCGCTCGGCGAACTGCCGGTATCCGGTCAGGTGGGGGCCGGCGAGGTAGGGGACGGGGTCGGGCGCGTACGTCGACGTGAGGCCGAGCGGGACGATCACGCGGTCGGTGACCTGCCGCTCCCAGCTCTGCCCGGTGACCTTCTCGATGATCATCCCGGCGATGACCGAGTTGACGTTGGCGTAGTTCCAGCCCGTGCCGGGGTCGAAGAGCTTCCGCGCGCGCTCGACGACCTGGTGCGGCGTGACGGTGTCCAGGCGGTGGCGCAGGTAGCCCTCCTCGGTGACCGAGCCCGGATGGTCGTCGTCGGCCAGGCCGCTGGTCTGCTGGAGCAGGTGGCGGACGGTGATCCGGGGGTCGAGGCGGGGCAGCCATCGGGAGGCGGAGTCGTCCACGGCGAGGCGGCCCTCGGCAGAAAGTTGCAGGAGAACGGTGGCGGTGAACGCCTTGGTGGCGCTGGCGACGCGGATCTGCGGCCGGCGGGGGACCGGGCGCCGGGTGGCGCGGTCGGCCACGCCGGTGCGCGCGCTCAGATGACGCGCGCCGTCGCGGACCTCGGCGACCGCGCCGATCACGCCCAGATCCCGTACGGCGTCCAGGTCGCGTCGCAACCAGGCGTCCAGGTCGCGTCCCAACGAGGCGTCCAGGTCGCGTCGCAACGAGGCGTCCTGGGGCGGCGGCGCGAGCAGCGCGAGGGTGAGCATCAGTGGTGTCAGCATGCCGCCGACGCTAGGAATCCGGCGCCGCGCGGGCGATCGTGCCGCCCGGCCGTCGATGGTTCGGTTTACCCGATGGACACGGGCGTGATCCTTGGCAGGCTGGGAACGTGCGACGCATCTGGGCGGAATTCCGCTATGCCGTCACCGCGCTGCCGATCGCGGTGGCCGGGCTGGTGGGGGTGGGCGTGCTGCTCATCCCCGGTCTGACGCTGGCGGTCGTGCTCGCCGGACTGCCGTTGCTGGCCGCCGCGGCCGATCTGGCGGGATGGTTCGCGGCAGTTGAACGGCGCCGCCAGGCGAGCCTGCTCGGCACCCGGATCGAGACCCCGCCGGGACCGGGCCCCGGAGGATGGCCGGCCGCCCGGCTCAAGCACGGAGCGGGCTGGCGGGCGGTGGCCTTCGCCCTGCTCAAACCCCTCACCGCGCTGCTGTCCTTCTCCGCCGCCCTGCTCTTCTGGGCCGCCGGCGCGGCCGAGCTCGCGTACCCCCTATGGCGGCATATCGGCGGCCTCATCCAGGTATGGGGCGGATTCCCGCTCAGCGACTGGCCCCGCTCCCTGCTCGCCGCGTGCGCGGGTGTCCTCCTGCTGGCCTGCGCCCCCTGGGCGGTCCGCGGCACGATCGCGCTCGAACGCCTCCTGGCCAGAGCCCTGCTGACCCCGACGGGCGCGGACCGCCTGCGCCACCTCGAACGCACCCGCACCCAGGCCGTCGACGACGCCGCCGCCACCCTGCGCCGGATCGAACGCGACCTGCACGACGGCGCCCAGGCGCGTATGGTCGCCGTCACCATGGACCTGATCACCGCCGGCAAGCTCCTGCGGGACGCCACCCAGCTCGACCAGGCCCGCGAGCTCCTCGACCTGGCCCGCCAGAACGCCGGCGCCGCCGTGGCCGAGCTGCGCGACCTGGCCAAGGGCATCCACCCGCCCGCGCTCGACCACGGCCTGGACACCGCGCTGACCACGCTGGCCACGTCACGGGGCGGCATCCCGGTCGAGGTCAGCGTGACCATGCCGCGGCGCGCCGACCGCGCCACCGAGAGCATCCTGTACTTCTGCGCCGCCGAACTGCTGGCCAACGTCTTCAAGCACAGCCACGCCACCAGCGCCGCGATCGAGGTGCGCGGCGAGCCGTCCGTTCTGGTGCTGCGCGTCCATGACAACGGGTACGGCGGCGCCGCCCCCACCCCCGGCGGCGGGCTGGACGGACTGGCCAATCGCCTGCGCCCGGTCGACGGCCGGTTGAGCGTCACCAGCCCGCCGGGCGGGCCCACCACGGCGGTGGTCGAACTGCCGCACCGGCGGTGACCGGGGTGCGCATCGTGATCGCCGAGGACTCGGCCATCATCAGGGCCGGGCTGTCCAGGCTGCTGACGTACCACGGGCACACGGTGGTGGCCGAGGCGGGCAGGGCCGAGGAACTGTGGGCGGCCGTGGCCGAACACCCGCCCGACCTGGCCGTGGTCGACATCCGGATGCCGCCCGGCTACACCGACGAGGGCCTGCGGGCGGCCATCGCGCTCCGCGGAACCCACCCGGGCGTCGGCATCCTGCTGTTCTCGCAGTACGTCGAGACCCGCTACGCCACCGAACTGCTGACCGGCAACCCGGGCGGCGTCGGCTACCTGCTGAAGGACCGGGTCTCGGCGGTCGAGGACTTCCTGGCCGCGCTCGACCGCGTGGCCGCCGGAGGCACCGCACTCGACCCCGAGGTCGTGGCCCAGTTGATGCGGGCCGGGCGGCGCAGGGATCCGCTGGCCGTACTGACCGGGCGCGAACGTGACGTGCTGGCGCTGATGGCGGAGGGCCGCTCGAACACGGCCATCGCGCGGCTGCTGCGGGTGGGCGATCGGGCCGTGGAGAAGCACGTGAGCAACATCTTCACCAAGCTGACCCTGCCACCGGCCCGCGACGACCACCGCCGCGTGCTGGCCGTACTCGCCTTTCTCCAGGCGGACTAGACGAGGTGGATCAGGCCGGGCGGCAGTTCCGGCAGGGGTACGCCGCGCAGCCGCATGCCGTCGCGCAGGAAGCCCAGCCGGTCGGCGGCGTGGCGCGCCTGCTCGGCGTGCTGGTGGGCCGCCTCCTTCCACTCCCGCTGGTTGGGGTCCTGGGCGTCGGCGGCGCGCGTACCCGCTGTGCGTGCGGCACGCGAGCGCGACGTCCACTCCTCGACGGCGCGGTGGTGGTCGCGCAGCAGCCGTAACGCGTCACGCCGCTCTTCGCCCGCCTCGGTGTCGTCGGCGTCGGGGGCCGGAGCGGTACCGTCCAGCCACGCGGCCGCCTCGGTGGCGGGCGCCTCGACGCCGGGCAGGATCTCCACCGGCTCGTCGTGCAGGGGGACGAGGAGCAACATGGGCGGGGTGTCGAGCGCGCGGGCCAGCACCAGCAGCTCCGCCACGGACATGGACGCGCGGCCGCCGGACTCCAGCTTGTTCAGGTTCGTACGTTCGAGCGGATAGCCCAGGGCGGTGCAACGATCGGCGAGCGCCTGCACGGACATGCGGCGGCGTTCGCGGTGGGCGCGGATGTTGCCGGCGACGGTCCGGGTGTAGGCGACCGACCAGTCGTCGGGTGACGCCGGGTGACGCTTCGGCACGCAGCGGCCCCCTGCCTCTGGCGGAAGCGTCCACCCTAGGCGATCTTGGACACCCCGCACAACACGGGTATGAAAGAGCACATTGATCGTCATGGCTCTCCTCCGAGGTGGTGCTCTCTGCTGGATTTGAGGCTCACTCCGGCACCGACACCGAACAGCGTGAATGCGAGCAGGGTCGAGATGGTGGGGGGTATATGAAGGGCGCAGCCTGCCCAGAGGGTTATGGCCCCAGCCAGAACGTACGCACCACCGGCGTTGTCACGCACGCCGGACGCGGCGCGATATTTTGCGGCGACGATTCCGGCGCCCAGCACGCATAAGGCCGCCCCGACCGACAACGGAGGAATGTTGTGACGGCAGGCCAGCATTTGGAGAGCCGCGGCGACCGTCAGCCACAGCGGAACACTCTTGAGCAGGGACTTCACGGCGGGATTCCGATCAGGTCTCGGGGGGTGATACTTGCGCGTGTGGTCTCCCGGGCACGCGCAAGTATCAGTGGTCAGCCGTCAGGTCACCGTGCCAGAAGCGCTACCAGCACACCTCGGGCCCCGCGTATGCCACTTCTTTGTAAGTGTCCGCGTTCCGCCAGCGCACGCATTTCCCCTTCTTCTTCTTGACACACTTCCGGTCGTACTGCTTCTTTGTTCGTTGCTCCTTGCAGCAGGTCTTGTACGACGTCGCGTGACAGATTCCGACCGAGACCACATACCACGCCGCGACACCTGCGAAGCAGGGCCCGCATCCGATGCCGAGCGTGCCGGCGCACGCCACCGCGCATACGCCGAGCGCAATGGCGAGCAGCCCTTGGACATTCGCCATACACGATTGGAATCGGTCGTCGTCGAACTTTCGGTATGTGCCTCCGAAGCACTTGCGCCCGTCAAGGTCGAGGCCGTTGATCGGATCCTGGAGCGCATAGTCCTGACGGTTGGCACATCCGCCGGCGACCGGATCGGACTGGAGCATGCGGCCGGTCGCCGGGTTGTACAGCCGCACCCCCATGAGGACGATGCCGCCTACGGCGTCGGCTGCGCGCTGCTTGGCGCCGAGCCAGCCGTACCGTTGGGTCTCACCGGCGGCCTGCCGAGGGGATCCGTACTCGCTGTATTCGGCGTATGAATCGATCCCTGTGGAGCTGATGCCGGCGGTGGCGACGACGTCGCCGTGCAGATTCGCCAGCTGGAGCTCTAGAGCACCGTCGCTACCCAGGGTCGCCATCATTCCGTTGGGCCCGGACAGATAGCGGGTCCACGAGCCGTTCGGTTCGGACGTCCAAGCAGGTGAGTCGGAGCCCGATGAGTAGTGGTTGGTCGCCGTGCCCGCGCTGTCGCTTTGAGTCAGAATGCGGCCGAGGGGGTCGTGAGTGAGGGTCTGAGTTCGGCCCACCTGCGTGAGTGAAGCCACCATGTCGTTGGCGTGGTAGCCACTCGTGAGCGGCTGACCGCCGGCGATTTGCGTGCCGGGGACGGTCACCACCCGCTCGAGATTGTCGTAGCTGTATCCGGGATCGGTGATCCGGTCGGCGGTGTCGTAGGTATGGGTCTCTGTCGTCGGCGAGGTCGACGTGGAGCATGAGCCGTCGGTCGCCGACGGGTGTGTGGTCAGGCTGGTGCGGTTGGTGTTCTTGTCGAATCCGTAGACCCGGGTGGTGCAAGCGCCCGTGTAGGTGTCCTGGACCTTGGTGAGCCGTGCCGCGGCGTCGTAGGTGTAGCGCTGATGGCTGGCGGGACTCCCCGCCCGCGCCGTCCGGGACATCACGTCGGAGGTTGCGGTGAAGCTCAGCCAGGTCGCCCCGTTCTTGACATAGTCGAGGTTGGTGCGGTCTCCGGCGTTGTCGAAACGTGTGAGGCTGTTGAGTCCGCCAGGCAGGACCTCGCTGACCGTGCGACCGTCGGCGTCATACGCGTATCCGAAGCTGCTGACCCCTGTCACGTCGACTCGGGTGGCCTTGCCGCGACGCTCCGCCTTGCCGAGGGCGTCGGTGCCGTCGTAGACGAAGCTGGAGGTTCCCTTTCCATCATTGATGGTCGCGGTCCGCCCGAAGGCGTCGTAGCTGTAGGTGGCGGTATTGCCGGACGCGTCGGTGTGGGTTGTCATCCGGCCGAGCGTGTCGTGTCCGGTGGTCACGGTTCTGCCGCCGGCGCTCACCGTCGTGGGAGCTCCCGTGGCGGGGTCATAGGTGTAGGCGATCTCCGGTACGGGGGTGCCGCCTTCTGCAGCAGGGGTTACCTCGACCTTGAGTTTGGACAGCCGACCGGCGGTGTCGAACGTCGACATGGACGTCCGGGTTGTCGCCCCGGATATCTGGGTTTTGCCGGACAGCTGGCCGTAGTACCCGTACGTCATGGTCGAGACGGGAAGCGGCATTCCGGACGGCTGGGCAGCGGGCCCGGTTTGGCAGAGCAGCGTCGCCCACTGAGGCTTGTTGCCGCATGCGGCAACACCTGGGTGTGCTCCGGCTGTGTAGTAGCTACTTATCGTGCTGCCCGCGTCGGTGCCATCCGACTTGGGCATCCGGGATTCGATCTTTCGCCCGGAAGCGTCGTAGCGGACACGATGAACGATGTCGTCCTGGCCGGGCATGACCGTGGTGTCGCTGGTCCCCTGGCGCAAGGTCCAGCCGGAGGGGTCGCCCGCCTTGATCGGGTCGTAGCCCTTCTTGTTCGTGAGCACGTCAGCGGGGCCGGGCGTGGACGTCCCGTCGAGGACAAGCGGTTCCGTCGTGGTCGTGGTCACCAGGTGGTACTCGCTGCCGCTCGACGGCTTGCCCTCGTCGTAGGCCGATGTGGTGTGCTGGCGTGCCGACACCAGATCGCCGGAGGCCAGCAGCACGGGATGTGCCGGCTTCGTCGACGTGAGCAGGTCACTGTGCGGCGAGAACACACTCACGGTGGCGAGTAGGTTGGCTCGTTCCGCCGTGTCCGCACGTGCCGCCACATAGGGGTCGGTGTTCGCCTGCGGGGTGAGTGCCTGAGCTCGGTTGTCCGCGGTCAGGCTCCAAACGATGTTGCCCTTGGTGTCGAAATGGCTGGCCCCGATCTGCCAGGCCCCGGCTCCGTATGAGGCCGTGTTCACGGGGCGTCCGAAGACGTCCATGTACGTCAGCTGGCCGTACTCCCAGTCGGCGGCCGAGGGATGGTAGGCGCCGTCTCCGCCACGGACGGGGGTGCGGGAGGGCGGGAAGGCTGCCGCTCCGACCTGCGGAAGCCCGCGAGTCTGACCCCACCTGGCGGTTTGCGCGGAGGTCATGTCGAGAGGGGCGGTGCCGCCGCCGATGGGTACGTCATAGGCGACCGCGTGTGTCAGATCGTTGTCGCCGGCTTCGCGCTGTGTGTGCGCCAGCCGTCCCCGATTGTCGTATTCAAGCCGCCATGGCGTGAGGCCAGGCGGGTTGACCTGAGACAGCCGGCCCTCGGCGTTGTAGTAGTAGATCGTCTCCAAGCCCGTGCGGCTGTCGGTGACCTTGCGCAGATGACCGGTGGAGTCGTAGGCGTACGTGGCCATCACGGTCGTCTTCATGGCGTTGGTCACCGGATCGAACGCCGTGAAGGACACCTGCTTCGCCTGCCCCGCGAAGTCACCCCACCCGGAACCGACTCCCGTGGCGGTTGTCGTGGAAGCGTAGGACAGGTCCAGCGCCCGGCAGCCTGCCCGCAGTTGCGCGCCACAGGTCACGCCTGCCGCCGCTGGAGCCAGGACGCGAGTCACGCGTCCTGCGATGTCACGGGTGTACGTGGTCAGCGATTCGGCCGCGGATGACTCCACGGCGGTAACCACCCATCGACCGGAGATCCCCTGCCTGGTGTACGTGGTCGTGGTGCCGTAGCGGTCGGTCAGCGTCAGCGTCCCCTTGGCCGTGTCCACCACGACCCGGGAACCATCCGCGGCTTCCCCGACACCGACGAAGCCGGAGCCGCCGGCGACGTAGGTTCTCGTCTCACCGTCCGGGCCCACGAATTGGATCGCGTTGGAATCGTCAGTTCCATCCAGCGCGAAGTCCGCGTCACCGAGGCCCGCGGGGAATCCCGCTCGCCATCCGGGGCCGAAGATCCGGTTCTCGTCGAGAAGCTCGTCCTCCCGCTCGGGGCTCGGCTCCAGCGTGTTCGCCGTTCTCGCGACATTGATGTCGAACGCGCTGGCATCGGTGACGGTGAGGGAGAAGTCTCCGGACTGCAACGCGACCTGTCCGAATCCGACGTCGGCGGTGCCGTAGGAGCCGCCGAACGCTGACTTGTCGAGGATGACCTCGATCGGATTGGTGCACTCGCCCGCGCCGGGGCCACCGGTGAAGCACGCACGGAGCTTCACCACGCCCGCGAAGCTGGGATAGTTCCGCAGAGACTTGGCCACGTCCCAGGTGAGCTGGCCAAAGGGAGCGGAAGAGTCGGTGCGGGTCTGCGGCCAGCCCGTGATGGGCGTTCCGGTGCCCGGCACGCTGACGTCTCCCACCGGGAGCGGCTGGAAGTCCTCGACTCCGATGTTGGTCATCTCATACCGCACGCCGGTACGGCCGGGCGGGGCGGTCGCGCTCAAGGGCAGATACCGGAAGGTGTGACTCTCATCCGACAGGCCCAGGATTCCGCCGGGTGTCACACCGAAGGCGTAGGCAACCACTTCGGATCTGTTGTGCGCCCTGTCCCTGCTTTTGACGTACAGGGTGTGCCAGCCCTGGGAGATCTTGTCCAGGTCGAGTGCGTAGTTGGAGTTACCGCTGGTCAGCTTCGCCAGCGCCGGCGTGGACGGGTCGTCCAGCCCCCACCAGAAGCTGTTCGTGTCCCCGGTGCCGGAGAGCATGCAGGTGTATTCGTCGCTGGAGACGGGCGAGGCCCATGCGCCTTCCGGGATCGGGCATTCGATGGCGGGCACCTCGGGAGCCGTGGCGTCGACGGTGAATGAACGCCATGACGACCAGGCCGACTGATCGGTACCGTCGAAGGCGCGGGCGCGCCAGCGGTACTTCCCGCCATCGGCGAGCTGACCGGCCGGAACACTGACCTTCGCTTCGGCTCCGGCCGATACGCCGTCTACGGCGCCGGTCCATACCTGGCCGCTGCCTTGGCTCGGCGCGGCAGGATCGTGCTCGACGTCGAAGTCCACTCTCAGCAGGCCGCTATCGGGATCTTTGGTGAACGCGAACAGCGTGGGCTTGGTGGTGTTGGTGTAGACGGTTCCGGCGTTGGTGGACACCGGCGCTGTGCGCACGTTCTCTATCGAAGGAGTCGAGCCATAGGTGACGACCAGCGTCGGCGTGCTGAAAGAGCGGCTGTACTGGTTCTCGTGCAGCACGGGGTGTTCGGTGACGAGTCTCAGCATCACCCCGTGTCCGGCGGCGCCGCCGGACCATGCCTTGGCGATGTCGGTGATCGGCCAGGTCCACGTCCCTTCAGGGACGGAGGAGTCACTGCTGCACTGGCCGGGCTGTTGGGCCTGCTGCTCACCACTCGTCGTGGTGGACGGCTGGTTGGCCCAGTACGTGCTGGACGCGGTCCAGGCGGAGGTGATCCGCTGTGCCTTGATGTTCTGCGCCGCGACGCAGCCCCACGAGTCGGAGCTGGTCAACTGCAGTTTGGCGTCCGTCACCGTCTTGCCGCTCAGGGAACTCGTGTCGAACTTCAGCAGGACCCGGCTGAATTCGCGCCTGGTCGAGTCGTCGAAATTGCCGACGACGGTGTCGGCCAAACTGCTGGTGGTGGAGTAAGGGCCGAGGATCGTCCGTTTCGCCGTGGAAGTGAGGGTGATCGTCGGGTCGACCGTCACGGGATATCGCGTGTCCGGGTCGGCCAGGAAGTTCGCGTCCGGTCGCAGCACCAGGAACCTCTGGGAGTTCTTGACGACGACCTTGGTGTCGATCTTTCCGGTTTCCGCGCCTGGTTTCGCCTGTGTATCGGGGCTGTCGTACATCACGGGTTCAGGGGCGGATGCGACCGGCTTGCCCTTGGAGTCAGTGACCGTGAGCCCGCCCTGCCGATCTTCGGCCAGGCTCAGGCCCTTGTTCTGAACGAGCATTCTGAATTCCACGGGTCCGGCAGGACGCTCGCGCAACACGACATCGTGCCGGAAGCCGGTCGGCAGGGCGGTGACGACAAGGTCCGCGCCCGGGATGCCCGCCGCGCCGGCATAGATCGCCTTCGTACCTTCGATTCGCGGGGCGGGCAGGGGGCTGGGCCACGACAGCGCGATGAACTTGCCGTCCGCGCGGGTCATCTTCGCGAACGGTCCCGCGCCGCCAGGAGAGAACTCCAGTGAGAACTCGGCTCCGGCGGCCTTCGGCGTCAGCGCCGCACCTCGCTTGACCAGCGACATGTCGATGGGCACCCAGCCGTCGCCCTGCCGGACCCTGACCGGATCGCTTGCCGTCTCGACGGTGATGGTGCCGTCCGGGTTGGCGTATGAGGCGCTGGACTCGGTTGTTTCCTCGCCGATCAGCACCCGGCTGCTCTGCAGTCGCGCCGCCAGCGAAGCTGATACGCGGTCTGGCCGCTCCGTGACGGGTGCGGCCGTTGAGCTGGACTTGGTGGGTGACGCCGTACGCGCGGCGACGGGAGGGGAGGTTTCCGCCCGTGCGTCAAGGGTTGTGGGAAGCGCCAGGGCAGCCACGACGAACACCGTCGTGGCCCGCCCTAACGCGCCTTGCCGCCGTACTCGTGCGCGGCGGTGGGTTGTGCGGGGTGATAAGTGCACCCTGCCTCCAATCGATGTGGGCGTACCCCGGGGCATCGTCGACGGCCCGATGCTGAAAGGGCACATGGCTCGGTGGCAGGATGGGACCCGACGCTCTTGATCTTGACCTCCATTACTCTCGATCTTGTGGCGTGGATCTGGTGCCCAGGGGTGGTTTGAGGCCGCGGTGATCCTGTGCGGGCCGTGGCGGCACCTGCGAGAGCAGCTTCTGAGTCGCTGGGAGGCAAGGTGGAGTACCGGATCTTGGGGCCGGTGGACTTGTGGCGAGATGGCCGCTCGATCTCCATCGTCGGGCAGAAACAGCGGACCCTCCTGGCCGTCTTGGTGCTCAAGGCGAACCAGGTGGTGTCACACGATCGGCTGCTGACCGCGTTATGGGGGACTGAGATCCCGGCCTCCAGCCGGAAGCTGCTGCACAACCACGTGTGGTCGCTGCGCCGGCTGTTACGTACGGCCACGCACTTGTCGGGGATGCCAACGGGCTACCGGCTCAACGTGCCGCCGGGCGGCTCCGATCTTGAGACATTCACCGCCGGTACACGCGCGGCACGTACGTCGTTCGCTGCCGGTGATCATCAACAGGCGGCACACCAACTGCGTGAGGCCCTGGCTCTGTGGCGAGGCCCCGCGCTCGCGGGGACGCGGGACGAATTGATGCTCACCGATGGCGCCGCCCTCGACGAGCTTCGCGTGGCCGCCCTCGCCGACCGGATCGATGCCGACCTCGCCCTGGATCGGCATGCGGATCTGATCAGCGAGCTGCGGCATCTCGCGGTGGAACATCCCTTGCAAGAGCGACTGCGCGGCCAGCTGATGACTGCGCTTCATCGCTCGGGCCGCACCGCGGAGGCGCTGGAGGAATACCGGATCGCGCGTCATCACCTGCGTCAGGAACTGGGCCTGGAACCGGGCCAGGAGCTATCGGATCTGCATCAAATGATCCTTACCGCAGCCCCCGTGGGGGACGTGGTGCGTAGTGCTGTCCTGCAACGCGCTCCGGTCCCCCGCCAGTTGCCGGCCGACGTCGCCCGCTTCACCGGACGTGACGAGGGCTTGCGCGAACTTGATCTGCTCGTGCTCGACAAGCCACCGGCGGTGGCGATCGCCGTTGTCACCGGCGCGCCCGGGGTCGGCAAGACCGCGCTCGCGACACACTGGGCCCACCAGGTCGCGTCCGAGTTTCCGGATGGGCAGCTCTACCTCGACCTGCGCGGCTACTCGCCGGGGGAGCCTGTGACGAACGCACAGGCCCTGTATCAACTCCTCTATGGGCTCGGCGTGGCACAGGACGCGATCCCAAGCGGGCCTGGCGAGCGTGAAGCCCTGTACCGATCATTGCTGGCCGACCGGCGTCTGCTGGTAGTGCTGGACAACGCGGCCAAGGCGGACCAGATCCGTCCTTTGCTGCCGGGCTCATCCGTGTGCAGGGTGGTCGTCACGAGCCGAGACTCCCTGCGTGGGCTCGCGGTCACGCACGACGTCCGTGCCGTCACCCTCGACGTGATGTCGGCGGAAGAGGCCGTGGCGCTACTGGCCGAGATCTTGGGCCGTGAGCGGGTGGCCCGCGAGGAGGCGGCGGCCGGAGAACTGGCTCAGCTCTGCGGATACCTGCCACTCGCGCTGCGCCTGGCCGCGGCGCAGCTGGCGGAACAACCGGATATGCGTATGGTCGATTTTGTCGCCGGCTTCATCGGGCAGAACCGGCTGACCGCGCTGGAAGTCGAAGGCGACCCAAGTGTCGGTGTCCGGGACGCGTTCAACTCGTCCTACCGGAGGATCGCGGAGCGGCACCGAAGAATTTTCCGGTTGATGGGCCTGCATCCAGGTCCTGATGTCGGAGTCGAAGAGATCGTCGCCATGGCGGGTGAGTCCCGGCGAGAAGTAGATTCCGCGATGCGGGTGCTGGCCGCCGCTCATCTTGTCCACCGGGGCGATGGGGGGCGTTATGCGCTTCACGATCTCGTGTGGCTTTACGCCCGCGATTGCGCTCATGCTCATGACGATGAGTCAGTCCGGCGCACGGCCCTGTTCCGGTTGTTCGATTGGTTTCTCCAGACCACCAAGGCGGCCATGGATGCGCTGTACACGACTACGGTGCAGGTCGATCTCGTCAACGTGTCCGGCGGGTATGAACTGCCGGCTTTCGACGATTTCGACGCGGCCGCGGCATGGCTTGATGCCCGTTACCGGGTGCTGATGTCGGTGATCCGGTGTGCCGCGCGACATGGCGCGAATGCTCACGTGTGGCAGCTTGTCGAGATCCTGGACTACTTCTTCTATCTCAGAAACCACGTCGATGACTGGCTGACCAGCCTCGAACTGGCGCTGCGGGCGGTGCGGGAACTCGAGGACCGAGATGGCGAAGGGCGTGTCCTGAACGCACTGGGTGCGGCTAACCTGATGACCGGCCGCATGCCGGAGTGCATCGATTTCCAACAACAGGCGCTGGACCTGAGCCGAGCAGTCGGAGACCTCGCAAGCGAGGCATATGCGCTGAACCGGATAGGCTACAGCCGTCTCTGGACGGGCGAATTCAAGCAAGCGATAGCCGATAGCGTGCGGGCGATCGATCTGTACCGTCAGCAGGACAACGAGCAGGGTGAGATATCCGCGACCGTCACCTTGGGAATTGCCTACCATCGGGTGGGGCGCTACACGGAGGCTCTGCACAGTCTGAATAGATGTCTGGATTTCGATCGCGCTCATGGTAACCGCAGCGACGAAGGCTACACACTGGTACTGGTGGGTGATGTATATGACAGTCTGCAAAGCTCGGCGACGGCTCTGGAATTCTATGAGCGTGCGGTCCGGCTGAACCAGGAGATCGGTCAGCGCAGATTCGAGGCGTGTGCGGCCAACGGGATCGGACGGGTCTACCGGAAGCTGGGTCGTCTCGCAGAGTCGGTGGATCGACATCTGTACGCCCTGGAACTCGTCAGAGAGGGCTGCGATCGGATCTCCGAGTGTGAGGTCTTGATGGATCTCGGTCACTGCTACCTCGCGGAGGGCGAGGACCAGGAGGCGTTGACAACCTGTCGCCAGGCCCTGGACATCGCGGACAGCATTGCCGACCGCTTCTTGCAAGGTCTCGCGCGTGGCGCGGTCGCCGACGCATGCCGGGCACTCGGGCGAACAGCCGAGGCGGCATCGCTGAGCCGCGAGGCGCTCGACATCCTTGAACCCATGGGCGTCCCGCAGGCGGCGGATATCGCGAAACACCTGTGATGGGCAATGTGAGCCGCCGCTACTCGATGCGCAGGAAGCCGTGGGTGCGGCCCAGGGGCTCGAAGCCCAGCCGGGTGTAGAAGTCGCGGGCCCAGTTGTCGGTTCCGGTGTAGAGGAAGATCAAGGTGGCGCCGGCGGCCTCGGCCAGCATCGACTGCATGAGTGTGCGGGCGTGGCCTTTGCCGCGGTGCCGTTCGGCGGTGTACACGCTCTCGATCTGGGCGATGTCGTCGTGCACGTACAGGTCGGCGCGGGCGGCGACCTCGCCGTCCGGTGCCCGTACGCCGCGGAAGGCCACCGTCGCGGCGCCGCGCACGCGGTCCTGGATCCGCAGGGCCAGCGCCTCGACCTCCTCGTCGCGGGCGCCGGGCAGCGTCTCCCGCCAGTTCGCCCGGAGCACCGAGATCATCTCGTCGAGGCCGAGCTCGTCCGCGGCGGGTACGCCGGCCGGGACCTGGCCGCGGAACACCATCGTGAGGTACGGCGAGTGCTCGTACCCGGCGGCGGTGAAAGCGGGTGCGAAGGCGGCGCCGAGTTCGTCGTCGAGCACGTGGACGTAGCGGTGGCCCAGCCCGGCCAGCGCCTCGTCGGCCGCCAGGACGGCGGCGGCGGGGTCGTCGCCCGCCCAGATGATCAGCTTGTTGTCGTCGTGCGAGGCGGGGAAGCGGTCGTTCAGGACGGCCACGCCACCGGGTACCTCGATCGTCCGCCGCGCCTTGCGGAGGTTGAAGTCCCGCTGGAACCGGTGGACGCGGGCGAGTTCCTCAGACATGACACAGCAGCCTAAGGGCCCAGAGGGGGTCTGGAGGAAAGCTGAAGTCCCGCCCGCCATGCTGCCCGTATGAGTGACTTGGTGATCACGACAGTGGGCCGCAAGACCGGCCGTCTGCGAACGACGACACACGCCTACAGCTCCGACGACGGTCACTTGGTGCTGATAGGCCCAGGTTCGGAAAGGGGACCGCACCTGCCCGGCTGGTACCGGGACCTGGTCGCCCACCCCGAGGCCGACGTCCAGTTGGGCGACAGGAAGCTGCACGTCCGCGCGCACACCGCGCAGGGCGCCGAGCGGCGCAGGTTGTGGAACAAGCTGGTGGCCCGCCAACCGGTCTACCAGCGTTACGCGAACGCGGCCAGGGGCGAGATCCCCGTCGTGGTGCTGGAGGAGACGGCATGACGAAGTTCAGCGAGATCCAGGACGCCTTCGAGGCCTACATCGGCGACATCGTCTACGCCACCATGACGACCGTGGACAAGCGGAACCGGCCAAGGGCCCGGGTGCTGATCCCGATCTGGGAGATGGTGGACGGCGAGCCGCTGGGCTGGCTGGCCACGTACAGGACTCCGGTGAAGGCGGCGCATCTGGCCAACAACCCGCACACCACGTTCTCCTACTGGACCCCGCGCCAGAACGCGGTGAACGTCGACACGGTCGCGAAATGGGTGACGGACGTCGAGGTCAAGCGTCGCGTGTGGGACCTGTACCGCAGGACCAGCCCGCGCGGCGCCGGCTACAACCTGGGCAACTTCTGGACCAGCCCCACCGACCCGAAGCTGCACGTGCTGCGGCTGGAGCCGTGGCGGGTGCAGGTGATCCGCGGTACCGACCTGCTCAGCCAGATCTGGAAGAAAGGCGCGTAGGTCAGCGCAGGCGGGCGACGATCCTGGTCAGGACCTCGGCGAGCTGGGCCAGGTCCTCGCCCGCCTCCTGCTCCAGCCGGGCGCGTTCGCCCTCGACGGCCGTGTCCCACCGCCGCAGGGCCGCCTTGCCGCGGGCCGAGGCGTAGATGAGCACCCGCCGCCGGTCGGCGTCGTCGACCCGCCGGTACACCAGCCCCTGGGACACCAGCTTGTCCACGATCTTGGTTACGGTCGGCGCGGCGAGGATGACGTGCTCGGCCACCTGCGTCATCGGGTGCCCCTGGCCGTCGGCGAGCAGGCCCAGCACGCGCCATTGATCGACCGTGCCGCCGACCGAGGTGAGCGCGGTCGAGATCCGCTGGGTGAACTGGCGCTCGGCGAGCGTGAGCAGGCGTGCTGTCTCCATGTTCACTCCAGATTAACAGTTCACGCGCAAATACTTCGCGGATAAAGTGACCGCGAAAGGGGCGCGCCATGGACACTCTCGCGGTAGCCCTGGTGATCCCGTTGCGGGGCCCGGCCGGCATCTTCGGTCCCTCCTGCGAGCTGTGCGCCAGGCTGGCCGCCGACGAGATCAACGCCAGAAGCGGGCTGCTCGGCCGCGAGCTGGTCTTCCGCGTGGTCGACGGCGGCCGCCCGCCGCGCGAGGTCGCCGGCGAGGTCGACCGGCTGATCACCGCGGGCGAGGTGCAGGCCGTCACGGGCTGGCACATCTCCGCGGTACGGCAGGCCGTCGCCCCCCGGATAGCCGGGCGCGTGCCGTACCTCTACACCCCGCTCTACGAGGGCGGCGAGCACACCCCGTGGGTCTTCCTGACCGGCGAGACGCCGGGGCGGCAGCTGCGCCCGGCGCTGCGCTGGATGGCCGAGGAGCTCGGTGTCCGGCGCTGGACGGTGGTCGGCGACGACTACGTGTGGCCGAGGGAGTCGGCCAGGGCCGCCCGCCGCTATGTCAGGCAGGCGCGGGGCCAGATCGTGGACGAGATCTACGTGCGCCTGGGCACCGAGGACTTCGGCGGCGCGCTCGGCCGGATCGCCCGGGGGCGCGGCGAGGGTGTGCTCATGCTGCTCGTCGGCCAGGACGCGGTGGCCTTCAACCGGGCCTTCGCCGCTGCCGGGCTCGACCGCGACCACGTGCGCTTCAGCCCGCTGATGGACGAGAACATGCTGATGGCGACCGGCGCGGCCAGCACGCGCGGGCTGTACTCGGCGGCGGGATTCTTCGAGGGCCTGGGGACCGCGGGCAGCCTCGACCTCGGCGGGCGCTACCACGCCAGGTTCGGGCCCGACGCGCCGGTGCTCAACAGCATGGGGGAGTCCTGCTTCGAGGGCGTGCTGCTGCTGGGTGAACTGCTCAACCGGGCGGGGGAGCTGGACCTGCGCAGCATCGGGCGGATCGCCGAGGGACTGGTGTACGAGGGCCCGCGGGGCACGATGCGGATGCGCGGGCGGCATCTGGAGCAGGCGGTGTTCCTCGCGGAGGCCGAAGGCATGGACTTCCGCGTGCTGCAGCAACTCTGAGGTCTTGACAATACTTCCCAGGATAATAGTTTCTGTGTGAAGTATCTGGGCGGAGGAGTGACCATGGCTGTCTACGAGTACACGTGCCGGACCTGCGGGCCCTTCGACGCCCGGCACCCGATCGGGCAGGCGCCCGAGCAGGCCGCCTGCGAAGGATGCGGCGCCGCCGCGGCCCGGCGGTTCTCGCCGCCGGCCGTACGCCAGATCACGCCGGGGCTGCGGCGGGCCCTGGACGCGCAGGAGGCCAGCGCGCACGAGCCCCGAGTCGTCAGGAGGTGACGGCGATGGCCAGCGTGGGCCTGCTGTACGTCGGCGCGGTGCTGTTCGTCAACGCGATGATGCTGCTCGGCAAGGTCGAGGAGAAGGCCGCGGCGATCCTCAACCTGTTCGTCGGCGCGCTGCAGGTCGTGACGCCCACTGTGATCATCATGACCGCGGGCGGGGACCTGCCCACGATCATGGGCGCCTCCGGCATCTACCTGTTCGGATTCACCTATCTCTACGTGGGCATCGGCCTGCTGGCCGGGCTCTCCAGCACGGGCGTGGGGTGGTTCTCCCTGTTCGTGGCGATCTCCGCGCTCGTCTACGCCGCCCACAACGCCTTCGTCGTGGGCGACCACCCCTTCGCGGTCATCTGGGTGCTGTGGTCGTTCCTGTGGCTGCTCTTCTTCCTCGTGCTCGGCCTCGGGCGCGCGGAGCTCACCCGCTACACCGGCTGGGTGACGCTCGTCGAGGCCTGGCTGACCGCGGTCATCCCCGCCTTCCTCCTGCTCACCGGCCGCTACACCCCCTCGGCCACCCTCGCGCTCATCCTGGCGGGCGTCTGCGTCGTCGCCTTCGGCGGCCTGTGGATGTACGCCCGCGTCCCCAAAGAACGGGAGCCGTCCCATGCCTGACGTCGTCTTCTCCGTCGACCAGTCCCGATCCATGCGCGACCAGGCCGCGCCGGGACACAACCGCTGGCACCCCGACATCCCCGCCGTCGCCACCGTCCCGCCCGACACCTCGATCCGCATCGAATGCCGCGAATGGACCGACGGCCAGATCCTCAACAGCGACACCGCCAAGGACGTACGCGACGTCGACCTGTCGGTGGCGCACATGCTCAGCGGACCCGTGGCGGTCGAGGGCGCCGAACCCGGCGACCTGCTCGTCGTCGACATCCTCGACCTCGGTCCCGTCCCCCAGACCCGCGGCGAGGCGCCCGGCGAAGGCTGGGGCTACACGGGCATCTTCGCCAAGGAGAACGGCGGCGGCTTCCTGACCGAGGAGTACCCCCAGGCCTGCAAGGCCGTCTGGGACTTCCGCGGCCAGGTCGCCACCTCCCGCCACCTGCCCGGCGTGCGCTTCACCGGCATCACCCACCCCGGCCTGTTCGGCACCGCGCCCTCGCACGACCTGCTCGCCAAGTGGAACGAGCGCGAGCGCGCCCTCATCGCCACCGACCCCGGCCGGGTGCCCCCGCTCGCGCTGCCCCCGCTGGAGCAGGGGGTCCTGGCCGGCACCCTCGACGGCGCCGACCTCGAACGCGTCGGCAGGGAGGGCGCCCGCACCGTCCCCGCCCGCGAGAACGGCGGCAACCACGACATCAAGAACTTCTCCCGCGGCTCGCGCGTCCTCTACCCCGTGCACGTGCCCGGCGCCAAGCTCTCCGGCGGCGACCTGCACTTCAGCCAGGGCGACGGCGAGATCACCTTCTGCGGCGCCATCGAGATGGGCGGCTTCATCGACATGCACGTCGATCTCATCAAGGACGGCATGAGCAAGTACGCCGTCTCCACCAACCCGATCTTCATGCCGGGCAACGTCGAGCCGCGCTACACCGAGTTTCTGTCGTTCATCGGCATCTCCGTCGACCACAAGACCAACGAGAACCACTACAACGACGCCACCCTGGCCTACCGCAACGCCTGCCTGAACGCCGTGGAGTACCTCAAGCAGTTCGGCTACAGCGGCGAACAGGCCTACCTGATCCTCGGCTCGGCGCCCATCGAGGGACGGGTGAGCGGCGTGGTCGACATCCCCAACGCGTGCTGCTCGCTCTACCTGCCGACCGCCATCTTCGACTTCGACATCAAGCCCACCGCCGAAGGCCCCCGCAGGGCCGACCGCGGCCGCTGCGCGGTGGCCCTGTAGATCCCGGCTACTCCTTGTCGTCCGGCTTGTCCTTCGGGGCGTTCCTGCGCTGCTCCTCGGCGCGCTCGCGCAGGCGGCGCAGGAACTCCTCGTCGTCGTCCGGGCTGGTCGCCTTCGCGTGGCCCACCACGCGCGGCGGCGCCTGACCTTGCGGACGGCCCGCCACCAGCCAGAAAAGCGAGCCGATCAGCGGGAACAGCAGGACGATGATCACCCAGAGGATCTTGGGAAGGTTGCGCGCGGCCTCGTCGGGCGTGGTGATCGCGTCGAAGAGGCAGTAGATCCACAGCACCAGCGTGGCCAGCCCCATGGCTTGGTAGAGGTACAGCACGGGCGGAAGGTAACAGACGCGCCGACCCCTGTACAGCCACGGGAGTACGGCACCGGCCGCCCGCTGCGTCCGGTGCGGTAGGAGATCACCGGTCCTGTGGACGATGTCCCGGCGGCCGTCCGGAGAGAAGGTGGGAGGCATGACTTCTCACGCGTTCAGATTCGGAACCGTCGGGGGCTTCGCCGCGACGGGCGAGGCGTGGACCGGGCTGGCCCGGCGCGCCGAGGAGCTCGGATACTCCACGTTGCTGATCCCGGACACGCTCAACACCCTCTCCCCGTTCACGGCCGCCGCCGCTGCCGCCGCCGTGACCAGCAGGCTTCGGGTCGGCACGTACGTGGCGGCGGCGCCGTACCGGACTCCGGCGGTGGTGGCGCGTGAGGTGAGCACGCTGCAGGCGCTGAGCGGCGGGCGTTTCGAGCTCGGCATCGGCGCCGGGCGGCCCGGCGCCGAGCAGGAGGCGGCGGCGCTCGGCGTGCGGTTCGGCACGCCGTCCGAGCGGGTGGAACGGGTCGAGGAGACCCTCGACGCGGTGAAGGACGTCCCGGTGCTGATCGCGGCGGCGAGCACCCGGCTGCTGCGCCTGGCCGCCGAGCGGGCCGACACGGTGGCGCTCGGGCTGCCCGCGACCGCCACCGAGGACGATCTCGCCGCCAAGCTCGACGAGCTCTACGAACTGGCCGGCGACCGCTTCAACCGGCTGGAGATCAACACCAACCTGGCCGCCGTCGGCGACGAACTGCCCGGCTGGCTGTCCCAGCAGCTCGGCGCGGACCCGCGCGAGATCGTGGCCAGGGGCGGCTACGGCATCATGACCGGCTCCACCGACCAGATCGCCGACACGCTGCGCAGCCGCCGCGACCGCCTCGGCATCTCCTACGTCTCGGTCAGCGCCCAGTTCATGGAGAAGTTCGCCCCGGTCGTGGAACGGCTCGCCGGTACCTGACAGAAGGTGACAGGCATCCCTGCCACGCTGGGCTCCATGACAGCGAAAGGCACCTTCGACCTCGCGGACTGGACCCCTCAGCCGCCCTACGACGACCGCGACGGAGTCTCGCTCGGCGTCGTCACCCTGACCAAGACCTTCCACGGCGACCTGACCGGCACCAGCCTGGTCACGATGCTGATGGTGAGCACCCCGGTGGAGGAGTCGAAGGCGTACGTGGCGCTGGAGCGCGTCGACGCCACCCTGGACGGCCGCACCGGCGCCTTCACCGTCGCGCACTCGGCCGTCAGCGAGCCGGCCGGCCAGTCGCTGCGCGTCACGATCGTGCCCGACTCCGGCGTCGGCGGCCTGGCCGGAATCAGGGGCGAGATGGACATCCTCATCGCACCCGACGGCGCGCACTCCTACGTCCTCGACTACACCCTCTGAGCCAGCGCCACCACGGCGGCGATGAGCTCCGGGCCGTCGAGCAGGGTGCGGTCGTTGTGGTCGGCGTCCCGGACCTCGACCAGGGTCGCTCCCGGCGGGGCGGCGGCCCGGCTCAGGCCGGGCGGGATGATCGTGTCGCGGGAGCCGTACACGATGGTGACGGCGGTCCGCACCGTGGCGAGCTGCTCCTTCAGCGGGAAGCGGTCGCGCAGGAGCAGGCGTACCGGCAGGAAGGGGTAGGCGTGCTGACCGGCGTCGGCCAGGCTGGTGAAGGGGGAGCGCAGCAGCAGGCCGTCCGGCGGGACCTCGGTGGCCAGGCGCGTGGCGACTGCGGCGCCCAGACTCTCGCCGTAGTAGAGGACCTTCCCTGACAACGTCGCGCGGGCCGCCTTCGCGTCGAGCGCCAGCCCGTCCTCCGTGGGCGAGCCGGCGTTGCCGCCGTAGCCCCGATAGTCCATCAGGAGTACGGCGAAGCCCTCCCGCGCCAGCGCGGCGGCCAGCGGCGCGCGATGCAGGCGGTTTCCCGCGTTGCCGCCCATCACCATGACGGTGACGCCCCGGTCGCCGGGCAGGTACCAGGCGCCGAGCTTCAGCCCGTCGGCGGTGGTGAAGGTGACGTCGCGGGCACCGGGCAGGACTGTGGCGGCCGGTGGCACGGGAGCGGCGTCGGGCAGGTAGATGAGCCGCCGCTGGAACACCCAGAGCAACCCCAGCAGCAGCACGACCACGGCCAGCAGAGCCAGCACGGCCTTGATCACGCCAGTACCGTTCGAGCCATGGCTCCGATGATGTCCGGGCCGCCGATGATGTAGCAAGGACCCATGAGCCATTGGGCGTGGGGCGCAGAGCCGGATCTGGACGAGCTGCGGGGCATCGCCCGCATGATCAGCGGAAGCGATGACTTCGAGGAACCCGTCCCCTTCGACCGGGTACGGCTGCCGCCGCCACGGCTGGCCGTACCGGAGGCGTGGAAGGAGTTCGCCACCGCCGAGGCGCGCGCCCGCGCGGGCCGCACCTACGGCCAGGCCTACCGCGGCCTCATCCGCGCCTACCGGGGCGACTTCGCCCGCGCGCCCGACCTGGTGGCGCTGCCCCGCACCGAGACCGAGGTCGAGCAGGTGCTGGAGTGGGCCACCGCGCGGCAGGTGGCGGTGGTGCCGCGCGGCGGCGGCACGAGCGTGGTCGGCGGCGTCGAGGCGCGCTTCGACGGGCCGGCGATCTGTCTTGACCTGACCCGGATGGACCGGGTCGTGGAGGTGGACCAGATCTCGCGCGCGGCGCTCGTGCAGGCCGGGGCGAGCGGGCCGACGCTCAACGCCCAGCTGCCCGACGGCCTGCAACTGCGCTTCTTCCCGCAGTCGTATGAGTTCTCGACGCTGGGCGGCTGGATCGCGACGCGGGCCGGCGGCCACTGCGCGAGCCTGCACACCCACATCGACGACCTGGTCGAGTCGGTGCGCGCGATCACCCCGGCCGGGGTGTGGGAGTCGCGCAGGCTGCCCGGCTCGGGCGCGGGCCCCTCGCCCGACCGGATGCTGCTGGGATCCGAGGGCGCGCTCGGCGTGATCACCCGGGCGTGGGTGCGGCTGCAGCGCTGGCCCGCGCACAAACTGTCGGCGTCCGTCCGTTTCACCTCGTGGGAGCGGGCGGTCGAGGCGGTGCGCGAGCTGTCGCAGTCGGGGCTGCACCCGTCGAACTGCCGCCTGCTCGACGCCGCCGAGGCTCAGCTCGCGGCGGGCGGCGACGGCGAGCACGCGGTGCTCATCCTCGGCTTCGAGTCGGCCGACCACCCCGTGGACGCGGCCATGGCCAGGGCGCTGGAGATCGCCGGTGGCGAGACCGGCGGGATACGCCAGGACAAGGAGTGGAAGGGCACCTTCACCCGGATGCCCTACTTCCGCAACGCCTTTCCCGGCATGGGTAGGGTGGTGGAGACGTTCGAGACCGCGGTCACCTGGGACCGGTTCCCGGCCCTGCACGAGGCGGTCATGGGCGCGGTGGACGCGACCTGCCGCTTCGCGTTCGTCTATCCGGACGGGCCGGCGCCCTACTACACGGTCTCCCTGCCCGCCGAGCGCGGCGCGGAGGTCGCGCAGTGGGACGCGCTCAAGGCCCGGGTCTCGCGCATCCTGCTCGACCACGGCGCCACCATCACCCACCACCACGCGGTCGGCCGCGACCACCGCCCCTTCTACGACGAGCAGCGGCCCGAGCCGTTCGCGCTGGCGCTGCGCGCGGCCAAGGACGCGCTGGATCCGGCGGGCGTCCTCAACCCCGGCGTGCTGGTCTGAGGTCCCTTTTGGCTGATCGCAGGCTTTAAACCGGTTGCCCGTCGCAAGGTGGCGTGACACCGTCGGAAGACGATGATCTCCTGGAACGAGGCGGGACACGAGCGGCGGGCAGCCTGGCGTTCGGCGGCGGGAGCACCCGAGCCCGCACACGTCGAGCTCGCCGACGACACCACCAAGGCCGACACCGCGCACCGCCTGGCCGCCGAGGGCACCGCGCTGCTGTGGACGGGCGACTACCACAACGCCCGGCAACTGCTCAGGGCGATGGACCGGCGCTGTCCCCGGCCCAGGCCGGGCAGCGGGTTCCACCGGCAGCGCCAGGCCCAGTCGCAGCGGGCCAGGATTCTGGGGATGCTGCTGGTGCCGTACACGGGAGAGCATGAGATCGCGCTGCGGCGCGCGCCCGACGTGCGCGAGGCCTGCGCCGAGGTCTACGGCCCGGCCGATGGTGCGGCGGTCGGGCCGCTGCGCGAGCTGCTGGGCGTGATCGGGGCGCACGAATGGCGGGCCAAGGGCGTCGAGGTCCCGGCACTGGGCGAGCGCATCCACCCGCACTACGGGGTGTTCTCCCCGGTCAGGGGCGAATACGTCGACCTGGTCGCCCAGGCGCGGCTGCCCGACGCCGAGGTGGCCTTCGACGTCGGCACCGGCACCGGCGTGCTGGCCGCGGTGCTGGCCAGGCGGGGCGTACGCCGCGTGATCGCCACCGACCTCGATCCCGCCGCCCTGGAGTGCGCCCGCGACAACATGGAACGGCTGGGCCTGTCCGGCCGGGTCCTGGTCGAACAGGCCGACCTGTTCCCGGCGGGACGGGCGCCGCTGGTGGTGTGCAACCCGCCGTGGATCCCGGCCACGCCCATGTCCCCGCTCGACCACGCCGTCTACGACCCGGACAGCCGCATGCTGCGCGGCTTCCTGAACGGGCTGCGCGATCACCTGTCACCCGGCGGTGAGGCGTGGCTGATCCTGTCCGACCTGGCCGAACATCTTGAGCTGCGCTCCCGGCAGGAGTTGCTCGACTGGTTCGAGGAGACCGGGCTGGAAGTCGCCGGTCAGCTCCAGACCTCGCCGAGACACGGGCGGGCGGCCAAGAGCGACGACCCGCTGCACCGGGCGCGCGCCGCCGAGGTCACCTCGCTGTGGCGGCTGACCCTCACACGCTGAACGCGCGCCGGTAGGCCGACGGCGAGGTACGCATCGCGCGGGTGAAATGGTGGCGGAAGGTGACCGGGCTCTCGAACCCGACCGCCGCGCCGATCGCCTCCACCGGCGCGGTCGTGGACTCCAGCATGGTCAGGCTGGCCGCCACCCGCTGGGAGATCACCCAGCGCAGCGGGCTGGTGCCGGTCTGCCGCTTGAAATGGCGGATGAACGAGCGCTGCGACATGTGCGCCCGCATCGCCAGCTCGCGCACCGTGATCTGCTCGGCGAGATGGTCGAGCGCCCACGCCATCGCCCTGGCCACGCCGTCGTCCTCGCCGGCGGGCGTCACCGCGGCCTCGATGAACTGCGCCTGCCCGCCCTCCCGGTGCGGCGGCACCACGAGGCGCCGGGCCACGGCGTTGGCGGTGCTCGCGCCGTGGTCCCTGCGGACGAGATGGATGAGCAGGTCCAGCCCGGCGGCGCTGCCGGCGCTGGTCAGCACGTCGCCGTCGTCGACGTAGAGCACCTCGGGGTTGACCCGGATCTCCGGGTGACGCCGCTGGAGCAGATCGGCGTACTTCCAGTGGGTGGCCGCGTCCCGGCCGTCGAGCAGTCCGGCGGCGGCCAGGGTGAAGGCGCCGGAGCAGATGGAGACCACGCGGGCGCCGCGGGCGTGCGCCTCGCGGACCGCCCCGACGAGCGCCGGGGAGACCGGCCCGGTGATGTCGGTGCCGGGGATGATGACCGTGTCGGCCGAGGTGAGCACGTCGAGGCCGTGCTCGGCGCGCATCGTGAACCCGCCGACCACACGTAGCGGGCCGTCGGTCTCGGCGCAGACCTTCAGGTCGTACCAGGGGACGTCGAGCTCGGGGCGGGGCAGGCCGAAGATCTCGACCACGCAGCCGAGCTCGAAGGGCGCCATCCCGTCGTAGGCGAGCACGGCGACGGTGTGCGGCCTGAACGGCATCATGGCCGGATAGTACCTACGGCCGGTACACCGTGACGCGTTCGAGCGCCTCGGGGCGTTTGCCCGGGTAGAGGCCAGTCAGCAGCGTGCTCACCGTGTAGAGGTTCCAGGCGGTGGCCGGTTTCCCCACCACCGGGCCGGCGAACAGCGCGCGTACCTCGTCCGGATTCACGATCGTCTCCAGCGCGTCGAGACTGCCCAGCACCTGCTCGCGCAGCAGATCGGTGAGCGCGGGACCCGGGCTGGTACGCCAGCTCCACCCGCCGCCCGTCCTGGCCGCAGGCAGGTGCGGCGGCGGCACGTGCGACCACGGCCATCGCCCGGTCCGCCCGTCGACGAACCGCCACGGCTTCCCCTCGATCGGGATCTTCCGCAGCTTCGGGGCGAAGCGCAGGATGAGGGAGTAGATCGGCTCCTCCGACAGGCTCCAGCGCTGGTCAAGGCTCAGCGCGGCGCGTACCACCCGGTTGTCCAGGTAGGGCCGCACCGAGTCGCCGCGCCGCAGCGCGCCCGCGCGGGCGCTGGCCTGCCAGCGGCCCACCCGGTACGACAGGTAGACGTGGTGCAGCGCCTCCAGCTTGTCCGGGCGCTCCTGCCACGGCCTGGCCTGTTCGCGCGCGTGCTCGTTGGCCGCCGCGGTGAACAGCTTCTCGTCCTTGAGGAACGTGGCGCCGATCCGCCTGAGCAGCGCTCTGTCGCTCAGATCCGTCTGCAGCAGGTTGAGGCTCCCGGCACGCAGCGTCTCGCCGCCCTGCCCGGACATGGTCGGCGTGGCCGAGTACGGCAGATAGCCCACGATCGACTCGTAGGCCGAGGTCATGCCCTCACAGGTGCGCAGCGTCTCCCAGGCGCGCGCCAGCGGGTGCTCCACCAGCATCGCGTCGCGATCCTCCGTCTGCGGCGGCGCGATGACCGTGTGTTCCAGCTTCAGCTCGGCCGCGATCCGCCGGGCGAGGATCACGTCCGGATGGGTGTCCAAACCGTTCGTCGTCACCCGGAACGGCACCTTCGCCGCGTGCAGCAGCGCCGCGAGGATGCGGGTGTCGCGCCCGCCGGTCAGCGCCAGGTTCACCGGCTCGGCCGCCGACCGCAGCGGCGCCACCGTCGCCAGCAGCGCCGCCGCCAGCTCGTCGAGCGCCGCACGCTTCTCCCGCCGCGTCGTGGGCGCGGGCGCCGCCCGCGGCAGCTCTTCCCTGGTGACGGTACGGCCGCCGCCGCGCACGTCGAGCCGGGAGTTCGGCGGCAGCGCCAGCACGCCCAGGTACGGGGTCTCGTCCGACAGGAAGTAGCCGGATCGGACCATCGTCTGCAGCGCCATCACGTCGAACGACAGGCGTTCGTCGCGCTGGGCGATCAGGTGGGCGAGCAGGGCGCGGCTGGCCGCGATGTGCAGGTCTGCGGTCTCGGCGTAGAAGACGGGGCAGATCCGGTTGGCGGCGGTGGTGGCGGTCAGCATCCGGTCGCTCGCGGTCCACGCCGAGTAGCAGCCGCCGACGGACGGGTCGGGCAGGCGGGTGACGTCGGCCGGGTCGGCCAGGTGGCCGTTGACTCCCGTGACCTTTTCGTCGCCGGGGTGTGGGTGGAGGAGGGGTGGGTGGCGGGTGTCGTCGGGTTCGTTGGACCAGGCGAACAGGGAGACGCCCGCGCCGTGCCATTCCTGGCCGTGGATGACGTCGGGGGGCACGGGGAAGGCCGTTTCGATAACGGACCTGGCCCGGTCGAGGATACGGGGATCTATCGCCTGGCCTTTCGCGGCCAGTCCCAAATAGACGCGCACGGCATCCATGCCTACCGGATGGCCCTGGCCTGGCACAACGGTCACGGTTCGAAAACACCGATCACATGGTGAACACGGTTTGTGCTCGCTTGCGTCACCGGCCCGGCCGGCGGTTATGCGGGTCCGTCATAGGGCGTGGAGGTGGTTATCCATGAAATTTCGTCCTTTAGCGGTAGGTGTCGGGTTGGTGGGGGTGCTGCTGCTGGCCGCGTGCGGCGGGCCCGGCGGCGGCTCCTCCGTATCCGAGGCCAAGGCGCCCGCACACGTCGCGCCCAGGCAGAACTCGTCCCCCGACCAGCCCCGGCCGGCGGCCACCCGGACCGACTCGGACACGACCACGGCCCAGGTCTCCACGTTCGCGCTGGATGTGGACACCGCTTCCTACGGGTACGCCCGCCGTACCCTCTCGGAAGGACGCTGGCCCGAAGCGGGACAGATCCGTCCCGAGGAGTTCGTGAACTCCTTCCGCCAGGACTACGCGCAGCCCGCCGACAACGGCTTCACCGTGCACGTCGACGGCGCCCGCATGGGCGAGGGCGACAACGCGGTCGTCCGCGTCGGGCTGCAGACGCGCACCTCGGAGGCGGCGGCCCGCCGTCCCGCCAACCTCACCTTCGTCGTCGACGTCTCCGGCTCCATGGCCGAGCCCGGCCGCCTCGACCTCGTGCGCAAGTCGCTGCACACGCTGCTCGACCAGCTCGCGCCCGGCGACCAGGTGTCCATCGTGGCCTTCAGCGACCAGGGCATGTTGCTGGCGTCCATGACCCCGCTCGTCTCCCGCGCCGAACTGCACACGGCCGTCGACTCCCTGGCCATCGGCGGCGGCACCAACCTGGAGTCCGGCCTGCGCCTCGGCTATGACGAGGCCGCCAAGGCCTTCCGCTCCGCCGCCACGAACCGGGTCATCCTGCTGTCCGACGGCCTGGCCAACCAGGGCGACACCCAGTGGCGGTCGCTGCTGGACAAGGTCAAGGAGCAGGCGGGCAAGCAGATCACGCTGCTGACCGTCGGCGTCGGGCGGGAATACGGCGACGAGCTCATGGAGCAGCTCGCCGACAACGCCGACGGCGCGGCCGTCTACATGAGCACAGAGGAGGACGCCGCCAAGATCTTCGGCAACCAGCTCACCACCACCATCGAACTGCGCGCCCGCGACGCCAAGGCCCAGGTCGCCTTCAACCCGCGCGCGGTGGAGTCCTACCAGCTCATCGGGTACGACAACCGGGCGCTGGCGGCCGAGGAGTTCCGCGATGACACCAAGGACGGCGGCGAGATCGGACCGGGGCACTCGGTGACCGCCTTGTACTCGGTCAAGCTCAAGCCTGGGGGCAGCGGTCAGCTCGCCGCGGCTACGGTGCGCTGGCAGGACCCCGACACGCGCAATCCGGCCGAGGCCAGTAAGAGCGTGGACGTCGGTGACCTGAGCGGTGACCTCTGGGGCAAGGCGCCGGTGCGGCTTCAGGTGGATGTGGTGGCGGCGGCCTTCGCGATGTACATGCGGGACCGGGAGGCTTTCGGCCTGGACCTCAGGACGCTGGGGCAGCACGCGGGGCGGTTGTCGGCGGCGGCGGAGGACCCGATGGTCACCGAGCTGTCATCCTTGATCGGCAAGGCCGCGGAGGTGGCCTGAGCGTTTGCTGGGGGCCTTAACCGGGGGCGTTTTATCCGGGGCGGCCGAAGATCGGGATCTCTGGGTCGCGGCCGTAGTAGAAGTTGTACAGGGCCTGCGCGAACTCGTCCTTCGACAGCCGGCCGTCGCGGTTGCCGTCCAGCCGCTCGAAGGCCTCTCTGGCGGTACGGCCGGCGACGTCGTAGGCCGCGAACAGGCGTAGATACTCGGCCCGGGTCAGCTGCTCGTCGCCGTCGGTGTCCAGGGCGTCCCACAGGGCGTCGCCGATGGGCCAGACGATCCGGGCCACGAAGGTCATGCGGCCGGAGGTGGGGCGCATCGCGTGCCGTACATAGGAAGCGCGGCTGATGCGCCCCTGGTCGTCGGTCCCGATGAGTTCGACGGCGTGCTGCCAGGCCTGGCGGTAGGCGGAGACGACGGCGTCGCGTTGCTCGGACGGCTCGGGAACACTGAGCCGATCACAGACCGCGACGCCGACGAGCATCATGTCGTGCTCGTCGAGGAACCCGTCGTGGCCCATATCACTACTGTCGAATGCATACCCCGCGTTACGCGCGTGAGGATCCATGGCCGCCCCGCCCCACCCCGGTAAATGACTCAGGACTAATGGTTCTCACCTGCATCAATACCTGTCAACCGAGTCGTCAACATTCCCTGACCAACGCTGGGATATACCGGCATCATCCCGGCATAAAGCCACTTCGCTACCGGGAGCATTCGCGGATAGCAGAACAACGACGACCCCGTCTCCAAAATCGCCGGAGTATCCAGCATGAGCGGCAATTCCGACAAAAGGAACGGAATGGCCTCGCGGACCTGATCGGCGGTGGGCCGGGAGGTCCCGAGCACAGGCTCCAGCGCGGCGTCACAGAGCTCACGGAAGACGGAATCGCCCAGGTAGAGCTCGTCCAGGCGGCTCCGGAGCCCGGTGTAGGCGGGCCGGTCGTGGAGTTCGGTCCAGGAGTAGACGCCGACGTCGGGCGCTTCGAGGGCGGAAAGCGCGTGGAGCACGCGGTTGCGCGTGTTGTTGATCGCCGCACGGGCCTTCTTGTTGGCCTTGTGCGGCGGCAGATCCCCCCGGGCCGCGAGTGTCCCGGCCAGTTCGATCCCCGGCACGAGCACATCGACCCGCTTGAAGTACCCCCGGGCCCAGTGAAGCAGCCCGGTAATTGCCCCAAGACTGAAATATCCATTCATAGCGCTAATTCCGAGCAGCGCATGCTCCCGCCCGGCGAAGATACGCGCACACCGCGCCGTCAAAGGCACAGCCTCCACAGTCGTCACGTTACGCACGGTAGCAAGACGGTGACGCAGGCTAATCCCGAACTCGGGGAGTCTGGGAGTCGGATACACTGATGCGGTGCCGTGATGCGGCATGGGGCTATAGCGCAGCTGGTAGCGCACCTCCATGGCATGGAGGGGGTCAGGGGTTCGAATCCCCTTAGCTCCACAGGCATGGTCTTTCACATTGGCGCGCTTCGCGCGTTTGGGTTTCCAGGCGTTTCTCCGGTCGAGCTGAAGCTCGACCCCTGGAGGTCCTCCCTCCGGTCGGGCGCTCTTCCTGGCCAAGGGCATGGTGCTTCGCGCGTTCTTCTGGGGTCCCACCCGTTGCCCGGCTGGGTGGTTGGGCGGTTGGATCCCGCCCTGGACAATGGTCCTCGCTTCGCTCGGGCGTTTTGATCGTGCGCGCCTTCGGCGCGCGGCTGGCGCGGTGCTTTCCCCGGCGCCGAGGGTGGGTGCCGGGATCGGCGGTGGGATGCCACATAGCGCTCAGAAAGCTCACCCATGAGAACCGCCGCTTTCCATCGTCAGATCGGAGCGGAAGGAGGGAACGTCGCTGCGGCGGTCAATCTCGCACCACACGGCCTTGTCGGCATCGGTAACCCGCACGCCGTACCGGTCGGCATAGCCGTGGACGAGTTGCATGCCGTACCCGAACGTGGCCAGTTCCTCGGGCACGCGCCAGACCGGAAGGTTCCGCGCGTCGGGATCGCGCACCTCGATGTCAACGATATGCGGTTCGTAACGATATAGCCGTTCGGCACCACCTTGCGGTCTGCGTGTTCACACTTAACGATGTGTCTCTCGACGACAATCAGGGCCAGGATGGGTGGTCGCGTTCACCCGAGCGAAGGCGGGCGAGATTGCTGGGCTCGCTGGCGATCATCCTCGGTGTGCTATGGGCGGCGGCAGTGGCCTGGATGATTACACTTTGGGCTGTTTATCTGGAGGGCAACGCGCAGGCATTCATTGATATAATCGGCGTTCTCTTGGCGCCTTCGGTGATCTTTCTCGTGGGTATTATTGCTTTGATCTATGCCGGACAAGCTCAACGGCAGCGCTTTGAGGACAGGAGTAGAGAGAACCGTCGCGATGTCCAACTAGGTTCCCGCGAAGCTGAACTGATTGGGCAGGATGACTCCTACTTAAGTGAGCTTTGGAAGATCACCAATGAGCGTCTCCGGGGGTATCACAACAGGGCTGACCAGCATGCAGAGCAGAGCTTCAGATATGCACGATGGGCGATCCTTGGTGGCTTTGTGATCATCGTCGGTACTGCTGGCATCGCAGCCTGGAAGACGCTATCGACGCCGTCAAGCATTGTGGTGGGCATTGTCGGCACTGCAGGCGCTGTCCTCGCTGCGTACATCGGCCGCACTTTTCTGCGCCTCCAAGAAACCACCGCTCAGCATCTGCGGTCCTATTTCGCCCAGCCGCAAGAGACGTTCCGATTCCTTGTAGCGCAGCGGCTCATCCGGGAGCTCAACGAAGATCAGCGACCTCGGGCAGTAGCACAGCTCATCGATTCAATAGCTCGTTCTGACGCGACTGCACCATTGCAACCGACCGAAGGAACGGATCAGGCGGAAAAGGACGCTGGTAAGTGAGGCCGGCCAGGTCGCTGCCCCGACACCAACATGCGTTCAGATGTCGCGCGACTTCCGTCCCTCGGACCTTGTCGGCCCTGCGGTTCGGGTCCGCTTGCCACTATGGCGGTGATCGCTTGCTCAGCTATTCCTGATCATGCGGTCGCCGCCGAGGGCGAGCAGGCAGAACATGTCGAACTGATGAAGGTCGAGCCTGTCCATGCGTTTGATGGCCTCGATGCCTGAGCGGGCCGTGTTGACGTGACCGAGGGTGCCTAGTCGGGTTACGTCGAAAGCGGGGTCGTAGTCCGCACCGTGCCTGGCTTCCTGAAGCTCGTTGAACGCACTGGCCAGCACTTCCAGATCTGTAGGCACACCCTGGATGAGGGGGTCGATCAGAAGGAGCCGGACAGGACCCGGTGGAGTACGTCCGGCCGCGATGTCCTCCACCCATCGGGCTGCCTTCTTGAAGTTGCCGTGGGCGTACCATCGGCCGATGGCCTGCTGGTGCTCGATCGGCCCGTTCCTGGCTGCACGCCTCGCGCCATGCTGCACAAGCTCGTGAAAGAGCGCGTAGTAGGCCGTTGAGATGGCACGCCTCAGGTAGGCGGTCCGAGGACGGCCGCGCCCTGCGGTACGGCCTGCGAGGGTGTCTGCCAGGTGGAGATAGTCGTCCGCTTTGAAGTCTCGCCTCACTGCCCGTCCCGTTGGTCCCGCGATAGGGCCTGGTCAATGACACCCGTGTTGTTGTCTTCCAGTGCTTCGTCCACGTCTTCCCGGGCCTGGAATTCTTCTGGAGTGAACAGCGTGACGTAGACGTGCTCATCGATTTGGCGTTGAGCGGCGAGCTTGTTCACTTCTCTGCGCAGGGCGTGGGTGAACTCGGCCGGCCATCCGTTCTCGTCGGGCGTGTCCACGATGATGACGGCCTTCAACGCAGCCTCACCATCGGCGTCAAGATACGGCTCAACGGAAGCATCCTGGATGTGCGGCGCGTTGGGTATGTGCATGCTCCGGATCGCGCTGGCCAGTTCGTTCAAGACCTCACCCCGCCGGTTCATGCTCATGACGACCATCTTCGCACCTGTTGGCTTGATCGGACGGCAGGCAAGAGCCACAGCGCCAGTGCGCCTCTCCTGTGGCCGAGACGCTACTCAGCGTAGCGTCGCGGGTGGCTCCGAGCTGCGAAACAGCACAACCTTTAGTCGAAAGGAAGGCTGTGGCCAGATGCGGCGGATAAGCTCACCCGGCCGCTTCGCTCGGGGAGGTCAGCGACCACTCAGCGGTGGATCGGAAAGTGCGAACCGATCGCCTCAGTACGCATGTTTCACTCAGGCGCCACGGTCCCTGTCGGTGGGGGGGCGAGTTCGATAATTCGTTCGGCAGCGCGGAAACAGCCCTGCTGTATGGAAGGCGGGCCCTCCGGAAAGCGCCTGGAGCAGGTGGGTGATGACCTCCAGCCACTGTTCAACGCACATGCTGTCTGACGGCGTTCAAGGTGTTGCTGTGGTCCCAGCTCATATCGCGGTGAGCGAACGGCTCACCACCAACTCCCGACGACCTCGATCCCCTCGCTCTCAAGGGCCCTGTGCCAGGCGGGGTCACGCAGCAGCCGTGTCTCCCACGTGCGCACGACCCCGTCCGGTCCGTTTACCGCGTCCTCACTGGACGGGTGCAGGAACAACTCGCTCGTCCCCTCGGGAAGGTCGGCGAGGCGGCGGAGGTAGTCGTCCCGCAGCTGCTCGTAGGAGCCGAGATCGTCAGCCGTCCGGCGGTTGGTGGCGATCGTCTGCGGGATGGCGACGCCGAGCGTGTCGGCGAGGGTGACGGCGCTCTCGTGTGCCGCTGCCAGTGCCGGTGGCAGGGGGCCGCCGAGGTATGGCTCCGCGTCACGGGGGAGCCGGAAGGCCAGGTTGTGGTGTGCGCACCATTCCAGGGCCGGGGCTAGCCATGATCGGCCGTGCAGGCCGTACAAGGTGCCGGAGTGGGAGTCGGCGGCTACGGGCGGGAGGTCGCGGTCGCGCATCCAGCGCAACTGCGCGTCCGCTTCCCGGATGACGTCCTTGGTCTCGCCCCGGGCGCCGAGAGTGAAGGGGTCGTCGGTGAGGGTTCCGTCCGGGTCGGGGAGGGTGGTCGCGCCGGTGAGGGGGCGCCAGCGCCTGAGGCCCTGTTCGCTGGTGAGTGTCACGTGCAGGCGTGGCACGATGCCTAGGTCGCGGACCTGGGTGGCGGCCTGTTCGGCGAGGGGTGTGACGGGGATGAGGGTTGTCGCGCTGACCTGGCCCTCGGTGAGCAGGGCGATGATGACCTCGGTCGTGCCGGCCTCCCGGCCCAGGTCGTCGGCCGTGATGACGACGCGACGGGTCATCGGGTTTCCTCCGAATCGGATGAGCCGGATGAGCCGGGCAAGCCGGACGTGCCGGATGAGCTGGGCGCGCCGGGCGAGCCGGGTGCGCTGGGTAGATCGGGCTCGGGGGATGGTTCGAGTGGGATTGCGATGAATCGTGCGGCTATCGCGCCGATCGTGGTCAGGACGAACGGGTACACGCACAGGTACACCCGGAACGCGAATCCCGGGTCAGCTCCGGGGTCGGCGCCGGAGTTGTAGCCGAAGAAGACGCCCAGCGAGGTGAGCGCGAGTCCCGTCACGATGCCGTTCAGGCGGCCGAAGAAGCCGAACGCGGACAGGAACAGGCCTTCGCGGTGCTCGCCGTTGTGTGCGGCGTCGGCGTCCAGCACTCGCGCGACGATGAGGTCGTTGGTCGCGAGCATGCCCGACCATCCGGCGCCGACGAGCGCGCCGGCGGCGACGGCCGTGATGAGGTCGGTGGCGAAGAACAGGGCGGCGAAGCTGGCGGCGAGGATCGCGAAGGACAGGCGCCAGGCCCACAGGGCGCCGCGGCGGGCGACGACGCGCGTCCACACGACGAGGCCGAGCGCGGAGATGAGGATGACGATGCCCTGGAGATAGAGCGCGTTGGCGACGGGGAGGCCGAGGGAGTAGCGCACGTACAGCTGGATGCCGGCCAGGACGAGCGCCATGGCCGCCCCGTAGCAGGCGCCGGTGAGCCCGACCTTCCAGAAGATCGGGTTGCGGACGATCGACCACAGGCTGGGCAGCAGCCTCTCCCGCGTGGAGTAGCGGGGGTTCTCGCGGGCGCTGAGCGCCATGAACACGATCACGACGACGGCGATGGCGCCGTAGATGATCGCGGTGATCTGGAAGCCTTCGGTGGACTTCTCGGTGCCGAACACCTGCGTCGTGAGCAAGGGGGTGACCGCGAGCGAGATCACCAGGGCCACGAGCTGGAAGCCCTGGCGCAGGCTGTTGGCGACGGCGCGGTCGCGCTCGCGCGGATACAGCTCGGGGAGCAGGGCGCCGTAGTTGGCGTTGAGCATCGAGTCGAACGCCTCGCACAGGATCGCGAACACCGCGAACCACAGGACGAGGTCGAAACCGTCCAGCGAGCTGGGCGCGGAGAAGAAGGCGATCATGCAGGCCGCGAGCATCGGCGCGCCGACGAGAAGCCACGGGCGACGCCGGCCGAACCGGCTTCTGGTGCGGTCGGAGAGGTGGCCGAGCAGCGGGTTGTCGAGCGCGTCGATGACCGCGTAGATGACCATGACCACGCCGTACGCGCGGACGTCGAGGCCGAGGATGTCGACGTAGAAGAAGATCATCGATCCCTTGATCATGTTGATCGGGATCGAGGTGCCGAACATCCCGACGGCGTAGCGCCACGCGGGAGTCCGCCCCGGGGCGGCGGCCATACCGGGCTGGGTCACGTGCTCATCCCCTTGTCGATGCCGACACTCGACGGAGAACACTGATTTTGTCCCACGGGGACGGGAGGGGAAAGAGCCGACAGGCTTTGACTTGGGGGCTTTTCCTGGTGTGAAGGCAGACTTATGTCGATTTGTGGCGAAAGTTATGGACATTCGCTGTAAACGGATTTACATTACGGCGCAGCGCCGCGGAACATCGCCATCCCCCAGCGAATGGACACCGGCATGATTCGTCGAGGCTCGGTCTTACTCTGCGCCATCGTCTTATCCTCGACCTGGGCCGTCGCCCCCGCGTACGCCCACGAGGCCATCGATCCCGCCGACTACCAGCGCGTCGAACTCGCCAAGGGCGTGCCGGACATGGGTGAGCCCATGAGCATGGCCGTCCTGCCCGACCTGTCGGTGATCCACACCGCCCGTGACGGGACGCTCCGGCGTACGGACCGGCTCGGAGACACCAAGGTTATGGGCGCCCTCAGCGTCTACAACCACGACGAGGAAGGGCTGCAAGGGGTCGCGGCCGACCCCGGCTTCGCCACCAATCGCACGATCTATCTCTATTACGCGCCCCGGCTGTCCACGCCCGCCGGGGACGCTCCCGCGACGGGGACGGACTGGAGCGCCTGGCAGGGGGTGAACCGGTTGTCGAGGTTCACCGTCAAGGCCGACTGGACGCTGGACGTGGCCGGCGAGAAGAAGGTGCTGGACGTTCCGGCTGATCGGGGGATGTGCTGCCACGTGGGCGGCGACATCGACTTCGACGCTCAGGGCAATCTCTATCTGTCGACCGGGGATGACAGCAATCCCTTCGACTCGGCCGGGTACGCGCCGCTTGACGAGCGGACCAACCGGAACCCGGCCTACGACGCGCAGCGTACGGCGGGCAACACCAACGACTTACGCGGCAAGATCCTCCGGATCACGGTAAATCCGGCTACGGGGACCTATGTAGTTCCGAACGGGAACCTGTTCGCCCCCGGCACGGCCAGAACCCGGCCGGAGATCTACGCCATGGGCTTCCGGAATCCGTTCAGGATGAGCGTGGACAAGACCACCGGAGTGATCTACGTCGGCGACTACGGACCCGACGCGGGCAGCACCGATCCCGCTCGCGGGCCTGCCGGCCAGGTGGAGTTCGACAAGGTCGGCAGGGCCGGCAACTACGGCTGGCCGTACTGCACGGGGACGAACACCGCGGCCGAGACCTACAACGAGTACACCTTCCCCTCGGGGCCGTCGGGCGCCAAGTACGACTGCGCGGGCGGCCCGGCCAACAACTCCTTCCGCAACACCGGGCTGAGCACGCTGCCCGCCGCGCTGCCCGCGTGGATCAGGTACGGCGGGGACGCGGGCAGCCCGCCGGAGTTCGGCACAGGGTCCGAATCGCCTATGGGCGGACCTGTCTACCATTACGACCCCTTGCTCAACTCTGCTGTGAAATTTCCGGAAGAGTTGGACAACATGGTCTTCCTCGGCGAGTTCGGTCGCCGGTGGATCAAGGCCGTCAGCCTCGCCGACAACCACATCTCCGCGTTCCCATGGACCGGGACCCAGGTCATGGACCTGGCCTTCGGGCCCGACGGCGCGCTCTACGTGCTCGACTACGGCACCGGCTACTTCGGCGGGGACGCCAACTCGGCCCTCTACCGCATCGAGTACGTGAAGGGCCGCGACCGCAGCCCCGTCGCCCGGGTGGCAGCCGACAAGACCTCGGGCCAGCCGCCGCTGACCGTGACCTTCTCCTCCGCGGGCTCGGCCGACCCCGACGGCCAGCCGCTGACCTACGCCTGGGACTTCGGCGACGGCGCCACCTCTGCCGAGCCCAACCCCACGCACACCTACACGGCGAAGGGGAGCTACTCCGCGACCCTGGTCGTCGAGGACCCGGGGGGCAACTCGGGCACGTCGAGCGTACCGATCACCGTCGGGAACACCGCGCCGGCGATCACCTTCCAGCTGCCACGCGAGGGCCAGTTGTTCGAGTGGGGTGACACGGTGCCGTTCAAGGTCGTCGTCACCGACCCGGAGGACGGTGACGTCGACTGCGCGACGGTCCTGGTGTCGTACATCCTGGGCCACGACAGCCACGGCCACCCCATCACCTCCACGAACGGGTGCGAGGGCACGCTCACCATCCCCACCGACGGCGAGCACGACAGCGCCGCCAACATCTTCGCCGTGTTCAACGCCTCCTACACCGACGACGGCAACCTGACCACCAGCGAGTCCGTCACCCTCCAGCCCAGGCACCGGCAGGCCGAGCACTACACCAACGCCTCCGGCACCGGGGTGTTCAGCAAGGCTCCGGCCGAGGGCGGCAAGACGGTCGGCGACATCCACGCGGGCGACTGGATCTCCTTCACGCCGTACGAGCTCAGCGCCGCCAGGTCGGCCACGTTCCGCGTCTCCTCCGGCGGCGCCGGCGGGACCATCGAGATCCGCACCGGCTCGCAGACCGGACCGGTCGCGGGCAGGGTAGCCGTACCGCAGACCGGAAGTTGGGAGACGTTCGTGGACGTGCGCGCCGCGCTGACCGGCCTCACCACGGCCACCACCGGCCTGTTCCTGGTCTTCACCGGAGGAACGGGCGCGCTGTTCGACGTGGACTCCTTCACGCTGTCCAGGGAGGCCGTCGCCCAGCCCGTGACCGGCCCGATCGGCGGACCCGGCGGCTGCGTCGACGTCGCCGGCGCCAACCCGGCGGACCGCACCAAGGTGCAGATGTACGCGTGCAACCAGTCCGCCGCCCAGCGATGGACCATCGACCCCGGCACCGGCACGGTCAAGGCGCTCGGCAAGTGCATGGACGTCGCCGGCGCCAACCCCGCCGACGGCACCCGGGTGCAGATCTACACCTGCAACGCCACCACCGCCCAGAAGTGGACCGTCGACGCGGGCGCGATCAAGGCGCTGGGCAAATGCCTGGACGCCACCGACCGCGCGCAACTCGTCATCAGGACGTGCGATGGCGGTGCCGCCCAGAGGTTCTCGCCGCCGGCGTCCGCGGCGAGTGACCTGCTGGTCTTCAGCCGCACGGCGGGCTTCCGGCACGATTCGATCCCCGCGGGCATCCAGGCGATCAGGAACATGGGCCACACGGTGACCGCCACCGAGGACCCGGCCGCCTTCACCGGCGCGAACCTGGCCGGCTACAAGGCGGTGGTCTTCCTCAACACCACGGGCGACGTGCTCAACGCCCAGCAGCAGGCCGCCTTCGAGGGTTACATCAGGAGCGGCGGCGGCTACGCTGGCGTGCACGCGGCGGCCGACACCGAATACGACTGGCCGTTCTACGGTGAGCTGACCGGCGCCTGGTTCGCCTCCCACCCCGCGATCCAGCAGGCCAGGATCAACGTCGAGGACCGGGCGAACGCCGCCACAGCCCACCTGGGAGCCACCGTGACCAGGACCGACGAGTGGTACAACTTCCGCACCAACCCGAGGCCCGCCGCCCACGTCCTGGCCACCCTGGACGAGACCTCCTACACGGGCGGCAGCATGGGCGGCGACCACCCGATCTCCTGGTGCAAGGTCTACCAGGGCGGGCGCTCGTTCTACACCGGCCTGGGCCACACGATCGCGTCCTACTCCGAGCCGGCCTTCCTGCAGCACCTGAAGGGCGGCATCGCGTACGCCATGGGCGCCGCCCAGGCGGACTGCCGGCCGGAGACCGGATACACGACCCTGTACAACGGCTCGGTCACCGGCTGGGAGCAGGCGGGACCGGGATCGTTCACCAACGCCGACGCCACCCTGACCTCGACCGGCGGCATGGGCCTGTACTGGTACAAGGCCAAGCAGTACACCAGGGGCTACTCCCTGAAGCTCGACTGGAGGATGGCCGGCGACGACAACTCGGGCGTCTTCATCGGCTTCCCGGCCAGCACCGACCCGTGGTCGGCGGTGAACAACGGCTACGAGATCCAGATCGACGCCACCGACGCGGCGGATCGGACCACGGGCTCGGTCTACGGCTTCAAGGCTGCCGACATCCCCGCCCGGGACCGGGCCCTGAACCCGCCCGGCCAGTGGAACACCTTCGAGATCAAGGTCGAGGGCGAAAGGCTTCAGGTCTTCCTCAACGGCGTCAAGATCAACGACTACACGAACGCCGACCCGGCGCGCTCGCTGAAGGACGGGCATATCGGCCTGCAGAACCACGGAACCGGCGACACCGTCTCGTTCCGCAATATTCGCCTCACGGAGTAACGGTGTCGCGTTCGATCTCCACGGCTACGCTGAAGCGGACCAGACCTGGGTGAGGGAGCCGTTCCCCGTGGGGAAGGGGCCGTGGATGTTCAGCATCATCGTCGTGCCCGCGGGCGGTGCGGGGCCGGATGAGCAGATCAGGCTGGCGCCGGGGGAGACGCTGGTCTTCGGGCGGGCTCCGTCGGGGACCGGCGCCTGCCTGACGATCGCCCACGGCGGGGTGTCCCGGGTCGCCGGTGAGGTCACGGCGACCGGCACGTTCTGGACGCTGAGCAATCTGAGCCGTCGCCAGACGTACGTGGTGGAGAATCCCGAGGGTGCGGGCGAGCACATCAAGATCGCTCCGGGGCGGGCCGAGGCGCCGGTGCCGTTCGAGTTCTCCCGGGTGGTGCTGCCCGCCGGGGAGGAACTGCTCGGGTTCGACGTGTGGGCGCCGCGGCACGACTACCGCACCGCGGATGATCGCGAGCTGGCGGGCGCGCTCACCACACCGGCGTTCCCGCTGGACCGCGGCACGCGGTATTTCCTGGTCCTGGTGGCGCTGTGCGAGTCGCGGCTGCGGGGCGAGCTGCACACGCCGCCGCCGACCGTGGAGCAGCTGGTGCGGCGCTTACGGACCACGTGGCCGGACGCGTCACGGACGTCCGTGCAGTGGAACATCGACTACCTGGCCGTCAAATTACGGCTGAAACCGGCACCGGAGACCGCGAACCGCGGATCCCGCCTCAACAGCAAGAAGGCGACCCTCGTCTCGCTGGCCCTGCGGTTCGACCTGGTCGGTGAGGACGACCTGGCGCTGCTGGACGGGGCCGCGCCGTGATCGGGGAGCCGGGCGGGATCTTCGCCGTGTCGGTCCCCTCCGGCTATCGGGTCGGCGACTGGGAGGTACGCCATCCGCTGGCCACCGGGGCGTTCAGCAGCGTGTATCTCGCCCACCGCGTGGGAGCGTCGGACGACCTGCCCGCGGTGGCGGCGCTGAAGTTCCTGCCCACCGGCACGGCCACCCCGCGCCGGCTGCGCCACTACGAGGACCTGGTCCGCCGTGAGGTGGAGCTCCACCGCACCCTGCACCGCCCGCGCCTGATCCGGATGTTCCAGACCCTGGTCGTCGACGACGCCGGACAGCCGGAGCTGGACGGCGCCACCGTCCTCGTCCTGGAACGCGCGCAGAGCTCGCTGGACGCGCTGGTCTCCCTCGTCTCGCTGGTCGCGCCGGCGCCGGTGCCGGGCGGGCCCGTGGTGCTGGCGCAGGTCTGCGAGGGCCTGGCCGACCTGCACGCCGCCGGGTGGGTGCACGGCGATCTCAAGCCGGGCAACGTGCTGCTCATGGCGGACGGTTCGGTACGGCTCGGCGACTTCAACCTGGCCGCCGAGATGGAGGGTACGCACGCCTACGCGCCCGCGTTCGCCACCCCTGACTACACCGCGCCGGAGCTGCTCTGGTCCGAGATCGGCGAGCGGGGCCAGGTCATCCGGCCCAGCGCGGACGTCTGGGCGTTCGGGATCATGGCCCATCTCCTCCTGACCGGCGCGCACCCGTTTCCCGGCGGTACGCCGGCCGCTCGCCGGGACGCCGTGCAGGCCTACGGCCGGGGTGCCGAACGGATCCGGCTGTCCCCGGATCTCCCCGAGCCCTGGCGGCAGATCGTGCGCGACTGCCTGGCGCGTACCCACGAGGAGCGCGCCGCGCACACGAGCGCGGCCCTGCTGCCCCGCGTGGCGTCCGCCGCCGCCGCGACCACCCCGCGGCGGCGCCGGCGTCCGCGGCTCCTGGTGATCACCGCCGCCGCGCTGGTCGTCGGCGCGCTCGCGGGCTTCGGCGCCGCGGGTCTGCGGGAGCCGCCGGGGACGACCGGGTACTACCGCTGTCCCGAGAACAGCGCGTGTTTCTTCTCGGAGAACGACGGCAAGGGTGAGATGTGCAGCTGGACGGAGAGCAGCAAGGACTGGGCGGCCGGGCCGGGGCGTTGCGAGTGGGCGCTGACCCAGCCGATCAAGTCGGTGTTCAACAACGCGAACGAGCTGGACCCCTACCATGCCCTGGCCTTTTACCTGGAGCGCGACCATCAGCGCCGCAAGGGCTGCACCTCGGTCCACGCGCAGGGCAATCTCGCCGGGACCTACATGGCGCGCTCGCACCAGTGGCTCACCCGCTGCTGACCGCCCTCTGATGTGCGAGGTACCCCGCGGGGGGTGATCCCCGCAGGATTTCGGTGTGCGCAACGTCTTGAGAGCCGCCCCGCTCATCGTCGCAGGCGCGCTCGCGCTCTCCTGCGGTACCGCGGACGCCACGAGCGGGGTCAGGCGCGTCGAGACCTCCTACACCAACGGTGATCCGCGCCAGGGCGGGTCGGTGGTGCTCGTGGAGCGGTGCGCCTTTCCCGGTCAGCGCGGCACGTTCCAGGCGACGCACACGATCACCGCGATGTCGTGGCCTTACAACTGCCCGCGTCGCTGACCGACGTGGGTTTCAGAGACGGCGGGGCGGGGTGTGGATGTCGAACGGCAGGTGCCGCTCCGCCAGGATCGAGTGCGGCTCCGTGTCCGCGGTGATCAGCCCGAGGCGCTCGAACATCGGGAATCTTGCCGAGAGCGCCGTCAGGTAGCGGGGGCGCATGACCGGATGCCAGATGCTGTAGACACCGACGCCGCCGTCCCGGCGCCGGTACCAGCCGTCCATGGGGTGGGTCAGCCGTTCGAGCCAGTCCGGTTCGCCGGCGAAGCCGTCCAGGTGCGCGGGTGGTTCGGGGAGTTCCTCTGCCTCGCAGCGCGTGTCGCCGGCGTCGAGCCGCCAGTGGGCCGGGCTGCCGGTCCAGTCGGCGCCGATGCGGATGCGGTCGCGGCGCCAGGGCATGCCCCACAGGTGCTGCGGGATCAGGACCACGGGGTGGTCGAGGCTCGTGCCGAAGAACCAGACGCCCGGCCGGCCGTTCGCGGTGACGTAGGCGCGGTAGTTGATCTGGCCGCAGTCGATGCCGACCTGCGGGAGGAACCGGAAGTGGAAGTCGCGGTCCCTGAACGCCACGGCCGAGACCAGGCTGCCGGGGCCGCCGGCGAAGTCCAGCGTCATCGGGGTGAAGCCGTCGGGCAGGTGGCGGGCCAGGGCGTCGGCGTCCACCCGGTAGCTGATGATGGCGAAGTCGTCCAGGTCGGTCTGCGCGTGGTACCAGCGGGGTCGCGGCCGCGCTGTGCCGGCGAAGCTCATGAACCCGAACATTACGGAACCCGGAGCCATCTGGCGGACAGTTATCAGTGTGGAGTCCTCGCTGCGCGTCCGCCTCCGGGCGGGTGATCACGACGCTTTCTCGGTGCTGTTCGACGAATTCGCCCAGCAGGTCTACGCGCACGCGTACCGGCTGACCGGCGACTGGTCGACGGCCGAGGACGTGACCGCGGCGACGTTCGGGCAGGCGTGGCGCTCCCGTCGCAAGATCCAGCCGGACGGCGGGACGCTGCGACCTTGGCTGCTGGGCATCGCGACCAACCTGGCCCGCGCCGCGCGGCGCGGTGAGCGCCGCCGCCGCGCGCTGGCCGACCGCCTCTCGCCCGACGCGCCGGCGCCGGACTTCGCGGACCAGGTCGCCGACCGCGCCGCCGCCGCGGCCCAGATCCATGCGGTACGGCAGGCGTTCGACCGGCTCCGCCGCCCCGAGCAGGACGTGGTTGCGCTGTGTGTCTGGGCCGGTCTGGACTACGAGCAGGCCGCCCAGGCTCTGGGCATTCCCGTCGGCACGGTCAAGTCCCGGCTGTCACGTGCCCGCGCCCGCCTGGCCCGGGAACTGATCAAGCCTCGGCGGCAGGTAACAGATGACCGCGCGACCGGCGCGGCCGCGGCCGGACGGGAGGACGACAGGTGAACGACCACGACGAACTGACCCGCCTGCTGTCGCCCGCGCCCAGGGCCAGCCTGGACCCCGGCCGCCTCCACCTGCTCAAGGAGCGCGTCATGACCGACCTCGCCACCCCGCCCCGCCGCCGCAGGAGACTGCTCGTCCCCGCCGTCGCGGCACTGGCCCTGGCCGCCGCCACCGCGGCGATCCTCCTGAACACCGGACCGGCCTACGCGGTCACCGACAACCCCGACGGCACGATCACCGTCAAGATCTACCAGGCCGAGAACCCGAAGGGCCTGCAGGCCGAACTCCGGGCCCGCGGCTTCAACGCGATCGTCGACTTCATCCCCGAGGGCAAGAGATGCTCACCCCAGCCACGCTCGACCACCTGGGTGGAAGGGGTACGCCTGGCCGCCCCGCAGACCGGCGAAGAGGAGAGCGGCGGCGCGGGCTTCCGCCTCGACCCGTCCAAGGTGGGACCGGGCCAGACCGCCGTCCTGGAGTTCATGGTCCGCGGCTCCTTCATGAGCATGGAGGCGGGGATCAGCGACCGCGTCTCGGCCGGACCGGTCGCCGCATGCACCCTCGTCGGCTAGCCCCGCGTCAGCGCAGCGAGATGTGCAGCATCTCGCCGGCCTTCCGGTAGCCCACGCGGGCGTACACCCGGCCCGCCGCGTCGTCGGCCGGAGTGAGGAACGCCGTGGGGGCGCCCGCCCGGGTCAGCAGGGCCGTGACGGCGCCGGCGATGCCACGGCGCCGGTGCGAGGTCGCCACCGCGATCCCGGCGACCTCGGCCACCCCCTCGTGGGGGCCGCCGATCTGGCCCGCGCCGACGGCCGTGCCGGTCGTGGTGTCGGTGGCGACCGCGACCAGGCCGCCGCGGTCGAGGACGCGCCGCATGCGGGCGACGTCGTGCTCGGTGGCGTCCGGGGCGTCGAAGGCGGCGTTCATGACCCGGGCGGCATGCCAGAGGCCGGTGTCGGCGGTGACCGGCGCCACCTCGATCGCGGGGTCCAGCGGGGCGTCCACCACGGTGTCGGGTGTGCACACCAGAAGGGGATAGCGTCCCTCCGCTCGGAACCCGGCCGCCAGCACCGCGGCCTCCACCTTGGGCGCGGCCTGCGGCACGTACTCCAGCCGCGGCACGCGGTCGCGCTCGCGGAAGAACGCGACCAGCGCGCCGACCTCGCCGGCGGTGGGCACGACGTCGTCGTCGGGGATGGCGTAGTTGAACGGCAGCGCGTCGTCGTGCTCGTCGAAGCGCACCGTGAACGGCCCGGCCCGGCGAGCCCCCTCCCCGGCGGCCGACCTGAGATAGGCGTGGACGGCGGCGTCGAACACGTATGTTCCTCCCCGGTGCGCGGACGACGGCCACAAGCTAGGACTCCGCCCACACCGGAGGCAACCGGTTTTCGGGCGCGGAAGGGCCGCGAGTCCGGAATCCCCTGGGCCCGGGGGCGGGTGGCCGCGGGGGTGAGGTGGCACTAAGGTCGTCTGCGTGTTGCCCCTCGCCGCCGCGGACCCCGGTCAGATCGCCGCCTACTCGCTGAGCGGAGTGCTCGGCCGGGGCGGGCAGGGATCGGTGTACCTGGGGGAGGACGACGCCGGAGTCAAGGTGGCCGTGAAGGTGCTTCACGCCCAGGTGGCCGACGAGGACGCGCATCGCAGGTTCCTGCGGGAGGCGGAGGCGGCGCGGCGGGTGGCGCCGTTCTGTACCGCCCGGGTGCTGGATGTGGGGGTCGCGGACGGCCGGCCGTACATTGTGAGCGAGCACATCGCGGGGCCGTCGCTGGAGCGGATGGTCAAGGGCGACGGGGCGCGGTTCGGCAGCGGGCTGGAACGGCTGGCCGTCGCCACGCTCACCGCGCTGGCCGCGATCCACCGGGCCGGTGTGGTGCACCGCGACTTCAAGCCGGGCAACGTGATCATGGGCGCCGAGGGGCCGGTGGTCATCGACTTCGGGATCGCGCGGGCGCTCGACCAGACGGCCACGAGCAGCGTGATGGGCACGCCGGCGTTCATGGCGCCCGAGCAGTTCGCCGGCGCGGTGGCCGGGCCGGCGGTCGACCTGTTCAGCTGGGCCAGCACGATGGTGTTCGCGGCCACGGGGGAGCAGGCGTTCAAGGGGGACACGATGCCGTCCCTGATGCACTCCATCCTGACCGCGGAACCGGATCTGTCCGGCGTTCCCCACGATCTCCGGCCGCTGCTGCAGGCGTGCCTGAACAAGGACCCGGCCCAGCGGCCCACCGCCGACGGGCTGCTGGCCACGCTCACCGGGGCGCCGTCGGGACCGCAGGCCATGCCCACGGCGCCGGTTTCCGGGCCGCAGACGGTGCCCGCCGCCGGGACGGTCCGCATGGAAGCCGGGCCGCCGCCGTGGCAGCCGCCCGCTCCTGTGGCCGGGGCCGGGCGCTCGGGGACCGGGCGCTCGGGGGCCGACGTCGTTCACCGGATCGCCGCGGTGACGGCGCTGATCTGCGGCGCGGTGCTCGCGCTCAGCCTGTTCGGCCAGAGCTTCGAGGTCCTGGCGAGCTGGATCGACGACGACTACGAGACGTTCCTGAGCATGACCTCCTGGCTCACGATCAGCGTGGTGTCGTTGGTCCTGTTCATCCCGGCGTACGCGGTCGCGGCCTGGCGGCACAGCGCGGCCGCGGCGATCTGCATGGCGATGACGGTGCCACCGGCGCTGGTGTTCATCTTCTGGGGGTTCGCCCTGGGGGACAACGACCTGCCCGCGTTCCTGCTGGCGGTCGTGCCCGGGGTGCTGATCGGGCTGATGATCTCGGTGTCGGCGCTCCTGCTGTGGCGGTTCAGCGTGCTGGCGGCGCTGGCCGGCGGGGCCGCCGGAGCCCTGATCGCCGTCGAGGCCCTCGGCTTCCTCGTCATACGCCTGCCCGGCTCGCTCCCGGCCGTCCTCCACGACCTGCTTCATCTGGAGTCGATGGTCACGAGCGTGACGCTGGGCGCGTGGGCCCTGCTCACGCCCGCCCTGCTGGTGCTGCGCGCGGGAAGGGGCGCGGCCCGAAAGATCCCCGCCTAGCCTGTACGGCCCGCCGCCACCCCCGCGGCCACCGGCGCCCAAAGCCCGATAGCCGGCCGTCCAGGCGCCTCCGTGGTGTAGCCGCCGGTCCGAGGCCGCCCGCACTCCTTGGCCAGGCACGTCCTCAGCGACGGCAGGAGGACGCCGGACAGGTGCGGTTCGGGGGGCAGGGTGGCGTGCGTCAGCGCGGGCATCGTGAATGGGTACCGGCCATGACCCCTAGAGCCCCTCGAACCGCCAGATCCACCCGATGTGCCGCAGGCCCAGCCGTTCGGCCACGCGCTGCGACGAGCGGTTGGCGGCGGTGGTGCTGTAGAACAGGCGCGGGCAGGTGGGGGCCAGCAGGTCCGCCCAGACTGCGGTGGTGGCGGCGGCGTAGCCCCGGCCGCGGAAGCCGGGCGCGGTCCAGGTGCCGGCTTCCGCCCCGGCGGCCGTCCGGTGCGGCGTGTGGCAGATGGAGACCACCTGCCCGGCCGAGACGACCATCGCCCACGGCGCTCCCTGGCCGCCGCCGACGAGGTCCGCCCATTCCTCCGGCTCCCAGTTGCCCGGCCGCAGGTCACGGACGAGGCCGGCGTCGGCGGGGCGGTCGGAGCGCAGCACGTCCACGTGGACGTCGCCGCGTACGGGCGGGGTGAGCAGGTAGCAGGGGCCGCCGGACACCGTCGCGCCGGGGGCGAGCGCGGGCGGGCGGCCGGGAGGCGGCGGCGGGCCGTCCGCGACCCTCTTCAGCAGCGGCCGCGCCCTGTCGTCCGGCACGGTCTCGGCCACCGCCGCCGCCATCGTGCCGTCCGGGGCCACGGCGACGGCCAGGTCCTCGCCGCCGCCCCGGATGCGGTCGAGTCCGTCGATGTCCCATTGCACCCGCATCTCCTGGCGGAGCAGTTCGAGATCCTTCACGATCTTCGATGGTAGGGCGGCTCAGGCCCTGCGCAGACCGGCGTACTGCAGAGCGGTGAAGCCCGCGACCGCGGCGGCCTGGGCGATCACCAGCGCGGTGCCGAGGGCGGTCAGCGGGAACCAGCCGGCGATCAGCGTTTCGGCGCTGGCCAGCACCCAGAGGACGTTGACCGCCATCACGACGCCGACGGCGGCCTTGCTGATCGCGGGCCGGGCGGCGAGGACGAGCAGGGCGGCGCCGAAGGCGGCCAGGAAGACGCCGATCGGGTACAGGAGCGCGGCGGGCAGGCCGAACATCCCGCCGAAGACGGCGGCGGCGCCGAGGTAGAGCAGGCCGTTGGCGCCGGTCCCGATCGCGTCGAGGCGGAGCGCGAAGCGCAGCAGCTTGGCGTCGGTGGTGGTGGCGGCGGGGGCGGTGGTGGTGACCATGTCGCGGTCCTTTCGAGGTCGTGTTTCCTTCTGAGGAAGAAATTACGGACCTGGGCGGGGCCGGCGAATCTGTCATCGTGACGGTAGACGGCGACGGCCGCCCCCGGAGGGACGGCCGCCGCACGGTTCAACGGGTTACTTCTGCGGAGGCATGCTCGGCACCGAGACGGTCACACCGCCGACGGAGCCCCACACCGACCACGCCTGGATGACGAAGTCGCCGCCGACGCGCAGCGGGCCCATCTCGCGACGGCCGCTGGCGCGCAGCACGTCGCGGAAGAGCAGCCGGGTCTGGTCCTTGTTCCAGATCTCGAACCAGACGCCCGCCTCGCGCCCGGGGGTGCCGGTCTGGAAGTCGAAACCGGCCAGGTCGAGCTGGACCCACTGGTCGGCGGTGCCGGCGAAGGTGATGCGCTGCTCCTGGCCGACCCGCTTGAGCTGGACGAGCTTGCCGGGGCCGTCGATGTTGACCCTGCCGAGGTCGGTCACCGAGTTGAGCAGGACGCGGGCGGCCAGCAGGCCGTCGGCGGAGACCGGGGCGACCTCGACCTCGTAGGTGCCGGCGGTCGTCAGCGTGGGTACGGCCAGGCGGTAGATCGGCTGAACCTGCGGGTGACCGCCCTGGTACTGGGCGACCACCTGACCGGACGGGTCGCGGACGATCAGCTTGCTGTGGAAGCCGATCCGCTCGCCGCCGCTGCCGGGCAGGTAGATGCCGACGGTGAGGTTGTCACCGACCTGGCCGGTGAAGGTGAAGCAGTTGCCGACCCCGGGGGCGGGGCTGTTGACGTCGAGCTCGGCGCCGTCGACTGCCAGCGCACCCGAAGGCTGGCAGGCGACGGCCGCGCTCGGCGCGGAGGAAGGGGTTTCGGCGTGTGCCATGGTGCCGGCGCCCAGGATCGTCAGCGTCGCGGCGACGGCGGCGACTCCGGCACGACCGAGCCTTCTCGTGTGCATCAAGCGTCCTCCTGCGTGCTTGCGTGGCCCGCGGGGTGCGGGCCACCGCTTCATGATCAAGATCAAGCTTGACTCACGATCCGCCAACAATCAAGAAACTTTCCTAAAGATTCTGGCGTCGCAGCAGGTAACAGAGGGTGATGCTTCTGTGTGTGCTGGTAGAGGGCGGCCCGCCACCGTGACCCAGCGGGCCACCACGATGGACGAGCTGAGGGTGGGCGCCCGCGGAACGGTCAGCGCAGCGGGCGAGGCAGGCGGATGGTGATGAGGTGGCTCTTGACGCCGGAGTCGATCAGCCGGCCGTCCTCGCCGAACGTGCCGAGACCGAAGTCGTTGTCGTTGGCGATCACGAGGGTCCTGGGGTCGAGCAGGGTCACGCCCTCGATCTTGCCGGGCAGGCCGGGGACGGCCGCCAGGTCGACGGCGAGCTCCTTCTTGGCCGGCTTCACCGAGGCGGGCAGCGAAGACTCCAGCGACGGCTTGGTGGCCGGGTCGTCGTGGCCGCCGCCGGCGAGGTCGGTGGCGCGGCGCAGGTCCACGGTGTAGAGGCGGGCGACCGCGTCGGTACGCTCCTGCAGCAGCAGGCGGCCCGGCGACAGCACGGTGAGCGCGGAGATCTTCATGTCGCCCTGCTCGGCCTTGGGGTCGAAGGTGGCGACGTTCTCCATGGTGTGGGCCCACTCGCCGGTCGGCCGCCCGGTACGCAGGTCGACGCGCAGGATGCGGGCGGTGCTGGAGGCCTTGCCGGTCTTCTTGTCCGGGTTGGCCAGCGGGCTCTGCACGGCCACGTAGAGCGCGTTCTCGCGGCGCGACACGTCGACGGCCTCGAAGCCGCGGTTCTGCTGCCGGGTGGCGAGTACGGCGGGCAGCGTCTCCTTCACCGGGTATTTCGCGCCCTTCAGCCCGAGCCCCTTCGGCACGTAGCGGGTCAGGACGCGCCCGTCGGAGCCGACGTGCACCAGCGAGGGCGCGTACTCGTCGACCAGCCAGAAGCCGCCGCGCCCGTCGGGCACGATATCCTCGGTGTCCAGGCCGCCCGGGTCGTAGGCGAGCTCTTCCTGCCCGTCCCAGCCGTAGGGCACCTCGTCGTGGCCGGACTGGTTGGACAGGCCGGTGATCGGGGTGCCGTCGGCGTTCTTGATGGTGATGGTCCTGGTGATCGCGGCCTTGCCGTTCTTCACGGACACGCGCACGATGGCCGGCGCGAACTCGGGCACCGGGAACGTGCGCCGCTTCTCCCCGTTGACCTTCGGCTCGCCGTTGGGCCCGCGGTCGGTCACCATCCAGTAGTCGCCGCGCCGGCCGGCCGGGTACAGGCCGCTGCCGATCCCGCCGAGCTTGACCCCGCGGTCGTCCTGGACCAGGCCCTTCTCGAAGTCGGCCAGGGCGGGCGCGGGCAGGACGACATCCGAGGTGACCTTAGGCCGCGGCGCCGCCTCGGCGGGGGCGGCCGCGACGGTGGTGAGGGCGGCCGCGGCGGCCAGCCCGGCGATCAATGAACGGGACACGACGCTTCCTAACGATCAAAAGTGTGGCAATGGCCCCCGGAAGCTAGCGATGCCCGGCGTCCGTTCGCTGAAGCACGGATGAACGGCCCTTGACGTCCACGTCAACTCCTTCAATGTTGAACCGGTTTCCGCGCCCGCCCGTTGTGCACGATGAGAGGAGCGGTCTCATGGTCGAGGTCATTGGCGCGGGCATGGGGCGGACCGGTACCTACTCCCTGCGCCTGGCGCTGGAAGCGCTCGGGTACCGGCCCTGCCACCACATGTCGTCCCTGGGCGAGCGCGAGGAGCTGATCCCGAGGTGGGAGGCGGCCGTGCGGGGTGAGGCGGTCGACTGGCCGGACCTGCTGACCGGCTTCCGCGCCGCCTGCGACTGGCCCGCCTGCTCGTTCTGGCGGGAGCTGGCCGGGGCGTTCCCGAAGGCGAAGATCGTGCTCACCGTACGTGACCCCGCCCGCTGGTACGCCAGCGCCCACCGCACCATCTACCACTTCATGGCCCGCAAACCGGGCGTGCGCGGCCTGGTCATGCGGCTGGAGGACGCGTTCTACCCGTCGCTGGCCAGGCGCCGCGCCCTGGCTCAGCGGCTGATCTGGGAGGACACCTTCGGCGGCCGGTTCGGCGAGCCGGAGCACGCCATGGAGGTGTTCCGCCGGCACAACGACGCGGTCATGGCCGAGGTGCCCGCCGACCGGCTGCTGGTCTTCGACGTGCGCGAGGGCTGGGCGCCGCTGTGCGAGTTCCTGGGTACGGCGGTGCCCGCCCTCCCGTTTCCGCACGTCAACCAGGCGGAGTCGTTCATCAGGACGGCCGCCTCACGCCGCCGCAGGGTGCTGACCCTGCGCAGGGTGGCGCCGGAGAAGGGTTCGGCGATCAGGTGAGAGTCCGGCGATCGGGTGAGGGTTCGGTGATCAGGTGAGGAAGGTCAGCGCGTCGGGGGCGAAGCGACGGTCGGTGAAGGTGCCGCTGTGGCTTCGGCCCGCGTAGACGGTCAGGCGGGCGCCGGGGATGCCCGCCGCCGTCTGCCTGGCCAGCTCCAGCGGGTAGACCACGTCCTTCTCGCCGTGGACGAGCAGGGTGGGCGCCTTGATGTCGGCCAGCCTGCCGCGCAGGTCGAAGCCGTCCTCGGCGTTGAGCATGGTGGCGGCGTCGGAGTGGTCGGCCGAGCCGTCGGACAGCCACAGGAGAGCGGACAGGAGCCCGCGGGCGAGCGGTGACGGGGTGACGAGTTCGGCCAGGGCGGGGCTGGGGCGCCTGCCCTGGCGGGCGCGGTCGATGTAGGCCCGCTGCGCGCGCTTGCCGATCGGGCCCAGCGTGCCTGCCGTACCGGCGAGGACGAGGCGTTCGACCAGGTCGGGGTGGTCGGCGGCGAGTTGTTGCGCGACCGAGCCGCCTGTGGAGACGCCCAGCACCCGGGCGGGGCCGTCGAAGCCGGCGGCGTAGACGGCGGCGAGTTCGGCCATGGTCGTGTCCGGGGCCAGCCCCGGCGGGCGGTTGAGCAGGTGGACGGTGAAGCGCTCGGTGAACGGCTTGAGCATCCGCATCGCCGACCAGCGGGCGAGCCCGGCGGGGTTGGCCGCCCGCGGCGTGAACAGCAGCACCACCAGGGGCGGGCCCTGGCCCACCGTGATGCGCGGCAGGTCGTCCCTCATCGCGGTTCCTTCCGTATGAACAATCTGGTTTTTTGTTCATAGTACGCCGCGGAGAAACGGCTGACCGGATGTTGATATTTCGGGTCATTTCATGGCAAGGCGGGCAATATGATCACGCGCAACGAACCCCACACCCGGAGATCACATGCTGCGCAAGCCCTGGTTATCCGCCGTCATGGCGATGGCCGTCGCGATCATGAGTGCCCCGCCGGCCTCCGCACAGGCCGCCGCCGAGCCCAAGACCGTGACGGTGCAGGCCTCCGCCGACACCTACGTCAGCGAGACCAATCCCACGGCGGACCACGCGGACTTCACCTGGATGTCGGCCTTCAACGGGCCCGGCAACGAGCGCTTCGGCCTGGTGCGCTTCAACGTCACCGGCATCCCGGAGGGCGCCGAGGTCAAGGCGACGCTGGAGATCCACTCCGTGCGCACCACGGACACCGCGCTGGCCGTGCGCAAGACCACGTCCGCGTGGGACGAGCACGTTCTCTACACCAACAGGCCCACGCTCGGCGCCACCGCCGGCACCAAAACCGGCTTCACCGCCGGCCAGCAGGCCAAGATCGACCTGTCGGGTGCGGTGACCGGCGACGGCACGTACGCCTTCGCGCTGACCAGCACCGGCGGCGTCCAGGGCGTCTTCCACTCCTCGCGCGCCACTGCCACCGGCGCCGTCCCGCCGCGCCTGGTCATCACCTACACCGCGGCGGAGAAGCCGCCGGTACCCGCCGGGCCGCTGCCGTTCGACCTGCCGTCGATCAGCACGCTGCGGGCCTCGGAGAAGAAGGTGTTCGCGCACTACTTCACGCCCTACCCGATCTCGCTGGACAACAAGGCGGGCGCCGAGGACTACTACGCCCGCAACTACCTCAACCCGGCCGGTGAGAGCGGCAAGCACGCCGCGTACGGCGGGCTCCTGCGCGACCGCCCCCTGCCCAGAGCGCCCAAGACCGGCGACTGGCAACTGGCCGACATGGAGAGCGAGATCCGCCTGGCCAGGACGGCCGGGCTCGACGGCTTCACCGTCGACGTGCTCTCGCTGACCAGCCAACACTGGACCCGGCTCAAGCTGCTCGTCCAGGCCGCCAAGAACGTCGACCCCGGCTTCAAGATCGTCCTGATGCCAGACATGAACGGCCTCAAGAGCGTCACCCCCACCCAGCTCGCCGCCTCCATGGCCGAGCTGGCCCAGCACTCCACCGTCTACCGCCTGGCCGACAAGCGCCTGGTCGTCTCGCCGTTCAAGGCGGAGAACCAGCCGGTCTCGTGGTGGAAGGAGTTCATGGACACCATGCAGGCCAAGCACGGCGTCAAGGTGGCGTTCGTGCCCGTCTTCCTGAACTTCTCCACCCACGCCAAGGCGTACGCGCCCATCAGCTACGGCTTCTCCAACTGGGGCAACCGCAGCCCCGCGCAGCAGGCGGGCATCGCCTCCAACATCAAGCTCGCCCACGACCTGGGCAAGATCTGGATGCAGCCGGTCTCCGTCCAGGACGAGCGGCCCAACCAGGGCATCTACGACGAGGCCAACAACACCGAGAACCTCCGCCTGACATGGGACAAGTCCATCACCGGCGGGGCCGACTGGGTGCAGCTCACCACCTGGAACGACTTTTCGGAAGGCACCCAGTTCACGCCGTCCACGCACAACGGCGGCGCGTACCTGGACCTCACGTCCTACTACCTGACCAAGTTCAAGACCGGCAAGACGCCGGCGATCGTCCGTGACACCGTCTACCTCACGCACCGCCTGCAGAAGGCGGCGCAACGGCCCTCGGGCGGCTCGCAGACCAAGTTCATGGTCCCGAGGGGCGGCACCAGCACCCCGCGCGACACCGTCGAGGTCCTCGCCTTCCTGACCGGGGCCGCCACCGTTCAGGCCACCATCGGCGGGGCGGCCAAGAAGGCCGACGTCGCCGCCGGGATCACCGCCACGACCTTCCCGCTGGCGTACGGCAAGCACAGCGCCTCGATCATGCGGGCCGGGAAGACCACCGCCAAGGTCGTCTCCCCGTTCGAGGTCAAGTCCAGCCTGCCCAACCAGGACCTGCAGTACGTGGCCGCCACCAGCGGCCGCCAGTCCTGACCGGCGCCTGAAAGGCCCGGACCGCCAAGCGGCGGTCCGGGCCTTTCGCGGCACGTGCACAAGCGACCGGCAGGTGCACAAGCGGCCGGTACGTGCACACGCGGCCGGTATGTGCACAAAGTGGCCGGTACGTGCACAAGCGACCGGGGCGCGTGCGCGCCCCGGTACGCGCACGCGCCACCGGTAGGTCACGAGCGGCGCTGGGTGACCACCGCCAGCACCGCCGCCCCCGCCATGAGCACCGCGCCGATCGCCGCGACCGTGGTGAGCCCACCGGTGAACGCCTCCTTCGCCGCCCCCAGCACCTGCCCGGCCAGCGGCGCCCCCAGCCCGTCGGCCGTCGCGACCGCGGTGGCCAGGCTCTCGCGCACCCCTTCCGCGGCGGTCGCCGGCACGCCGTCCAGGGCGGGTGAGCCGGTCATGGCGCCCCGGTAGGCCGCGGTCCCGACGCTGCCCAGGATCGCGATGCCCAGCGCGAGGCCCAGTTCGCCGCTGGTCTCGCCGAGCGCCGATGCGGCCCCCGCCTTCTCCGGCGGCGCCGCCCCCACGACCAGGTCGGTGCTGAGCACGCTGACCGGCCCCGAGCCCACGTAGAGCAGGAAGAAGGCGCCCAGCAGCAACAGCGGCGTCGCCGTCGTCACCTGCGTCATCAGCGCGAACCCCACCGTCGACAGCACGAGCGACCCGGCCAGCACGTGCCCAGCCGGAATCCGCCTGGCCAGCAGCGGAGCGGCCATCGACGTCACGACCAGGCCGATCGCCGGAGCCAGCAGCCACAGGCCCGCCCGCAGGGGCGGCAGCCCGGCGATCAGCTGAAGGTACTGGGTGACGAACAGGTAGACGGCGCCCAGCGTGGCCAGGCTGATCAGCATGATGAACAGGGCGCCGCTGAAGGCCCGGTTGCCGAACAACCTCAGGTCGAGCAGGGGATCGGCCAGCCGCCGCTGCCTGCGCACGAAGGCCGCTCCCGCCGCCAGCCCGGCCACCAGGGCGATCAGGGGGAGGGGACGCGGGCCGTACACGGGAAGCTCCTTGATCGCGAAGGTGATCGGGAGCATGGTCGCCAGCGACAGCAGGACGCTCGGCAGGTCCAGCCGCCCGGCGCCCGGGTCGCGGAACTCCGGCAGCAGGAACGGCGCCGCCACCAGCAGGATGGCCATCACCGGAACGCCCAGCAGGAACACCGACCCCCACCAGAAGTTCTCCAGCAGCAGCCCGCCCACGACCGGCCCGAGCGCGATGCCGACCGAGAACATCGTCGCCCACACCCCGATCGCCAGCCCGCGCTCGCGCGGGTCGCGGAACATGTTGCTGATCAAGGACAGCGTGGACGGCATGATCGTGGCACCGGCCACCCCCAGCAGCGTGCGGGCGGCGATCAGCATTTCGGCGCTGGTGGAGTAGGCGGCCAGCACCGACGCTGCCCCGAACGCCGCCGCGCCCGTCAGCAGCAGCCGGCGGCGTCCTATGCGGTCGCCGAGCGTGCCCATCGTCACCAGGAAACCGGCGATCATGAAGCCGTAGATGTCGATGATCCACAACGTCTGGGTGCTGGACGGTTTCAGGTCGGCGCCCAGGTGCGGGACCGCCAGATGCAGCACCGTGACGTCCAGCGACAGCAACAACGTGGGCAGGGCCAGGACGGCCAGGCCGATCCACTCCTTGGGACCGGCTTTGAGCTCGATGTCGGTTCTCATGCGGTCAGGGTGGCCCCGGGCGCTGACGGTCGGCTGAGGGCCGTCTGAGGGTAGGTTGGACGCCATGCGTTTCGGGGTGCTCGGCCCGCTCGAGGTGTGGACGGACGGCGGTGAGCCGGTGCGGGTCCCCGAGGTGAAGGTCCGCGCGCTCCTGGCCGACCTGCTCGTCGAGCCCGGCCGCCCGGTGAGCGCCGACCGCCTGGCCGCCGACCTGTGGGGCGACGACCTGCCGGGCGACCCCGCCAACTCGCTGCAGGGCAAGGTCTCGCAGTTGCGGCGGGCGCTGGGTGTCAAGGACCTCGTGGCGTACGGCCCCGCCGGCTACCTCCTGCGGATCGACCCGGACTCCGTGGACAGCGGCCGCTTCACCACATTGCTGGCCGAAGGCCGGGCCAGCGCCGACCCCCGCGAGCGCTCCGCGATCCTGGGCCGGGCGCTGGCGCTGTGGCGCGGCCCCGCCTTCGCCGGCTTCCGCGACGAGGCGTTCGCCACGGCCGCGATCGCCCGCCTCGAAGAGCAACGGCTGACCGCGCTGGAAGAACGCGCCGAGGCCCGCCTGGAGCTGGGCGAGCACGGGGCGCTCGCGGGCGAGCTGGCCGGCCTCGCCGCCGCCCACCCGCTGCGCGAGCGCCTGCGCGCCGCCCACATGCGGGCCCTCTACCTCTCCGGCCGCCAGGCCGAGGCGCTGGCCGCCTTCGCCGACCTGCGCGCGCAACTGGCCGGGGAACTCGGCCTCGACCCCGGCCCCGAGCTGACCGCACTCCACCAGGCCATCCTCGAACACGCGCCCGGCCTGCGGCCCCGTGCGCCGCTCTCCCCGTCGGAGCTGATCGGCAGGGACCAGGAGGTGGCCGAGGTCAGGGCGACGCTGGGCACGGCGCGGCTGGTCACGCTGACCGGCCCCGGCGGCGTGGGAAAGACCCGGCTCGCGCTGGCCGCCGCCGGGGGCCTCGACGGCGCGCTCGTGGTCGAGCTCGCGGGACGGCACCGCCCGGGAAGCGCCAACGCCGACGAGGTGGCCGAGGCGATCGCCACCGCCCTCGACCTCCGCGACGAGGCCCCCACGCCCGAGGCCACAGCGGCCGAGGTGCCGCGGATCATCCGGCGCCTGGTCGGCGCCCTGCGCAGCCGGGGAACCCTGCTCGTCCTGGACAACTGCGAGCACCTCATCGAACCCGTCGCCGAACTGGCGGGCATCCTCCTGCGCGAGGTGCCGGAGCTACGCGTGCTGGCCACCAGCCAGGAGCCGCTGGCCCTGACCGGCGAGGTCCTGCTGGCCGTGCCGCCGTTGCGCGCCCCCGAGCCGGACGCCGACCTGGCCACCCTGCGCGCGGCCGGAGCGGTACGCCTGTTCGTGGCCAGAGCCGCCGCCTCCGCACCGGGGTTCGCGCTCGACGAGGGCAACGCGGCCGACGTCGCCGCGATCTGCCGCCGCCTCGACGGCCTCCCGCTCGCGCTGGAGCTGGCCGCCACGAGGGTCCGCGCGCTGGGCGTACGCGGGCTGGCCGAGCGTCTCGACGACCGGTTCCGGCTGCTGGCCTCCGGCCGCCGCGACGCCCCCGCCCGCCAGCGCACCCTCCGCGCGATGATCGACTGGAGCTGGGAGCTGCTCAGCGAGCCCGAACGCGTGGTGCTGCGCCGCCTGGCCGTCCACGCGGAGGGCTGCACGCTGGAGGCGGCCGAGGAGGTCTGCGCGGGCGGGGAGGTGGCCGCGGACGACGTTCTCGACCTGCTGTCGCGGCTCGTGGACCGCTCGCTGGTCGTGACCGCGGACGGGGCGCGCTACCGGCTGCTGGAGTCGGTCGCGGCCTACTGCGTGGAACGGCTGTGCGCCGCCGGCGAGCTCGACGAGGTACGCCGCCGCCGCGACGACCACTACGCGGACCTGGCCGGGCGGGCGGCGCCGTACCTGCATGGCGAGGACCAGCGGCGCTGGCTGGACCGGCTGGACGACGAGTCGGCCAACCTCAGGAACGTCCTGGACGAGGCGCTCCACCGGGGCGCGGCCGGGCTCGCGGTGCGGCTGGTGACCGCGCTGGCCTGGTACTGGTATCTGCGCGGACGTCACCGGGAGGCGTACCGGGCGATGGGCGCGGTGCTGGAGCTGACCGCCGACGGCCGGGTCCTGGCCTGGCACACCGGCTTCGCGCTGCTCGACGCCGACGGCGAGGACCGCCGCGAGCGCAGCCGGCGCGCCCTCGACCTGCTCGAAGCCGACCCGCGGGCACGCGGCATGGCGGCGTGGTTCCTCGCCTTCACCCACCTGAACTTCGGCGACCTGTCGGCCAGCGAGAAACTGGCCGAGGTCGCCCTGGACGACTTCACCGAGACCGGCGACGCGTGGGGCCTGGCCGCCGTGCTCGCCGTCAAGGCGGGGCAGGCGACGTTCCGCGGCGACCTGGCCGGGCTGGAACGCCACGGCTCCGACAGCGCGCGCCGCTTCCGGCGGCTCGGCGAACGCTGGGGCCAGGTCCAGATCGGCGACACGCTGGGCTTCCTCGCCGAGGTCAACGGCGACTACGAGCGGGCCGCCGCCCTGCACGCCGAGGGGGTGCGGATCGCCGAGGAGGTCGGCCTGTACCTGGACGTCTCCTTCCGGCTGTCCGGCCTCGGCCGCATCGCCATGCTCACAGGCGACTACGAGGCGGCCGTGCGCCACCACGAGCGGGCGCTGCGGGTGGCCCAGGAGTGCTCGCACACGTTCGGGGTGCAGTACGCCGAGGTGGGGCTGGGCATGGTGGCCCGCCGTCAGGGCCGCCTCGACGACGCGGAGGCGCACCTGAACCGGTGGCTGGCGTGGACCCGCGCGCTGGAGGCCGACTACGGCATGGCCCTGCTCCTGGCCGAGCTGGGCTTCGTCGCGGAGTTGCGCGGCGACGCCGGCCGCGCCCGCCGCCTGCACGAGGAGGGTCTGGCCGCGGCGCGCAGCAGCGGCGATCCCCGCGCGAAGGCGCTCGCCCTGGAGGGCCTGGCCGGGGCCCGCTCACTGGCGGGCGAGAACGCCGAGGCCGCCGCGCTGCTGGAGCAGGCCGCGCGGCTGCGCGCGTCGGCGGGCGCGCCCCTGCCGGAGGCCGAACGCCGTGACGTGGACCGCATCTCGGCCCGCATCCGCGGCTGACCTCCCGGGGTTCCCCCGAGGGCGGGTCAGGGGTGTACCCGGATGTGGGGCGCAGGCCCGGTTCGACAGGATGACGGTCATGAAGACGATGGTGTTGGCGGGCGGCCTGCTGGCCTCCGCGGTGTTGCTGACGGGGTGCGGGCTGCAGAACATCGGGAAGGCGGCCAACCAGGAGACGGTCGACTACTCGGTGACGGACAAGGTGGTGAAGCTCCGCCTGGTCGGCGGCTCGGGCGACACCGAGATCCGCGAGGGCACCGGCGGCGCCATCAAGGTCGTGGAGACGCTGAAGTGGAACTCCGACAAGCCCAAGACCGAGCACAAGGTCGAGGGCGACACGCTGGTCATGAAGTACGACTGCCCGGCGGCCATGGACAACTGCAGCGTCAACTACAAGATCGAGGTGCCCAAGGGTCTCCAGCTCGACCTGGAGACCGGCTCGGGGGACATCGCGCTCAAGGGCGTGACCGGGCCGATCGTGGCCAGTGTGGGCTCGGGGGATCTGGTGGGCACGGGACTGCTCGGCAAGACGGTCTCGGTGAAGACCGGCTCCGGTGACACCAAGCTGACCTACGCCGCCGCCCCCGACGAGGTGAACCTGGTCACCGGCTCCGGCAACTCCGTGATCGAGCTGCCCGCGGGGCCGTACGCGATCCAGGCCGTCGCCGACTCCGGCGACGCCAACGTCTCGGTGAAGAACGACCCGTCCGCCACCCGCAAGGTCTCGGTCAAGGCCGGCTCCGGGGACGTCAGCGTCCTGCCCGTGTAGGGGCGAACAGCGCGAACGCCTGGTCGACGAGGGCGAGCCGGTCGGCTCGCCCGCCGGAGCGCGTCCAGGCGCGCGCCACGCAGTCAAGGGCGGCCCCGGCCGCCGCGGTGAGCAGGTCGGCGGTGAAAGGGTCCAGCCCCGGCCGGGCGGCCACCGCCCGCGCGATCTGCTCGCGCGTCTCATCCCGTTTCTGGTGGTAGCGGGCCCGCAGCGACGGGCTCGACTCGATCAGCCGCAGCCGCTCCAGCGCCTGCCGCTCGTCGTCGATGCGCTGCTCCCATGTACGCAGCACCGTGCGCAGGCTGGTCCAGGCGTCTTCTCCGGCCGGGCGGGCCGCGATCTCCGCGGCGATCCGCTCGCCCATGAAGTCGATCTCGCCCAGGACCACGTCCTCCTTGACCTGGAAGTAGCGGAAGAAGCTGCGCTTGGACATGCCGGCGGCCTGGACGATGTCGTCCACCGTGGTCTCGTCGAAGCCGCGCTCGGCGAACAGCCGCCTGGCCACCTCCACGACCTCCGCACGCACCGCGCGCTTGGTCCGCTCCCGCAATCCCGTCATGCCCGGAGTATACCCGTTGACATTTATGGCACTAGATGCCACTTTTGGGCCATCGCTCTGATGAGGAGATGGCATGCACGGGAAGACAGTCCTGATCACCGGCAGCACCGCGGGCATCGGCAAGGAGACGGCGCGCGCCCTGGTGGCCCGCGGCGCGCACGTGATCCTGGTCGGCCGCGATCCCGCCCGCGCGGAGGCGGCCGCGAGCGAACTGGCCCGCGGCACCGGCCGGGCCGAGGCCATGACCGCCGACGTGTCCGACCTGCGCGGACTGCGCGGGCTGGCCGCCCGCGTACGCGAGCGCGGCGGCCGGCTCGACGCGCTCGTCAACAACGCCGGCGCCAACACCGGCAGCAGGCGGCTGACCGCCGACGGCGTGGAGACGATGTTCGCCGCCCACGTGCTGGCGCCCTACACGCTCACCTGGGAACTGCTCCCGCTGCTGCGCGGCGGCGGCCGGGTCGTCAACGTCACCGGCGGCATCCCCGGCGCCCCGATCGAGCTGGACAACCTGCAGGCGGAGAAGCGCTTCCTGGGCTGGACGTTCAGCCAGTACAACCACACCAAGACGATGCTCATGGCGATGAGCCACCGGATGGCGGAACGGCTGCGCGAGTACGACGTGGCGGTCAACGTGGTCTACCCCGGCCACGGCGACACGCCGATGAACCGGCAGATCGCGACGTCCGCCTTCCCCTACGTCTACCGGCCCGTGGCGCCGCTGGTCAGGCTGATCGCGCCGCTGGCCTTCGGCGACCTGGCCAAGCCCGCGCGCTCCAGCGTCCACCTCGCCGCCAGTGACGAGGTGGACGGCGTGAGCGGCGCCTACTTCGGCCAGAACCTGCGGCGCCGCCCGTGGCCCGGGACCGTGCTGGACGAGCGCGTCCGCGACGCGGTCTGGGACCTGTGCGAAAAGCTGAGCGCCTAGGACGCGGACGGGATCGGCGGGCCCTCGCTCGCCTGCACCAGCACGAAGCCCTGCCCCTGGAAGGCGAGCTGCATGGCCTCGCCGCTGCCCCGCCCGATCAGCGCTCCCGCCTTGAAGGTGCGATTGACGCCCACGTTGAGCCCCGCGCTCCAGCACACCGCCGACTGACCGTCGGCGAACGTCGGCGCCTGCCCCGCGTCCAGCATGACCGGGCTGCCGTGGGCGGTCACCGCCACCCAGCCGGTGCCCGTGACCGTGGTGTTGAACAACCCGCCGGCGGCCACGCCCGCCCCCTGCACCCGGTTGATGTCCCAGGCCAGCTGCGGCTCGAAGGCCAGCAGGTTGCGGCCGTTGACGGTCAGGCCCTCGTTCTCCAGGTAGAACAGGTGAATGTCGTCGGCGTTGTCGGCGAGGTAGAGCAGGCCGTCGCCCTTCACCCGCATGAGCGGCACGCCCTCGCCGGTCATGACCTTCTTGAAGAGCTTGCTCACGCCGCCCGAGCCTTCGTAGTCGAAGGTCATCTGGCCCTGGAAGGCCACCATGGAGCCCTGGCGGGCCAGGACTTCCTGCGGCAGCCGTACCCGCAGCATCTTGGTGTTCTGCAGCGCGAAGGAGCCCTGCGCCTGCTGGGGGTCGAGGTTGCCGAAGAAGGAGCTACGCATGTCCCGGTCAACGTGCGGATCCCGGCTTCGGTTCCCCGACCCCCTCCGATCAGTCCAGCCAGCCGTCCGGCAGCGGTTCTGGCAGCGGCGCGCTCGTGCGCAGGCGCCGGAACTCGCCCCGCTCGGCCGACTCCGTGATCGCGGTCATGATCTCCAGGACGTGCAGGCCGAGCGCGCCGGAGGCCCGGTGGGGCGTGCCGTCACGCAGCGACCTGACCAGGTCCAGGACGCCCATGCCACGCCCGACCTGCGAGCCCTCGACGGGCAGCTCGCGCCAGTCGGCCTCCCGCGGCCCGCGCACCAGCAGCGGCCCGCCGAAGGTGTTGGGGTCGGGCAGCGACAGCGCGCCCTCGGTGCCGAGGATCTCGATCCGCCGCCTCGGGACGGCCGAGTCGAAGCTGAACGTCGCCGACACCGACGGCCCGCTCGCCAGGTCGATCAGCGCGTGCACGTGCGTGGCCACCTCGACGGGGAAGGTCGTGCCCGCCCTCGGTCCCGCGCCCGCCACCCGCACCTCACGGGCCCTGCGCGTGCTGCCCGCCACCTGTACGGCGGGGCCGAGCAGCGCGGCCAGCGCCGTGAGGTAGTACGGCCCGAGGTCGAACATGGGCCCGCCGCCCCGCAGATAGAAGAACTCGGGACTGGGATGCCACGCCTCCGGCCCCATCCCCTGCACGGCCGCGGTGACCGCGACAGGCTCGCCGATGATCCCCGAGCGCAGCGCCCGCCCCGCCGACTGCAGCCCGGCGCCGAGGAAGGTGTCGGGGGCGCTGCCCACGCGCAATCCCAGCCCCTCGGCCTCCGTCAGCAGCTTCTCGCCCTCGTCCAGGTCGAGCGCGAGCGGTTTCTCCCCGTACACGTGCTTGCCGGCCCGCAGCGCCGCCAGGCCGACGGCCGCGTGCGCGGCCGGCACGGTGAGGTTGACCACGATCTCGACCTCGGGCACCGCCAGCACCGAGGCCAGGTCGCCGGAGACCGGCACCCCGTGCTCGGCGGCGACCGCGGCCGCCCGCGCGGTGTCGAGGTCGGCGACCCCGATCACCTCGATCTCCGGGAAGTCGGCCAGGACACGCAGGTAGGCGGCGCTGATCACACCGGCGCCGACGATCGCCACGCCGGTCATCGCACCTCCAGCGCGCTGAGGTAGGCGTGGCTGGCGGCCAGGGCGTCGAAGATGTCGCCGTCGCAGGAGTCGAGCTCGACGATGCGCAGCGCGCCGGGCTTGGCCGACAGGATCTCCGGCACCGGCACGACGCCGGAGCCGACGGCCGTGTGCGGCTGGTCCTTCACCCCCGGCCCGTCCTTGACGTGCAGGGCCAGCACCCGGTCGCCGAGGCGGCGCAGCAGCGCGGGCACGTCGGCGCCGCCGACGTAGGCCCAGTAGGTGTCGACCTCCAGGAAGATCTCGGGGGCCAGGAGTTCGAGCGCGTGCCGGCCGTCGATCATCGGCTCGATCTCCCACCAGTGGTTGTGGTAGCCGATCCGCACGCCGTACTCGCGGCCCTGTTCCGCCAGGGCCAGCAGCCGCTCCGAGGTGCGCAGCAGGCCGTCGTGGCTCGTGAACTCCTCGTGCGCGATGCCGCCCGGGATGATCGCCAGCTCGGCGCCGAGGGTGGCGATGGCCTCGAAGACGGGGTCGGTCTCCTCGCCGAGCAGCGCGTACGCGTGGGTGCTCGGAACGGCCAGGCCGAGCTCGTCGCAGAGCTCGCGCATGCCCCGGGGGTCGTTCATGGGGTCGAAGGGCTCGACCGCGCGGTAGCCGATGCCGGCGATCCGGCGCAGCGTTCCGTCACGGTCGGCTGACAAAGGGTCGCGGACGGAGTAGAGCTGGACGTTGAGGGGATTGATCATCAACTCTCCAAGGCAGGTGGCCGCTCCACCCATTCGACCACGCCGCTATTTTAGGGACGTGACCTCCCCTATCAAGCTCGACGTCTCGCTGGGTGTGGGCCTGCGCAGCGGATGCGGCTGCGCGAGCCTCGTGGTGCTGATCCTCGTGGCCATGGCCAGCATGTCGGCGCTGGGCGCGGGCATGACGACGTTCCAGACCGCGGTGACGCTGGGGTTGTTCGCCGGGATCCCGATCCTGGGGCTGATCGGGGTCTGGATCTTCCTCAGGCGCGGCACGGCGGCCTGGCTGGAGGGGACGACGCTGGTCAGGAAGGTCGCGTACCGGACCGTCCGGGTCGACCTGACGCGTGCCACGCTCGTCTACACCGGCCACTCGCTGATCGTGCGGGAGCCGGAGACGGGTTCGTTCCGGCTCGCGCTGCGTACCCCGCTGCCCGAGGACGTCGTCGACTTCCTCAAGGAGCACGCCGGCTCGCGGCGTCAGACCTGAACCGCCCGCGTGAACGTGTTGCGGTAGGCCAGCGGCGAGACCCCGACCGCGGCGTGCAGGTGCTGGCGCAGGGAGACCGCCGTGCCGAACCCGGCCCGCCTGGCCACCTCGTCCACCGGCAGGTCCGTCGCCTCCAGCAGGTCCCTGGCGTGCCCGACCCGCTGCCCGGTCAGCCACTTGGCCGGGCTCAGCCCGGTCTCCTCGCGAAAGCGCCTGGTGAACGTGCGCACGCTCATGCCCGCGTGCGCCGCCAGCGTGGCCAGGTCGAGCGGCTCGGCCAGCCGGCCGAGCATCCAGGCGCGGGTGGCCGCGGTGCTGGTGCCGGCGGGGTCGGGCAGCGGCCGGTCGATGTACTGCGCCTGCCCGCCCTCACGCGAGGGCGGCATCACGCACCGGCGGGCGGCCCGGTTGGCCACCTCGCTGCCGAAGTCGCGCCTGATCACGTGCAGGCACAGGTCGAGCCCGGCGGCCACGCCCGCCGAGGTGAGCACGTCGCCGTCGTCGATGTACAGCACGTCCGGGTCCAGCTCGACCAGCGGGAACAACGACGCGAACCGCGCCGCCTCCCGCCAGTGCGTGGTGGCCGGGCGGCCGTCGAGCAGCCCGGCGGCGGCCAGCACGAACGCGCCCGTGCAGATCGACATGACGCGCCGGTGCCCCTGGAGCGCGGCGCGCACGTCGCCGGGGAGCGTGCCGTCCACCATCACCGGCCCGCCGTGCACGCCGGTCACGAGCACGGTGTCGGCGGTTTCGAGCACGCCGAGATCGTGGTCGGGCGTCACCGAGTACCCGGCGTCGCAGCGCACCGGCAGCCCGCCCGGCGAGCACGTCACGATCTCGTAGAGCTTCTCGCCGTCCGGCGTCTCCGCCACCCGGAACACCTGGCCGGGCACACCGAGGTCGAGCGTGGCGAAATGGTCGAGCACGACGACCGCGACACGATGCACCATGGCCTGATTCTTTCACATATTGGCCCTCCGGCCACTTTCGCCCGCGTCGCCGGATCGATCAGCATGATCCGGTGAGAAGACTGCACCGTGCTTGGCTGGTGGCGGCCGTGGCCTTCGTGGCCATCCTCGGCGCCGCCGGCTTCCGCGCCACCCCCGGCGTCCTGATAGAGCCGCTCCAGCGCGAGTTCGGCTGGTCCACCGCGACGATCTCGCTGGCCGTCTCCATCAACCTCGTCCTGTACGGCCTGACCGCCCCCTTCGCCGCCGCCCTCATGGACCGCTTCGGCATGCGCCGCGTGGTCTCGGTCGCCCTGCTGCTGGTCGCGGCGGGCAGCGGCGGCACCCTGGCCATGACCGCGTCGTGGCAGCTCCTGCTGTTCTGGGGCGTCCTGGTCGGGCTGGGCACCGGCTCCATGGCGCTGGTCTTCGCCGCGACCGTCACCGACCGCTGGTTCGTACGGCACCGCGGCCTGGTCACCGGCCTGCTCACCGCGGCGGGCGCCACCGGGCAGCTCATCTTCCTGCCCGTGCTGGCCCACCTGGCCGAGGGGCCGGGATGGCGGGTGGCCTCGCTGACCGTGGCCGGGTGCGCGCTGGTCGTCGTCCCGCTCGTGTGGTGGCTGCTGCGCGACCACCCGGCCGACGTGGGCACCACCGCGCTGGGGGCCGAGCCGGGGGCGGGCCGTACGGAACCGCCCGCCGTCAACGCGGCGGTCAGGGCGCTGTCGGTGCTCAGGTCGGCGGCGCGCACGCGGCCCTTCTGGTTCCTGGCCGGCGGCTTCGCCATCTGCGGCGCCAGCACCAACGGACTGGTCAGCACCCACTTCATCCCCGCCGCGCACGACCACGGCATGCCCCAGGCGAGCGCCGCAGGGCTGCTCGCGCTGGTGGGGATCTTCGACGTCGTCGGCACCGTCGCCTCCGGCTGGCTCAGCGACCGGATGGACTCGCGCATCCTGCTCGGCGTCTACTACGCGCTGCGCGGGCTGTCGCTGATGGTGCTGCCGGGGTTGTTCGCCGCCACCACCGAACCGAGCATGCTCGTCTTCATCATCTTCTACGGCCTCGACTGGGTGGCCACCGTGCCGCCCACCGTCGCGCTCTGCCGCAAGATCTACGGCGCCGACGGCGGCGTGGTGTTCGGCTGGGTGTTCGGCTCCCACCAGATCGGCGCCGCGATCGCCGCCGTGCTGGCCGGGCTCACCCGCGACCAGCTCGGCACCTACGACCTGGCCTGGTACGCCGCCGGCGCGCTCTGCCTGGTCGCCGCCGTGCTCTCCCTGGCCATCGGAAGGGGGTCGCGCCCGCTTACCGGGACGCCGTCGGGCATGCTGGTCAGCGATGAACGACGAGCTTGAACTGAGGGTCCTCCCGCTGGTGGTCAGGATCGAGCGGACCGCGCCGCCCGAGCGCACCGACGCGCTGGAGGCGGCCGCCATGGCCGTGCTGAGCGTCCTGGCCGACCCGGGGGAGTGGAGCGAGGAACTGCTCGCCTGGCAGGCCACCGGGAAGATCCGCAAGGTGGTGCGCCGGGCGCGCGGGGCCGAGTGGGCGCGGGTGCTGGCGCTGCCGGGCCGTACCGTCGAGCATCGGTCGGCCGAGGTCCGCGTGCATCCGCCCGTCCCGCTCGACGGGTGGCCCAAGGACCTGTCCAGGCTTCAGGTGTCCGGCACCGACCTGGCCGACAGCGCCGCCGTACCGGCCGCCGAGCCGCCCGTCCTGTGGGAGAACCCCGCGCTGGAGATGAGCGCGGGCAAGGCCATGGCGCAGGCCGGGCACGCCGCCCAGCTGGCCTGGTGGGCCAGCGGGACGGCCGAGCGGGCGGCCTGGATCGAGCGCGGGCTGGCCGTCTCCGTGCGCACGGCGCCCTCGCGCGAGCGCTTCGACGCGCTGTCCGGCAGCGGGCTGCCGGTGGTGCGCGACGCCGGGTTCACCGAGATCGCGCCGGGCTCGTGCACGTTCGTCGCGCAAGCGCCCTGGCTGGCGGGCTCTAGAGCGCGATGATGTCGGCCAGCACGCCACCCTGCGCGGTGAGGCGGTGCGGACCCGGCGAGTCGTAGACCACCATCAACCGCCCGTCCGGCAGCATCGCCAGGCCCTCCGGATGGTCGAAGCCGATCCCGAACGGCAGCTCGGCGACGGTCTCCAGGTCCTGGGCGCCGACCACGTCCGTGTGCTTGCCCGCCCGCCAGCGCACCACCCGCACCGGCCCGTCCAGGTCCATGCTGGGTCCGGTGAGCAGCAGCAGGTCACCGTCGTAGGGGCACAGGTCCCGCACGCCCAGCCCGCCCAGGTCCAGGAAGTGCTTCTTGTATGGCGTCGCCAGCCTCAGCCTGCCCCGGTCGGCCGGGACCGGGTTCACCTCCAGCACCACGGCCCAGCCCCGCAGCACCGGACCGCGCAGGCCCAGGAAGACCCGGCGGCCGATGACCGCGATGCCCTCGATGTCCAGGCCGTTGTCCTTGCCGGGCAGCGCCAGGAACGGGGCGAGGTGCTCGTCGTCGTCCAGGTGCCGGGCCAGGTTCTCCTTGCCGGACATGATCTCGCCGGGCAGCGGGCTGTTGGTGACCGGGTCCAGCGGGAGGCGTACCAGGATGAACCGGTTCTCCTCGCGCAGCACCGTGGCCAGGCGCTTGGCGGCCTTCTCCGGGTCCTTGGACTTGGGCTTGCGCCGCTTGAGGCTGTGGGAACCCACCAGCCACAGCTGGCCGTCGGTCCTGGCCAGACCCTCGATGTCGGCCTCGTCGTGCGGGCCGGCGGGCAGGTCCACGTAGTCGGCCAGATGGAAGGTGCGCTGGTCGTCGTAGCGCTCGCCGTTCCAGGCGAGGTGTTCGATCGTGGCGGTCTCGTCACCGGCCAGCCAGAGGCCGGCGCCGTCGTGACGTACCGCGGACAGGTTGGTGTGGGTCAGCGTCTCCCGCGAGGCGGGATCGAATCGGAGCTCCACCTGGTGCACCCTGCCATGATGACACTTCCATAGCTTCTTGCACGCAATAGCTGGATTTGTCGTACGCTCCCGTCGTGCTCGATGGGGAAGGTGGGACCGTGGGTTCCCGTGTGACAACGGCGGACAAGCCGAAGAACGCCTCCCCGCCAAGGCGTTCCCGCATCGGCGACCTGCGCATGCGGGACGTCTATCGCGGGCTCGCCGTGCTCGTCGCGGCGGCGGTCGCCGTCGTCGCTGTCGTGCTCGCACTTCCCTCCCGGCCGGACGAGGTCGCGGAACGGCCGGTCGCCGCGCCATCGACCGCCCCGCCGACCTCGTCCGGTGCTTTGCCGGCCGCCCCGTCGGGTGTCCCATCCGCCGCCCCGTCCGGTGTCTTGTCGGCGGCCCCGTCCGGCGCTCCGTCGGCCGCTCCGTCCGGTGCTCCGTCCGGGTCGCCGGCCGCCGTTCCGCCCGCCGGCAACGTTCATCCCGCCGGTACGGCCCAGCCCGCCGTCACCCCGTCCGCGGCCGTGCCCGCGCTCCCCAGCCCGGCGCCGTCGGTCTCCCAGGCGGCGGCGCGGCCCACGCCCTCGCCCGGCGCGTCCCTGGCGCCCGGATACACGGCCATGGAGGCTTTCCACGCCGACCCCCGGCTGCCGGAGGTGCCGGGGAAGCCGAAGAAGGCCGTGCTGCCCAAGCCGGGCCGCCGCGTGCTCGCGGACAAGCGGAGCGGCGTGGCCGTACCCCTGCTGGGCAGGCCTTGGAAGCGGCACCGCGGCGCGCCGTTCACCAGCAAGCAGGTGCTCCCCAAGCTGCGCGGCCGCGCCGAACGCGGCATGATCGTGAGCTGCCCCGTCCCGATCGAGGCGCAGAAGAACCCGCGCGACACCGCGCTGCTGGCCGCCCGCTGGACGCTCAACCTCCACCCCAAGGGCGCCACCGTCCGCTGGCTGACCTCACAGCGGGTCAAGGGCGGCTGGGCGACGATCTACCAGGTCAAGTACGGCAAGCGGTCCTCTGTCGCCGCCGTCGTCGTGCTGGACGGGGGAATGGCCAAGCCGGGACTGGTGTTCGCTTCGATACCGGACACGCAACGTAAGCGTTGGCGTGACATCTACCGCGTCGTCTCTGGTGCCCGTGTTCTAGGGTAGAGATCATGGATGCGGCGATTTGGGGGAGTGACGCCGTGGAACGCTCTGGGCCGCCTCAGGAGCAGGACAAGAACAAGCAGAAGCCCTGGCGCGCCGAGGGCCTCCCGGGTGGTTCCGGCACCGGACGTCCCAAGATCAATTGGTGGCGCTTCGTCGTGACACTGCTCGTGGTGTACGCGGGCTTCTTCCTGATCTCCTCGTTCTTCGACAGCGAGCCGGTGGAGACGATCTCCTACACGGAGTTCACCAAGCAGGTGACGGCGAACAACGTCAAGGACGTCTACGCCGAGGGCACCGCGGTCCAGGGCGACCTGAAGGCCGCGGCCACGGACCCCGACGACAAGAAGCAGTACACGAAGTTCGAGACGGAGATCCCGGTCTTCGCCAACACCGACCAGCTCTACCAGCAGCTCACCTCCGCCGGAGTGCAGATCAAGGCCGCTCCCGTCGGCGGGCGCGGGCTCTTCCTGAACCTGTTGCTGTCGTTGCTGCCCGTGCTGCTGCTCGCGGCCCTGTGGATCTGGGTGATGCGCCGCGGCGCCAGCATGATGGGCGGCGGCGGCCTGGGCGGGCTCGGCAAGTCGAAGGCCGCCAAGCCGGTCGAGAGCTCCAAGATCCGGGTCACGTTCGACGACGTGGCCGGCATCGACGAGGTCGAGAACGAACTCGTCGAGATCGTCGACTACCTGAAGGACCCGGGCAAGTACCGCAAGCTCGGCGCCAAGCTGCCCAAGGGCGTGCTGCTCGCCGGCCCGCCCGGAACCGGCAAGACGCTGCTGGCCCGCGCCGTGGCCGGTGAGGCCAACGTGCCGTTCTTCTCCGCCAGCGCCTCCGAGTTCATCGAGATGATCGTCGGCGTGGGCGCCTCCCGGGTGCGCGACCTGTTCGAGGAAGCGCGCAAGGTCGCCCCGGCGATCGTGTTCATCGACGAGATCGACGCCATCGGCCGCGCCCGCGGCGGCGCCTCCGGCCTCGGCGGGCACGACGAGCGCGAGCAGACGCTCAACCAGATCCTCACCGAGATGGACGGATTCTCCGGCGCCGAGGGCGTCATCGTCATCGGCGCCACCAACCGGCCCGAGGTCCTCGACCCCGCCCTGCTGCGCCCCGGCCGCTTCGACCGGACCGTACAGGTCGGCCTGCCCGACGCGGCCGGCCGTAGCGCCATCCTCAAGGTGCACACCCGCGGCGTACCGCTGGCCGCCGAGGTCAGCCTCGACCAGCTCGCCAAGACCACCCCCGGCATGACCGGCGCGGACCTGGCCAACCTCGTCAACGAGGCGGCGCTGCTGGCCGCCAAGCGCGGCAAGGAAAAGGTCGGCACCGCCGACTTCGCCGACGCGCTGGAGAAACTGCAGCTCGGCGCCGCCCGCAGCATCGTCATGCCGGAGGAGGAGCGGGTCAGGACCGCCTACCACGAGGCCGGGCACGCGCTGCTCGGCATGCTCCAGCCCGGCGCGGACCCGGTCAGGAAGATCTCGATCATCCCGCGCGGCCGGGCGCTCGGCGTCACCCTGTCCACGCCCGACACCGACCGCTACGCCTACGACGAGAAGTACCTGCGCGGCCGTATCGCCGGCGCCCTGGGCGGCATGGCCGCCGAGCAGGTCGTGTACGACATCATCACCACCGGCGCCGAGAACGACCTGGAGCAGGTCACCATGATCGCGCGGGGCATGGTGGGCCGGTGGGGCATGTCCGCCAAGGTCGGCCCGCTCACCATCCTCCCGAACGACGGCCAGCAGCCCCAGGCCTCACCCGCCACCCTCGCCACCGTGGACGAGGAGACCCGCCGGATCGTGGACGAGTGCTACGAGGTGGCAGTCCGCATCCTGACGGAGAACCGCGACAAGCTGGAAGCCATCGTGGTGGCGTTGCTGGAGCACGAGACGCTGGACGAGGCGGGCGCCTACGCGGCGGCCGGGGTCACCCGGCCGGTGAACACCCCGCTCGAAGCCCCGCGCGCCAACGGCGAACTGCCTCGGGGCACGGACGCTCCCTCGGGCCCGGCGCCGCTGCCGGAGCCGTCGGTGGACGGGTCGCCGGTGGCCGACGCGACCGCGTCGGACGTGTCCGCCCCGCTCCCTCCGTCCTCGAACGGCGTCCCGAACGGGGTTGCGGGCGAGCCTTCCGACACACCCAAGTCCTGAGACGCCTTCCGGAGGCCCTGAGCTCGGGCCGGTTCCCTCCTTCATCTGGAGGGAGCCCGGTTCCCACAGGGCTTCCGAGAGGCGCTGATTCCCGCCGGTCTTCCTGTGAAAGGTCCGGTTCTCGTCGAGGTGCTGTGGGGCCCTGTTCTGACCGTCTTGCCGAGGACCCTGGCTCCTGTCTTCCGCATGGCGGCTCCGGCTCCCTCGCGTGTCTTTCGAGGGTCCCGGATCCCTTGGGGCTTTTGTGAGGCTCCGGGTTTCATGAAGCCCGGCTCCAGAGCTTTCGCGGGGGCGCCGGTTTCTGCCGCTCTTCCGGCGACGCGTGGGCTCCGGCCTTCCGCGTGGTGGCCCCCGGCTTCCCCGCGTTTGGGAGGTCCGGGCTCTGGCTGGGCTTTCGTGGTCCCGGGATCCGCTCAGGGTTTGTCTCGCGGCTCTTGAGGGGCCGGGGGCTCGGTGGGTTTTGAGGTGGGCCGTACCTGATCTGAGGGGTGTTGGTAGACAGTTAGGTCAATTCGGGAAATAGCTCGATAAAGCGGAGGGTAGGTCCACCCGAGACAAACGATCGGGGGGACTTGTCGTGTCACTCAATGATGAGCTACTCGCACAACTGGGCGACTCCGGACTGCAGCAGATCGCCGGCCTGCTCGGCACCGACACGGCCACGGCGCGCAGCGTCGTCGAGGCCGCGACGGGCACCATCGCGGGCGGCATGGCCCGCAACGCCGAGAACATCGACGGCGCGCAGTCGCTGCGCAGCGCACTCGACCAGCATGTAGACGCCGACCCCTTCAGCGGTGACGTCGCCAGCCTGTCGAGGGACGGGGAGGGGATCCTGGGTCACGTTCTCGGCTCGCAGGGGACGGAGCAGGCGGCGCAGGGGCTGGCGCAGTTCGCCGGGATCAACTCCGGCACCATCATGAAGCTGCTGCCGCTCATCGCACCCATGATCATGTCCTTGCTGGCCAACCGCGCCTCCCAGCAGAACATGGACGCCGGAGCCGTGGCCGACGACCTCAACCAGGAACAGGCCGGCATGCAGACCGGCGGCCTCGGCGACCTGCTGGGCGCGGTGCTCGGCGGCATCTTCGGCGGCGAACCGCAGCAGAGCCAGCCGCAGCAGCCGCCCCAGCAGCAACAGCAACAGCAGCAGCCGTCCTCGGCCGCTCCGGGCACGTCGAACCCCGACTGGTGACCGGTAAGCTGGGGTGATGATCGTCCTCGCCTCCGCGTCACCCGCCCGTCTGGCCCTTCTGCGCACCGCCGGGCTCGATCCCAAGGTGATCGTCAGCGGCGTGGACGAGGACGCCTACACCGCGCACTCGCCCGCCGCGCTGAGCCTCGTGCTGGCGCAGGCGAAGGCGCGCGCGGTGGCGTCCGACCTGGACGAGGGGCTGGTCATCGGGTGCGACTCCATCCTTGAGCTGGACGGCCGGCCGTACGGCAAGCCGGGCACACCCGAGGAGACCGCCATCCGCTGGCGGATGATGCGCGGCCGCACGGCCCGCCTGGTGACCGGCCACTGCGTCATCGACGTGGCGGCCGGCCGGGAGGCCGCCGAGACGGCGACCACGGTGATCCGCTTCGGCCAGCCGACCGAGGCCGAGCTGGAGGCGTACATCGCTTCGGGGGAGCCGCTGCAACTGGCCGGTGGGTTCAGCATCGAGGGACGCGGCGGGTGGTTCGTGGACGGCATCGACGGCGACCACGGCAACGTCCTGGGCATCTCACTGCCGCTGACCCGATCGCTGTTCGACGAACTGGGCCACTCGGTGACGTCCTACTGGCGGTAGCCACCTGTTGCGCCACTAACCACCATCGGCGCCGACCGTGCCGCCTGAACAGTCCTCCAAGCGCCGCCGCCGTCACCCAACACCACCGGCGCCCACCGCGCTGCTGGGCTCCGGGTAGGGATTCGCGTTGAAGAGGGCCTGTCACAGGGCAGCCGACGTGGAGGTTGTCGGCGCGGCGGCTACGTGGTGCCGCGCTGCGGAGCATGCCTGCGCGGGGGCGCCGACGCGGTGATTCTCGTCGTGGCACGTATGTGGCGCACGGGTGCCTTGTGCTCGACTGGGCGGTTGGTGAGCTGCGAAGGTGATCTTATGAAGCGCACATTCCAGGATCTGGTGGACGAGGCCGCGTCTGTGTCCGTTGAAGGCTGGGACTTCTCCTGGCTGGATGGGCGTGCGACGGAGGCGCGGCCTTCGTGGGGGTATCAGCGGCTCATGGCCCAACGCCTGGCTGGAGCTACCGCTGGGCTTGATATTCAGACGGGCGGTGGGGAGGTGCTGGCCGGGGCCGCGCGGCTTCCGTCGTTGATGGTCGCCACCGAGTCCTGGGCGCCGAATCTTGCCAAAGCCACCCGGCTGTTGCATCCGCGGGGGTGCGTGGTGGTGTCGGACCCGGATGAGCCGCCGCTGCCGTTCGCGGACGGGGCCTTTGATCTGGTGACCAGCCGGCATCCGGTGACGGTGTGGTGGGAGGAGATCAGCCGCGTTCTGGCGCCCGGTGGGACATATCTGTCGCAGCAGGTGGGGCCGGAGAGTGTGTTTGAGCTGGTCGAGTATTTTCTGGGGCCGTTGTCTGATGAGAGGCGGCGGGGTCGGCATCCGGATGACGCTCGGGCCGGTGCGGAACAGGCCGGGCTTGAGGTGGTGGATCTTCGGTTCGAGCGGTTGCGGACGGAGTTCTTCGACGTGGGGGCGGTGGTCTACTTTCTGCGGAAGGTGATCTGGATGGTGCCTGGGTTCACGGTTGAGGAGTATGTGCCGCGGTTGCGGGAGCTGCATGAGCGGCTGGAGAGCGAGGGACCGTTCGTGGCCACCACCACCCGCTTCTTGATCGAGGCTCGTAAGCCGGGGTGACCTCTCGTTGCGGCTTTGCCATCTGCGGTCCGCGCGAGCCCTACTGCCGTTCGTGGTGCGGGTGGGTGCTTTCGGGGCGTCGCCGGTGGCCGCAGGTGGTTCTCCTCCTCGCGCTGCCGCTGGCTGCTCGGGGTGGGGTTGTGGCGATAGCGGGGTTGGGGCGCCGTGCGGCGGGTTGGTGGGGGGTGGGCTTGGCGCCCCTCGGCGGTGAGGCTGGTGGGGCACGGTGGCTGGTCAAGGTGGGCCGTAGCGGCGGGGACCCCGTCCGACGTGAGAAGCGATCCCCACGATCGGCGGTCACCCGCGGCGGCGGGTGGGGGTGGGGTGGCTTGCCGTAACGGATGGTGGGAGTTTGTTGTATGGAGGTGCCGCGTCGGCGCTGGTGGGTTTTGTCGGCGGGGTGCGGCAACATAGCGGGTGTGCTATTGATCGACGTGGTCCGGGTGTCGGAGGCGGTGACGCGGACGTCGGCTCGGCTGGGGAAGGTGGGGCACCTCGCCGAGCTGCTCGGCAGGGTTGGCCCCGATGAGGCCGAGATCGCCATCGCCTATCTGTCCGGTGAGCTGCCGCAGCGGCAGGTCGGGGTGGGGTGGCGGACACTGCAGGACATTCCGCCGCCTCGGCTGGCCGCCACTGCGACGCTGGCCCAGGTGGATGAGCTGTTGAGCCGGATCAAGGCTGTTGCCGGGCAGGGGTCGCAGGCGGCGCGGAAGGGGCTCGTGACGGAGCTGTTCGCGGGGCTGACCAGTCAGGAGCAGGCGTTTTTGACCCGGTTGCTCAGCGGGGAGCTGCGGCAGGGGGCGCTCGACGGGGTGATGATCGAGGCTTTGGCCAAGGCGTCCGGGGCGCCGTCGGCGGATGTGCGGCGGGCGTTGACGTTGCGGGGGTGGCTGCCCGCGGTGGGGGCGGCGGCGCTTTCTGGTGGGATAGCCGCTTTGCGGGCGTTCCGGCTGGAGGTTGGCCGTCCGGTTGCTCCCATGCTGGCCGGTAGTGCGGCCAATGTTGCCGCCGCGCTGGAGAAGGCCGCTCAGGCCAGGCCGCAGGCGGCTGAAGATGGCGCCTCGGGGGTGGTGGCGCTGGAGTGGAAGCTGGATGGGATTCGGGTGCAGGCGCACCGGTCCGGTGACGATGTTCGCGTGTTCACTCGCACGCTTGATGACATCACCAACCAGGTCCCGGAGCTGGTCGAGGCCATGCTGGCCCTTCCCGAGACCGATCTGGTGCTCGACGGTGAGCTGATCGCGCTTCAGCCGGACGGCCGTCCGCATCCCTTCCAGATCACGGCGAGCCGGGTGGCCAGCAAACTGGACGTCGCGCGGTTGCGCGAGCAGACGCCGTTGAGCGTGTTCTTCTTCGACGCGCTGCGGGCCGGTGGCCGGGACCTTCTCGATCTGGCCTATGCCGAACGGCAGGAGGCCCTGGCCACGACCGTGCCACCGGGGCTGCTCACGCCGCGCCTGGTCACCGGTGACGTGGCCAAGGCGGAGGCGTTCTTCGCCGAGGTCGTGCGCGCCGGGCACGAGGGGCTCGTGGTCAAGACCCTCACCTCACCGTACGCCGCCGGTCGGCGGGGTGCCGGATGGATCAAGGTGAAGCCGCGCCACACGCTCGACCTCGTGGTCCTGGCGGCGGAATGGGGTCACGGCCGCCGGGAGGGCAAACTGTCCAACCTTCACCTGGGCGCCCGCGACCCCGAGGGCGGCTTCGTGATGCTGGGCAAGACGTTCAAGGGCCTGACCGACGAACTGCTCGCCTGGCAGACCGAACGCTTCCTGGAGATCGCCGACGGCCCCACCGACGGCTGGACGGTCACGTTGCGCCCCGAACTCGTCGTCGAGATCGCCTTCGACGGGGTCCAGCGCTCCCCGCGTTATCCCGGCGGCATGGCGCTGCGATTCGCCCGGGTACTTCGCTATCGCCCGGACAAACGGGCCGATGAGGCCGACACCGTCGACACGGTCCGGTCCCTTATGGTCTGACGTCAGCGTTTGGGCCATTTCCAGCTGGGTCCGTCGAGCGGTCCCTGCCCGGCCACTCCGGTCTCGCCCAGTTCCTTCATGAGTTCGATCGTCGTGGCCTTGCGTCGTTCCAGCGCGGTGACCAGGGGCTTGGCGTGCGTCACCACGATCACCTGCGTCTCCTCGGCGGCCGCGGCGATCAGTTCGCCCAGGGGTTCGAGGAGGTCGGGGTGGAGGCTGGTCTCGGGCTCGTTCAGGACCAGCATCTCCGGCGGGCGGGGCGTGAGGAGCGCCGCCACCCACAGCAGGTACCGCAGCGTGCCGTCGGACAACTCCGCGCTGCCCAGCGCGCGCAGCAGTCCGTGCTGCCTCAGCGTGAGCTCCATGCGCGTACCCTCGAGCGCGATCTCCACCCGGCTGCCCGGGAAGGCGTGGTCGACGGCCGCGTCGAGCGCGTCCGCGTCGCCGATCTCGCGGATCGTCTGCAGCGCCGCCGCCACGTCGCCGCCGTCGTGCCCCAGAACCGGGGTGCGGGTGCCGATCTGTGCTTGTCGCGCTGGTGCGTGCGCGTCCGTCCGTAGATGGTCGTAGAAGCGCCACGATCTGATCCGCTCGCGCAGCACCAGCAGATCGGGCGCGCGCACCGGATCCGCCATCTCGCTGAGCATGCTGTCGAAGGGCTGCAGGTCGTGCGGTACGAACTCCCACTTGCCGCCGCGATCACGAATCTGTACGGCGGGGCCGCCCCGCTGGGCCAGCAACGTCGCGGGCCGGAGGATGGGCCCCGCCCAGGTCGCCTCGGCCTTGATCTCCGGGTCGAGGGAGAAGGCGGAGGCGGCACCGCCGTACCCGCCGGTGGGGATGGGCAGGCCCAGGTCCATGGCGTAGCCGAAGTCGTCTCCGGCGAAACCCAGTCTGAGGCTGACCGGGCCGGAACGGGTCGTGCCCTGCACCGGGTGGGTGCCCTCGCGTACGCTCCGGCCGATGCTCTCCGGCCCGGCCCACAACGTGGACGCCAGGCCGCCCTCCCTGGCCAGCGCGGCGACGGCGCCGTTGCGCGCGGAGTCGGCGAGCAGGCGCAGCGCGCGGTAGAGGCTGGACTTGCCGCTGCCGTTGGCGCCGGTCACGACGTTGAGCCGCCCCAGGGAGACGAACAGCCTGCGCAGTGACCGGTAGTTCTCGACGGCGAGCGTGTTCATCATCGTGCCAGGGTACGGCGCGGGCCAAATTGATCACGCAGCGTGCTCGCCGGTGAATCCAGGACACCACAAGATCAGGGGCGTACCCTCGAAACTCCAGTGGAACTTGTGATCAAAGTGATATATGTCACTACTTGACTCATTAAGTTGCCTTTACTCGGTCTTTGTCGCGTATGTTCACTCCGTTGCCGGGGCGTTGACTTGCCCCATCCTGCCGGGAACGGCCGAAGCGCGCGCCATACCCCTTCTCGCCTGGCCTTTCCCCGTCCTGTCCCCTATCTAGGACTGTGGTTCCCCTTGGGTCAGCATTCGACCAAGCCGTCTCGTCCGAACCGGTCCTCCGCAAGCGGCAAGCGCCGCTGGACCGCCTTGGCCGCCGGAGTCGCCGTCGTCGCGGCCGCCTCGACCACCGCCTGGGCAGCGGTTACCAACGGTGACGACAGCCGGCGCGCCACCGCCATGAACACCGCGGCCGTCCCTCCGGCCCAGACCCCGTCCGGGCGGCCCTCCGCCGCCTCGCAGACCGCCACCCCGAAGCCACAGCACGGCGGTCCGGCCCCATCTCAGGGCAAACCAGCGCACACCCCCTCGGCCGGTGGCCCCGAGGCGTCCCCCAAGCCGTCGTCAAGCCCCAGCAAAGCGCCTACCGCGCCCAAGGTGGCCAAGGCGGAACGGGCCTCCAAGTCGCGTACCCGGGTCGTCTCCACCGGTACCTGCGGGGCCTCCTTCTACGGCGAGCCCCAGATGACCGCCAGTGGGGAGCGCTTCAACCCGTCCGCGATGACCGCGGCGCACAAGACGTTGCCGCTGGGCAGCCGGGTCCGGGTTACGAACCCCAACAACGGGGACTCGGTGACCGTCCGCATCAACGACCGTGGGCCCTACGTGGGCGGACGGTGCCTGGACCTCTCGGAAGCCGCCTTCGACGCCATCGGCAACACGGGCTCGGGCGTCATGACCGTCAAGTACGAGGTCCTGGCCAGGTAACCCGTCACCTGCGCGTGCTTTGGCAGGCGGGTTGGGCGTGGATGCCCTCTCACGCGGCGGCGGGCTGCCGCGGAGGCGGGCGCGCCAGGTCTCGCCGGTGTCCTGCGTGGAGCCGGCTGTCCCGTGCTGAATCGGCGAAACTGGCCTCGCTTGTGGAGCCGGGGTCCCGTGTGGGCCGGTGTCCGGGTGCGGGCCGGTGCCCGGGTGCTGGCCGGGGCGTGGTTGGGCTGGTGCCCCGCGTAGCCCGGAAGAACGGGCGCGCCAGGCCTCGACGGTGTCCCGCGTGAAGCTGGGGTCCTGTGGGGCCGATCTCGCACGTGCACGTGGGATTCCGCGTGAGCCGGGTGCTGTGTGCGCCGGGTGGTGTGGGCCCGGGTGGTGTGGGCCCGGGTGGTGTGGGGCCCGGGTGGTGTGGGCCCGGGTCTCCCGCTTTTGGGCGGGAGCCGGGTGGGCCGACGGGGCTAGCGTGGGCGGCGGTTGGTGTGAGGGCGGAGGCCCTTCTCCGGTCGCCTTCTCCGGTCGCCTGGGCTGATGGCCGCTCGTCGCGGTTGGTTACTTGATCAGGCGGACCGTCAGCGGGTAGCGGAACTCGTTCTCCGACAAAGCGGCCACGCCTCCGGCGATCGACAGGACGACCGCGGCGATCCAGATGACCGGTAGCAAGATGACGCCCACGATGGTGAACGGGAGCAGGAACGTCGCTCCGGTCACCGTGAGGTGGAAGTTGAGCGACTCCAAGGCGTGGCGGCGGATGTACGGCGAGGTTTTGCCGCCGGTCAGCAGGAGGATCAGCGGGCCGATGATGGGCAGGCCGATCAGCGCCAGGAGGTGGGCCGCGGACGCGCCCAGGCGTTCGTTGCTCTCCGTGGGGCCGTGATGCTTCGGCGGTGCCGGGGCCACTGTCCGGTGCAGGTGGGCTGCGGGGCGCGAGCCGTACAGCTCCGTCATGATGGGCATGAGGTCGCCGTGCGTGCGCGCGGTCATGGCGCGTTCGAGGCGGTCGTCGAACTCGAGCTTGTCGAACCGGCCCTCGGCATAGGCGGCTTGGACGTGCTCCACGACGTGTTCGCGGTCCTGGTTGGTCACCCGCAGTTGGGCTTGGGGCACAGGTCCCGGGCCGCCCGGGGGTGTGGGTGCCTCTGTCATCGCGGCCATGCCTCTCCTTAGCTCAGGCGGTCTGGTCCTATGCTGCATCCTTTTCCGGTGTTGTGGGATCGGGAGGAACCCCGAAGTCTCCCTTAGAACAGCCCCGACGCGGCGGGCGCGAAACCGATATAAAAAGGAACCATGAGATGGCGAGACCGCTATGGGCTCCGGCGTCTGCGCGGGCCGAAGGTCGCTAAGTTCGACCGGGAGGCGACGGACGCCGACATCGAAGCGCTCATCGCCTTTGCCAAGTCGCGGCGCGGCGTCGAGTTCTACGTCGAACCGGAGACCTTTGCCACTGACACCACGGCCGTCGCCGTGGCTGACGACGGGGAGTGGACCCGGCGACGGGTGGGCTCGCCCGCCGTCATCCACAAGGTCGCCCGTGACCTGGCGCTGCCCGTGTACGACGTGCAGCTGACAGGGTATCCGCAGCGCATGCGCGCCTACAACGAGAAGCGGCGCAAGGAGGAGGGCGGGCTGTAGCCCGCCTGCCCTCGGGGTACGCGCCGGTCTGGCGCGTGCCCTTTTCGTGTGCCCGCAATCCTCCTGCCCGTCTCCGAGCAGCCCCTGGTTGTGGCCGCGCTGGTGCTGCTGGTTGTCCAGGGGCGACCTACCAGGCCGCTGCAGTGACCGGGGCGGGGTGCGTGGCATCCGCCGGATGGTGGGATCAGGTCCGAACGGCCTCCGCGTGGTGGGCAGGCCGTTACGGGGTCGCCGGATGGTGGGTTGGGCCGTCGCGGCGTGCGCTCGGGTGATGAGCCGGGCCGTAGCGGCGTTCGCGGGCGGGCCGGGGCGGTCAGGTGGGCGTGGCATCCGCGCGGTGGATGGTCAGGCAGTGATGGCGTCTGCGCGGTGGATGGTCAGGCGGTGATGGCGTTTGCGGGTGGATAGTTAGGCGGTGATGGCGTCTGCGGGGTGGTGGTCAGGCGGTGATGGCGTCTGCGGGGTCGTCCAGGAGTGTGGTCAGGGGGAGGAGCCAGGCGGCTCTCGGGGTGCCCATGGCGGAGTCCAGTTCGGCGGGGGTGGGCAGGCGGCCGCGCAGCAGTGAGGGCGGCAGGAGGTGCTGCAGGGCGTGCATCAGCAGGTTGGCCATGGAGTAGGCGGGGTCTATGGTCAGGGCGCGTTCCAGGGCTATGACGGCCAGAACACTGTCACCGGAGCGCCAGCTGGACATGGCCAGCAGGGAAGCGGCGGCGGGGACGAAGCGGGGCTCCAGTCTGCGGGTCAGGTCCTTCCAGAGCGGGGCGTGGGCGTCGTCCATGAGGGTCCAGGCCTCGTCGCGGATGCGGATGATCGTGAGGTCCAGGCCGAGTTTGGCGGCTTCGGTGTCGTCGAGGCGGCGTCCGGCGGCGTGGGAGGCGATGGCGGCGCGGACCCTCACCAGGCCCTCGGCCACGAACTGGCGGGCGAAGGCTTCCGTGTCCGTTGAATCGGCCAGGCGGGCTCGGAGGTCGGTTACGGCGGCTGCCGTGGCGGCGCGCATCGACATGCGGACCGGGCTGGTGCACGGCGCGATGGTGCGTTCCAAGGTCTGGCGGTCGGGGAGGGCCACCATGCCGTGGACCGTCGCCTCGGCGGCCACCGGGCTGGACGTGGGGTCGTACGGGGTGCCTGTGGGCGGGCAGCAGTGGGGGAGGCCGCAGGTGTAGGACCAGTAGCGGCCGTCCTCCGCTCGCAAAGCCTCGCCGATCTTCACGCCCTCCGCCGCGGCCAGGCGTCTGGCCTCGTCGATCGCCGGGGTCACGAGCGGGCCGGTGCCGTAGCCGACGAGGATCAGTTCGGTGATCTTCTCCCGTTCCAGGACCGGGGTCAGGGGCGCGAGGGCGTCCTCGGGCAGGGGCAGGCTCCAGCGGGCCGCGATCTGGGCCTGGTCAGCGGCCATGCCGATCACGATCAGGCTTTCCGACGGATGGAAGCCGACCAGGTACGGCACCGCGGCCAGGATGTCGGACGGGGAGAGGAGGGTGAGGCACGGGGTCATGGGGCATGAGGGTGCCGTGGATGGGGGTGCGGCCGGGGAGCCGAAAGGCGTTCTGGGGATGGCCGGGGCTGGGGCAGATCCGGCTGTGGATAACGCGGGCCGTATTAGATAACGCGGGCCGTATTAGATAACGCGGGCCGTACCAGATAACGCGGGCCGTACCAGAGAGCCGGGCTGTACCGGATAGCCGGGCCGTACCAGAGAGGACGGTTAGGCGGGAGACAGGCGCTCGCGGACCAGCAGGGCGGCGCCCGCCACCGCGGCCGGCATGGCGATCACGGCGACGAAGGGGACCAGGAACAGCAGGAACACCGCCACCCCGAACCCCAGCGCGGCCGGCTTGTTTCCGCGGAGCAGGGCGAAGCGCTGCTTGCGCGCCAACCCCCGCCTTTCCATCGAAAGGGTCGTGAGCTCCACTGTCAGGAAAAATCCGGAAACGGCGGCGCCTATCACCGGGATCACCGTCTGGCCCACCACCGGGATGAAACCGAGGAAGAACAGCGGGATGGTGATCAACAGTACCCACCCCAGCGTCACCAGGCTGTCCCTGATCGACCGGGGCAGCGTCCGCCACCAGGGCAGTTCCTCATAGCCCGGCACCACGTCCACCGTCGCCGACAGCTTCTCGTAGAACGGCTCCCCGATCACCAGCGTGATCGCGGTGAACGTCACCACCGCCAGCGCCAGCCCGCCCACGAACACGACGATCGCGATCATCACCCGGAACGCGTCCCGCCAGCCCCAGGTGTCGGCGAACGGCGTCATCCAGTTGGCCAGTTCGATGGCGTTGTTGCCCAGGTAAACCAGTGCGGCCACGTAGACGGCAAAGGCGATCAGTGCGGGGATCAGTCCGAAGAGCCACCAACGCCCGTTACGTGCCACCCAGCCCAGCCCTTGAAAGAAGAAGCCGACACCGGCGAAGAAGTCGCGCACAGATCGCATGCCCGGCATGCTAGCGCGCGAAATCGCGCGGCCGTTCGGGGCCGCGGCTCGAAGGCGCCGCCCCGCCCGTCAGGGGCGCGGCGACGCCAGAACAGCCGACTAGCCGACCGAGAGCAGGTCCACCACGAAGATGAGGGTCTCGCCCGGCTTGATGCGGGCGCCGGCACCCCGGTTGCCGTAGCCGAGGTGCGGCGGGATGACCAGCTTGCGCCGGCCGCCGACCTTCATGCCCGCGACCCCCTGGTCCCAGCCGGCGATGACGCGCCCGCCGCCGAGCGGGAACGCGAACGCCTCGCCCCGGTTCCACGACGCGTCGAACTCCTCGCCGGTGGAGAAGGCGACGCCGACATAGTGGACGTTGACCGTGTGGCCGGGCTTGGCCTCGGGGCCGTCGCCCGTGACCAGGTCGACGATCTCCAGGTCGGTGGGCGGGTTGCCCTCCGGGAAGTCGATCTCCGGCTTCTCGAGTGCCACGAAAGTACTCCTGATGAACGAAACGAATGGACCCGACGACTCTATGCTGTCGGGATGGCCCTTTCTCCCGATGGGATCCTGCTCACCGGGCGCGTCGCCGTGGTCACCGGCGGCGCCGAGGGGATCGGGCGGGTGGTGGCGGAGGCGTTCGAGGCCTTCGGGGCTTCGGTGGCGGTCTGCGATCGGGTCAAAATAGCGGGCGGGCAGGGGCTGGCCATGACGCTCGACGTGCGCGACCCGGTGGCCGCCGACGTGTTCGCCCGCGCGGTGGAAGAGCGCTATGGGCGGGTGGACATCCTGGTCAACAGCGCGGGCGCCGCCTGCCGCACGCGTTTCGCCGAGACCACGGCCATGGGCGAGCGTACCCTCATCGAGGAGAACTTCACCCAGCTCACGGCCATGATCCGGCGCCTGCTGCCGCTGATGCGGGCAGGCTCGTCGATCATCAACATCGGGGCGGCGCCGGGCTTCGCGATCCAGGCCGCGATGACCGCCGCGGTGGCCGGCCTCACCGCCTCGCTGGCGGCGGAGCTGGCGCCGATCCGGGTCAACGCGATCGCGCCAGGACGGCCGCCGGACGACCTGCCCGGCGCCGCGGCGGTGGCCGTCTTCCTGGCCGGGGAGATGGCGAGGCTCGTCACGGGCACGACCATCCACGTCGGCCAGGAGTGATCACCAGCTCTGGTGGAGCGGCATGCCCTCGGTGTAGCCGGAGGACGACTGGATGCCGACCACGGCCCGCTCGTAGAACTCCTCCAGGGTCGTGGCGCCCGCGTAGGTGCACGAGGACCTGAGGCCGGCCACGATGGCGTCGATCTGGTCCTCGACGCTGGGGCGCAGCGGGTCCAGGTACATGCGGGAGGTGGAGATGCCCTCCTCGAACAGCGCCTTGCGGGCCCGCTCGAAGGGGCTGTCCTCGGCGGTACGCAGGCGTACGGCCCGCGCCGACGCCATGCCGAAGTTCTCCTTGTACTTGCGGCCGTCGGCCGCGGTGCGGGTGTCACCGGGCGACTCGTACGTGCCGGCGAACCAGGATCCGATCATCACGTTGGAAGCCCCGGCGGCCAGCGCGAGCGCGACGTCACGCGGGTGCCGTACGCCGCCGTCGGCCCACACGTGCCGCCCCAGGCGGCGGGCCTCGGCGGAGCACTCCAGGACGGCGGAGAACTGGGGCCGCCCGACCCCGGTCATCATGCGGGTGGTGCACATGGCGCCCGGGCCGACGCCGACCTTGAGGATGTCGGCTCCGGCGTCCACGAGGTCGCGTACACCCTCGGCTGTCACGACGTTTCCCGCCGCGACCGGCACGGACGGGTCAAGCGCCCGCACCGCGCGCAGTGCCGAGATCATCTTCTCCTGGTGGCCGTGCGCCGTGTCCACGACCAGGACGTCGATGCCCGCTTCCAGCAGTTCCTTCGCCTTGGCGGCCACGTCGCCGTTGACGCCGACGGCGGCGGCGATCCGCAGCTTGCCCGCGGCGTCGAGCGCGGGGTCGTAGAGGGTGGCGCGCAGCGCGCCGGTGCGGGTGAGGATGCCGATCAGGCGGCCCTCGTCGTCCACGATGGGTGCCAGGCGGTGGCGGCCGTCGTGCAGGCGGTCGAAGGCCACGCGCGGGTCCAGCCCGGCGGGCAGCGTCAGGAGTTCGGTGGACATCACCTGCGAGAGCTGGGTGTACATGTCCACGCCCTGGCAGTCGGCGTCGGTCACCACGCCGACCGGGCGGTTCTCCCAGTCGACCACGATGACCGCGCCGTGGGCGCGCTTGGGCAGCAGGTTGAGCGCCTCGCCGACGGTGTCGTGGGGCGTGAGGGTGAGCGGCGTGTCGTGGACCAGGTCGCGCTTCTTGACCCAGTCGACGACGTCGGTCACCACGTCGATCGGGATGTCCTGCGGGATGACGGTGATGCCGCCCCGCCGCGCCACCGTCTCGGCCATGCGACGGCCGGCCACGGCGGTCATGTTCGCCACGACGAGAGGGATGGTGGTGCCTGTGCCGTCGTTCGTCGAGAGGTCGACGCCGAGCCGGGATCCGACCGAGGAACGCGACGGGACCATGAACACGTCGCTGTAGGTCAGGTCGTAGGACGGCTCGAGTCCGTTGAGAAACTTCACGTTCGTCCATCCTATGCGGTAGCTGGTCAAGTCCCGCCATATGATCGGCCCTGGATACTTATGGGGGATGGAGGAGCAGTGGACGTCACGGAACGCGCCGAACTGCTGGTGGTCGGCTACGCCGTACGCACGACGAACGCCGACGAGATGGATCCCTCGCGCGCGAAGCTGCCCGCGCAATGGCAGCGGGCGGGGGCGCCGGGTGCGTTCGCCCACGTTCCGGGGCGAACGGACGAGAACCTCTACGCGGTCCTCACGGACTACGAAAGCGATCATCACGGGGCTTACACGCAGATTCTTGGTGTCGGGGTACGGACCGTTCCAAGGCTGCCCGAAGGGATGGTCGCGGTACGCGTGCCGGCCGGCCAGGCGCTGACACTGGCGGCGCGCGGGCCGATGCCGCAGGCGCTCATCGAGGCCTGGCAGCACGTCTGGAAGCACACCGAGTCCGGCGGCAGCCCGGCGCGCGCCTTCACCACGGACCTGGAGATCCATCACGCGGACGGCGCCGACCTCTACCTAGCGATCTGACGCCTCCCGCGGCAGGCCGAGCGCGTCGCATCCGGCGCGCACGGCCACGTCCCGGAGCACCTCCACGGGCGCGTCCTCGAACTGCACGGCGCAGTCGGCCACCCCGCCCAGCGCGATCGTCGCGCGCGCGGCCTGCTCCAGCGTCGGATTCTCCCCCACAAGGAGTACGGCCAGCCGCTCCCGCGAGGTGAACGCCCAGTCGACCAGCCCCAGGTCGGTCAGCGAGATCATCTCCCTGAGCAGGAGCATCACCGTGTCCCGGTGCCGCTGATGGAAGTCGAAGTACTCCCCGAGCAGGTCGGGGACGTCGATCTTCCCCCGCGCCTCCAGCCGTGACACGTACGCCTCGCCGTCCTGGAACAGCGGCTCGACGATGCTGCGTACCAGTTCCTCGCGGGAGGAGAAGTGGTAGTAGAGCGCCGGTTTGGTGATTCCGAGCCGGTCGGCGATGTCCTGCAGGCTCGTCTTCTGCAGGCCCTTGGCCAGGAACAGCTCGCGGGCGACGGCCTGGATGCGGCTCTTGGTGTCACCGGGTCTTGCCATGGTCCCCAGTATGGCTTACCTTCCGTTAAGTCAGCTACTTACCTACCGTTAGGTAAAAGCATGCGTGTCCTCATCTCCGGCGCCAGCGTCGCCGGACCCGTCCTCGCCTACTGGCTGGCCCGCCACGGCTTCGCGGTCACCGTCGTGGAACGCGCGCCCACGCTGCGCAAGAGCGGCGGCCACGCGGTGGACCTGTTCCGCCCCGCCATGGACATCGCCGAGCGCATGGGCGTCCTCGACCGGCTCGAACAGGCCAAGACCGGCACCAGCCACCTCACCTACCACCGCGCCGGCAAGCGCCCGGTCGGGCTGGAACTCGGCCGCCTCGTCACGGCCGTCTCCGACCGGCACGTGGAGATCATGCGCGACGACCTCAGCGAGATCTTCTACGAGCGCTCCCGCGACGGCGCCGAGTACGTCTTCGGCGACTCCATCACCTCCATCTCCGCCGACGGCGAGGTGACCTTCGAGAAGGGGCCGCCCCGGCGCTTCGACCTCGTGGTGGGGGCCGACGGCCTGCACTCGAACGTGCGCCGCCTGACGTTCGGCGACGCCGAGGAGCACTGGATCGGCGCGTACCTGGCGGTCGCGTCCATTCCCAACTACCTCGGGCTGGACGGGCGGATGGAGGTCGCCGCCGAGGTCGGCAGGATCGCCGGGATCTACGGCGCCGACCGGCTGCCCGACGCGCGGGCCCTGTTCCTGTTCCGCCCCGAAGGCCCGCTCGGCCACCACCACCGCGACGTGCCCCACCAGAAGGCCCTGCTCCGCTCGGCGTTCGCCGACATGGGCTGGGAGGTCCCGCGCCTCCTGGACGAGGCCGACGCCGCCCAGACCTTCTACTTCGACTCGGTGACCCAGCTCCGCCTGGACACCTGGTCACGCGGCCGGGTCACGCTGGTCGGCGACGCGGGGTACTGCCCCGGTCCGGCGGTGGGCGGCAGCACGAGCCTGGCGGTCGTGGGGGCGTACGTGCTGGCCGGCGAACTGGCCGCGCACGGCGGCGACCACACGCGCGCTTTCCCGGCCTACGAACACGAAATTTCCGACTATGTACGGCGGAGCCGCACCTTCGCCGTGGCAGCCGCCAAACGCCTGGTCCCCGCGACGCGCCTGGACGTCTGGGCCCTGGCCCAAGGGGCCCGCCTGATCAACCACCTCCCCGGCCCGCTGACCCGCCGCCTGGCCAAGCTGAGCGCCAACGGCCTCCGCCTGCACGACTCGATCACCCTGAAGCCCTACCACCCCCTCAGAACCCACGCCTGACCACCCGCGCGGGACAGGGAGCCACCCGGGACACGGTGCCGTGGCCGGGAACCAGGTGACCAGCCTTAGGGCGCGCGGCAGGACTAAGGCGGCGCCCCGGCTTCTCGGCGGTCCGGGGCAAAGGGCGCCGCGTCGCGTGTAGGCAACACACCCGGAGGTGGGTCGCGCTCCATCGGAGCCTGGGGTGGGGTGGTGCCTTACCAGGGGCCTGGTGGGGCGGTTCTGGTGTAGGGGGTCAGTGGCGGCGGGGGTGGAGGGTTATGGGGAAGGACGTGACGCCTCGGACGAAGGAGTTGCGCATCAGGCGGGGGCCGTCGGCGTCGGCCCAGGCGGCCGAGTCCACCCGGGCCACCCACTCCTCGAAGAAGATCTTGAGTTCCAGCCGCGCCAGCGCCGCCCCCAGGCAGAAGTGGGTGCCGAGGCCGAAGGCGATGTGGCCGCCGGGTTTGCGGGTGATGTCGAAGGTGTCGGGGTCGTCGAAGACCGCCGGGTCGCGGTTGGCGGAGCCGTACATGAGAAGGACCTGCTGGCCCTTTTTGATGGTCTGGCCGTGGAGGGTGGTGTCGCGGGTGGCGGTGCGGCACATGTTGAGGATGGGCGTGGTCCAGCGGATGAACTCCTCGACGGCGGTGTCGATCTGGGCGGGGTTCTCGCGCAGGTGGCGCCACTGGGCGGGGTGGCGGATGAGGGCGTCAAGGGCGGTGGCGATCACGGTGCGGGTGGTCTCGGCGCCGCCGTCGAGCAGGAGGAGGGCCTCGTTGGCCAGGTGTTCGTCGTCGTAGTCGGGGCGGGCCGACCATACCGACAGGAGGTCGTCCCGGGGGCAGGTGCGGCGCTCGGCGGCCAGGTCCAGGACGGCGAGGCCGAACTCGCCTGCGGCCACGGCGGCCTCGTGGGTGACGTAGCGCAGGCCGCCGCCGGCCGCGATCGTGGTCTCCGACCAGTGTTTGAGCTTGGGCCAATCGGCGTCGGGGAAGCCGAGCAGCCAGCCGATCATGCGGGCGGGGAGCGGGGCGGCCAGGGCCGGTACGGCGTCCACGGTGCCTTCGGCCAGGGCCTGGTCGATTTGTTCGGTGACCACGGACCTGATCCGGTCGGCATAGCGTTCGTGCACGTGGCGCGGGGTGAAGCGGCGGTAGACGAGGCGGCGGCGCTCGGCGTGCTCGGGGTCGTCCATGCCGATCATGGACGGGTCGGAGGGCAACTGGGGGCGGTAGCCGCCGGTGCTGGTCCAGAGCTTGGCGTCGCGTTCGATGGCGCAGATGTCGGCGTGGCGGGAGATGCCCCACAGGTCGTTGGCGGCGTCGTAGTGGGCGGGGGAGTGCTCGCGCAGCCAGGCGTAGAGCGGCAGGGGGTCGTCGGCGTACAGGTCGCCGTCGAGCAGGTCGATGCCCGCGTGCGGGCGCGCCGGTGGTACGTGCATGGGTCAGCTCCGGGGGTTCAGGGGTGGTGTCACGGAGCCGCCGCATCGCTCGCGCCTGCGACTGGGCGGTCAGGCGGGAAAGGTCGTCTCAGGGCCTCCAGAGCGGCTCGTCCACGGTGAAGCCGACCGGGTCGCCCCAGCGGTTGCGGTAGCCGACCTCGTGGACGGGACGGCGGGGCGCCACGCCCCAGCGGCCGGTCGGGTAGCCGAAGGTCACCGTGCAGGCCAGCCGCCAGCCTTCGCCCTCGGGAACACCGAGCAGGCGCAGCGTCTCCTTCGGGTGGAACATGCCGAGGATGGTGGTCAGCGCGGTGCCGACGCCGTGGGCGCGGGCGGCGAGCTGGGCGTTCCAGACGGCGGGGAAGATGGAGCCGCCGCTCGGGTCGTGCTGGACGAACGCGAACAGCAGCAGCGGGTAGCCGTCGAAGTGGTCGGCCAGGTACTGGGCGGAGGTGAAGACGCGGCGGGCCTGGTCGTCGGCCCGGTCGAGCGCGTCCTTGTAGTGCGTCTCGTACAGGCGGCGCAGGCCGTCCCGGTAGAGCGGCGCGAGCTCGGCCCGCAGAGCGGGGTCGTCGGCCAGCAGGAAGCGCCAGTTCTGGGCGTTGCCGCCGGTGGGGGCGCGGATGGCGGCGTCCAGGATCGAGCGCTGCACCTCCGTCGGGATGGGGTCGGGCTTCACCCTGCGCATCGCCCGCGTCGTGTAGAGGGCCTCGAAGACGTCCATCAGGCCAGTACCCCCGCTTCTCGTAGTTTGTCGGCTTCCGCGGCGTCGAGTCCCCACGCCGACAGGTCGGCCAGCCGGGTGGCGGGGGACAGATCGGGCGCGGGGGCGCCGAGCAGGCGCGGCGCCGGAACCGGCTGCCGGTACTCGCCCACCTGGACGAAGCTCTCCCTGGCCACGTTGTGCGGGTGTTCGATCGCCTCGCCCATCGTCAGCACGGGGGAGACGCAGGCGTCGGAGCCGTCGAAGACGGCCTCCCATTCGGCTCTGGTCTTCGACCTGAAGGCCTCCGCGAGCCTGGCCTTGAGCGCGGGCCACTGCTCCCTGTCGCCGCGGTCGGGCAGGTCGCTCAGCTCCATGAGGCGGACCATCTCGTCCCAGAACTGCGGCTCCAGCGAGCCGACCGCCACGAACCCCCCGTCGGCGGTCTCGTAGGTGTCGTACATGGGGGCGCCGGTGTCGAGCAGGTTGGTGCCGCGCGGGCCCCAGAAGCCGGACTGCACGCCGTGGTGGAACATCGCGAACAGGATCGAGGCGCCGTCCACCATCGCGGCGTCGATCACCCGTCCCTTTCCGGTGCGTTCGCGCTCGAAAAGGGCCAGCAGCACGCCGTACGCCAGCATCAGCCCGCCACCGGCGAAGTCGCCGAGGATGTTGATCGGCGGCGTCGGCTTGTCGCCAGCGCGGCCGAGCATCGACAGGATGCCGGAGATCGCGATGTAGTCGATGTCGTGCCCGGCGGTCGGGGCCAGAGGGCCGTCCTGGCCCCAGCCGGTCATGCGGCCATAGACGAGCCTCGGGTTGATCTCGTGCAGGTCGGCGGGGCCGATGCCGAGGCGTTCCGCGACACCGGGGCGGAACACCTCGATGACCACGTCCGCGTTCCGCGCCAGTTCCTTGAACGCGCGCACACCCTCGGGCGACTTCAGATCGAGGCCGACGGTCTGTTTGCCGCGGTCCATCACGTCCGTGCGCGGCCTGTCGGTGACCGCCTTGACGCGGTCGACGCGCAGAACCTCGGCGCCGTGGTCGGCGAGCATCATCCCCGCGAACGGTCCTGGCGCGAGCCCCGCCAGCTCCAGCACCCGCACTCCGGCCAGCGGACCTTCACGCATGAACATCTCCTCGACTCTGTTCCGGTACGGCGGGCGCGACCCGGCACCGGGCGCCCACCCCAGTAGAACAACCTTCGGTAGCAGGCCGCAACCATGCCGGGCTCATGTGATCACACTCTTCCGCACTCCCACTTATGGGAAACTTGCCCACTGTTGTGGAGGTTGGACATGGTTTCGGAACAGCTCGTCGCTCGGCGGTACCAGTTACTGCGCGAGCTGGGGCGCGGCGGCATGGGCGTGGTCTGGGAAGGTCGCGACACGCTCCTCAACAGGCAGATCGCGATCAAGGAGGTGCTGCTGCCCGACGGGGTCCCACCCGCCGACCGGGAGCGGCAGCTTTTGCGTACCGCCCGCGAGGCGCGCACGGCCGCCCGGCTCAACCACCCGTCGGTCGTCGCGATCTACGACGTCGTCGAGGAGGACGGCCGCCCCTGGATCATCATGGAGATGCTCAGGGCACGATCCATCGAGGAGATCGTGGCCACCACGGGCGCGCTGCCCATCCCGCAGGCCGCCGAGGTGGGCAGGCAGGTGCTCTCCGCGCTGCGCGCCGCGCACGAGCTGGGCATCCTGCACCGTGACGTCAAACCGAGCAACATCCTGCTCGACGACGACGGCAGGGCCGTGCTCACCGACTTCGGCATCGCCACCGCCGAAGGCGACTCCTCGCTGACCAGCACCGGCATGGTCACCGGCTCGCCCAGCTTCCTCGCGCCCGAGCGGGTACGCGCCGCCGAGGCCGGGCCCGCCTCCGACCTGTGGTCGCTGGGCGCCACCCTGTTCGCGGCGCTGACCGGGCGCTCGCCGTTCGAGCGCGGCGAGGCCATGGCCACGCTCACCGCGCTGCTCAACGAGGAGCCCGACTACCGGCGCATCCCGCCCGCCATGCATCCCGTGCTGCGCGGGCTGCTGCGCAAGGAGCCGCACGAACGGCTGGGGGCGGAGGAGGCGGAGCGGCTGCTGGCCGGGCTGGCGGCCGGCCGTACCGAGGAGTCGGCGGAGAAGGTGGGCAGCCGCAAGCTGCTCGTCGCGGCCGTGGCGGCGGTCGTGCTGGTGATCGGCGGGGGCGTGAGCGCGTACTCGATCCTGTCGGCCGACGCGGAACCCACCCCGCGCCTCGCGCAGCGCGCGGCCAGCAGCCCGATGCCGAGCGTCTCCACGCCGACCCCGAGCCCCACGCTGTCACCGACGCCGACCCCCACCCCGACCAGGACCAGGCCGCCGATGCGGGTCTGGACCTCGCCCGACGGCTGGTCGATCTCCCGCCCCACCGGCTGGCGGGGCGCGCGCGGCGACGGCTCGGCCACCTGGACCAGGCCCGACCGGCGCGGGCAGCTGGCCGTCAAGCCCGTCTACTCCGAGACCGACCCGCACCAGCTCCTGCGCGACGAGGAGGAGATGTTCAAGGAGAGCGGCCAGGAGTTCACCACGGTCGGTCGCAAGGTCGTCAGGCACCGCGGGGTGGCCGCGGTCGAGTGGGAGCTCACCTGGCGGGCCGCGGGCGGCGCCGGCGAGACCGCCTGGGCGCAGGCCGGGCAGCGCTACCGCGAGGTCAGGCGCGCGGTCACGGTCGGTGAGACCGCCTACGTGCTGTCCTGGACCTTCACCGAGGCGCAGTGGCCGCGGCACCGGGAGCTCATGCGCAAGGTGATCAACAGCTTTACAGTGGGCGCATGACGCCCTGGAACCTGCTGGCGCTGCCGCCGCTGCCCGAGGAACTGCTGCGGGGCCTGCTCACACCCCTCGGCGATCGGGTACGGCTGAGCGTCCCCGCCCGGCGGGACCGGGCCGCCATGCTCGACGCCCTGCCCGATGCGGAGATCGTGCTCGGTGACTGGTCGGCCGAACTCGCGCTCGACGCCGAGGCGGTCGCGGCCGCGTCCCGGCTCGCCTTCGTGCAGCAGCCGTCCGTCGGCGTGGACGGGCACGACCTGCCGGCCCTGACCGCGGCCGGGGTGCCGCTGGCCAACACCGCCGGGGTCAGTGCCGTGGCGGTCGCGGAGTGGTGCGTGTCGGCGGCGCTGGCCGTACGCAGGAAGCTGCGCGAAGCCGATGCCGCGGTACGCGCCGGCCGCTGGCCACAGCAGGAGCTGCAGCCGAGCGAGCTGTCCGGGTCGAAGGTCGGGATCGTCGGCCACGGCCCGATCGGCGCGGAGTGCGGCCGGTTGTTCCGCGCGTTCGGCTGCCAGGTGTCCTACTGGACGCGCACCCCCCGCGAGGACCCCGCCTACACGCCGCTGGAGACGGTCGTGGCCGAGTCCGACGTGCTCGTGGTGGTCATCGCGCTGTCGGAGCAGACGCGCGGGCTCATCGACGCGCGGCGGATGAAGCAGGGCGCGCTGCTGGTCAACGCGGCCCGCGGCGAGGTCGTGGACCAGAGCGCTCTGGTCGAGGCGCTCGGCGGGCACCTGGGCGGCGCGGCGCTCGACGTCTTCACCACCGAGCCGCTGCCCGCGGACGACCCGCTGCTCGGGCTCGACCGCGTCCTGCTGTCGCCGCACATCGCGGGCGTCACGGGGCAGGCGACGGGACGCCTGCTCAAGGCCGTCATGGACAACCTCGAGGCGGCGGTCGACGGGCGGCCACTAGTCAACGTTGTCAACAGGGCAGATGCGATTGTCACCAGGAAGTTTGGTGATTCGCCCGCGGCGTAGGCTCTCGACCTGGCACTGTGAACAGTTTTCGTGTCTTTAACAGACCCCGGTCTGTTCTATGTGTTTGGAGGGAGATACGGTCTTACGGACGATCTCTACCAGCTCCAGGGGGTGTTCCGTGACGACAGACATGTCGACACACCAGAGGGCCGTAGAGCACATCCGGCAGTCGTACGCCGAGATTCCAGGGGACGCCGCGCCCCGCCTGGCCAAGGCCACGTCGAACCTGTTCAGGTTCCGCGACAACGGCAAGACGGCCAAGCTCTCCGCACGTGACCTCGACGAGGTCATCAGCGTGGATCCGGTCACGATGACGGCGGAAGTCCAGGGGATGACGACCTACGAGAACCTCGTGGACGCCACCCTTCCGCACGGGCTCATGCCGTACGTCGTGCCGCAGCTCAAGACGATCACGCTCGGGGGAGCGGTGACGGGTCTGGGCATCGAGTCGACCAGCTTCAAGGACGGTCTGCCGCACGAGTCGGTCGAGGAGCTCGAGATCCTCACCGGCGACGGGCGCATCGTCATCGCCCGCGACGACAACGAGCACCGCGACCTCTTCCGCGCCTTCCCGAACTCCTACGGCACGCTCGGCTACGCGCTGCGCATCCGGATCAAGCTCAAGGCGGTCCAGCCGTACGTGCATCTCACGCACGTGAAGTTCACCGACGCGGACAAGTGCATGCTGGCCATGCAGGAGATCTGCGACACGATGGTGCACGACGGCGAGCAGGTCGACTTCATCGACGGGGTGTTCTTCAGCCCCGACGAGATGTACATCACGCTCGGCCGCTTCGCCGAGCGCGCCCCGTACGTCTCGGACTACACGGGTATGCGCATCTACTACCAGTCCATCCGCAAGCGCAACCGCGACTGGCTGACCGTGCGCGACTACCTGTGGCGCTGGGACACCGACTGGTTCTGGTGCTCGCGCGCGTTCGGCGTGCAGCAGCCGGTCGTCCGCTCGCTCATGCCGCGCCGCTACATGCGCTCCGACGTCTACCGCAGGCTCGTCGCCCTCGATCGCAAGTACGGTTTCACCGCCCGCGTCGACCGGTGGCGCGACCAGCCGGTGCAGGAGTCGGTGATCCAGGACGTGGAGACGCCGGTCGAGCGGGGCGCGGACTTCCTCCGGTTCTTCCACGAGAAGGTCGGCATGACGCCGGTCTGGATGTGCCCGCTCAAGTCGTCGAGCGACTGGCCGCTCTATCCGCTGGAGCAGGGCAAGCTGTACGTCAACTTCGGGTTCTGGGGGCTGGTCCCGTTGCCTCGGGGGCAGTTCGACGGGTACTACAACCGGCTCATCGAGAACTCTGTGCACGAGCTGGACGGGCACAAGTCGCTATATTCGACCAGTTTCTATGCCCGTGAGCAGTTCTGGCAGCTGTACAACGGCGATGCTTACTGGCCGGTCAAGCGGGAATACGATCCGAACGGTCGCCTGCTTGACCTGTACGACAAGTGTGTGCGGGGAAGGTAAGTGATGGCGCTCGCAACCATCTTTGAAAAAATCGTCGGTTCCCAGTCGAACATCTCGTTCCTGGCCTATGACGGCAGCAAAGCCGGGCCGGACGGGTCGGACGTCACCATCGAGGTGAAGTCGCCCATCGCGGTGGCGTACCTGGCTCAAGCTCCGGGGGAGCTGGGTCTGGCGCGTGCCTATGTCTCGGGGCACATCGATGTGCACGGCGACATCTACACGTTGCTCGACCGTATGTGGAACATCACCACCAACGACCTGACTCTTGCCGAAAAAGTGGACGCCGTCCGCTCTTTGGGGATGAAGCCGCTGATGATGCGTGTTCCGCCGCCTCCGCAGGAGATGCGGCAGAGCACGCTGGCCAAGCTCGGCTCCCGGCACGCCAAGCAGCGCGACGCCGAAGCCATCCACCACCATTACGACGTCTCCAACCGCTTCTACGAGTGGGTCCTGGGCCCGTCGATGGCGTACACCTGCGCCGTCTACCCCACCCAGGAATCCACGCTGGAAGAGGCCCAGTTCGCCAAGTTCGACCTGGTGGCCAAGAAGCTCGACCTGAAGCCCGGCATGCGCCTGCTCGACGTCGGCTGCGGCTGGGGCGGCATGGTCATGCACGCCGCCAAGAACTACGGCGTCAAGGCACTCGGCGTCACCCTGTCGAAGCAGCAGGCCGAATGGGCCCAGGCCGCCATCAAGGAGGCGGGCCTGGAGGACCTGGCGGAAGTCCGCTTCATGGACTACCGCGACGTCCCCGAGGGCGACTTCGACGCCGTCAGCAGCATCGGCCTGACCGAGCACATCGGCGCGGCCAACGTACCGGCCTATTTCTCCTTCCTGTACGGCAAGCTCCGCCCCGGCGGCCGCATCCTGAACCACTGCATCACCCGGCCCACCGGCAAGGAGAAGACGTTCAACAAGGGCGGTTTCATCAACCGCTACGTCTTCCCCGACGGTGAGCTGGAGTCGGTGGGTTACCTGGTCAGGCAGATGGAGGACCTCGGCTTCGAGATCCGCCACGAGGAGAACCTGCGCGAGCACTACGCCAAGACGCTGCGCGCCTGGTGCGACAACCTCGACGCCAACTGGGAGGACGCGGTCCAGGAGGTCGGCATGGGCACGGCCCGGGTGTGGGCCCTGTACATGGCCGGCTGCATCGTGGGCTTCGAGCGCAACAAGGTCCAGCTGCACCAGGTGCTGGGCGTGAAGCTCGACAAGGAGGGCCGCTCCGGCGTCCCCCTCCGCCCCGCCGTCAACTGGCCGTAGACGTTCCCCCTCCGCTGGAGCCCACCCCGGGCTCCAGCGGAGCACGTTACGGTGCCACCAGGTCGGCGAGCGGAACCGAGACCAGGATCGGCGACTCCAGCTCAAGCCGGTCCCGATGCACCCGGTGCAGCCGATACTCCGAGGCCACCGCGTCCAGGTGAAACTCCCTGACCTCGGTGATCTCGTATTTCTCGTCGAGCAGAACCAGCAGATACAGCGGGATCCCCGCGTCGGCGTATTGGATCCGCTTGTCAGTGAGATCTTCGCGGACCGTCCCGGGCGAGGCGACCTCGGCGACCGCCCGGACATGTGAGGCATCGGGCTTCTGCAAGGGATCGTGATAGACCGCCACGTCCGGCCGGCGGAAGGTGAACGTCGGCTCCCGCCACAGCACCACGCCGATACCGGTCTCAACGCTCAGGCATGGCCCGGCGGCGGGGCGGGCGGATTCCAACGCTCCAGCCAACCGGCGCGCGATCCGGTTGTGCCGGGGAGCCGGTGACTCGCACTTGATCACGTGTCCGTGGACCACTTCGATGGTTTTGCCGACGGCCTCCGGCAGTGCCCGAAACTCCGCCTCGGTCATCGCCGCGGGGAGCGCGTCGAGCCAAGAAGGAACCGCCATCCGGGTCTCCCTCGCTCGTGTCCGATGCGGACAAGGGAAGCGTATGGGCCGGTCCCATCGCCACCCGCTCCGGGAAAGTGTCGGTGGCGGGTGGTTGGGTCGGGGTATGCGTTACGGCATTGACATTGCGATTCTCGGTGATCTTGCGGAGCCGGCGCGCCTGGTCGCCCTGGCTCAGGAGGCCGAGGCCGCCGGGTGGGAGGCGGTGCTGGTCTGGGACCATCTGGCCTTCGCCTGGGGCACGCCGTCGGCCGATCCGTGGGTGGCGCTGGCCGCCGTGGCCCAGGCGACCTCGCGCGTCAAGCTCGGCACGGCGGTGACGGCCGTGGCCCGGCACCGTCCGGAGCGGCTGGCCCAGACCGTGGCCACGCTCGACCGGCTGAGCGGCGGCCGGGTGATCCTGGGCGCCGGGCTGGGCGGGGTGACGGCGGAGTTCACCGCCTTCGGCTCGGCGCGTCCCGGCGGGGCCGTGCTCGACGAGGCGCTCGGCGTGCTGGACGCGCTCTGGTCCGGCGACGAGGTGCGCCACCGCGGCCCCCACTACACCGTCGACGGCGTACGGCTCGCGCCGCTGCCCGTCCAGCGTCCCCGGGTACCGGTGTGGGTCGGCGGCACGGCTCCCGCCGCCCTCCGGCGTGCCGCCCGCTGGGACGGCTGGATCGTCGCGGCCGACGACCAGGAGGGCCGCATGTCGCTCACACCGGACGCCCTGGCCGCCCAGGCCGGTGAGCTGCGCCGGGCGGGAGCGGGCGACCTCGACGTGGCGGTCATCGGCGTGAGCGAACCCGGCTCGTCGGTACGGGCTTACGCCGAGGCGGGCGCCACCTGGTGGCTCGAACACCTCCACGGCTACCGGGGATCGATGGAAAGCCTGGTGGAGCGCGTCAAGGCGGGCCCGCCCGGGTGAACGCCAACCGCCGCGTCAGCCCGCGATGAACAGGCGGTCCAGCTGGTATTCGATGATCTCGACGGCGGCCTCGTGGCTGCGCTGCCCGCTGAGGACGCTGGAGGTCAGGCCGTTGGCGAGAGCCAGGAGGCCGGCGACCTCGGTACGCGGGTCACGATCGGGGGCGATGTCCCCGGCCTGCTGGGCGGCGGTCAGCCGTACGGTGAGGAAGTTCTCCAGCGCGTTGGGCAGGGTGAGCCCGACGGCGGCGAGTGCCGGGTCGGTGAGGGCGGCGGTGTAGTAGGCGGTCCAGGCCATGGAGTCGTGTTCACTCTGCTCGTCGAACGGCACGCTCACGCCGAGGACGGCGGCGAAGACGCCGCGCGGTGTCAGCTCGCCCGCGTCGGCGGTCCGCTGCCTGAACCGGCGCTCCATGCGGGCGCCCAGTTCGGTGAGGCCGGATTCGAGCAGGGCCTGCTTGTTCGTGAAGTAGTACTGGACGACGCGCAGCGAGACCCCGGCCTCGGCGGCGATCTCACGCATCGACACCGCCTGCAGGCCGCGGGTGCTGGCGATGCGCAGCAGCGCGTCGGTGAGCTGCCGCCGCCGCTCGTCATGATCCACCTGTCGGGGCATGCCCGTGTCCTGCCTTTTGCCGGGGGAAGGTGAGGATCCGCTCGATGACCAGGTCCGGAGCCTCGACGGACAACGAGTGTCCGGTGCCGGGCACGATCTCCACGCGCCAGGACGGCGCGATGCCGGCCAGCCGCGCGGCCACGGCCCGCGGGTCGAGCAGCGTGCTGCGCGCGCCCAGCAGCATCTGGACGGGCACGGGCACCTGGCGTATCCGCTCGTCGGTGTAGGCGGGCGGCACGGGCAGCCGCCGGCGGAAGGACCATCCGGCCCGCGTCAGCCTCACCAGCCCATCCTCGCGCAGCACCCCGTTGTTCACGACGCCGGCCATGCGGTGCCGCAACGGGCGGGGAAGCAGGGAGGCGAGGGCCCCGGCGAGGGCCCATCGGACGAACCGCTTGGGCAACGGCGCGAAGCCGCCCGGGTCCACCAGCGTCAGCGCAGCGACCCGGCCGCCCTCGCTGAGCTGCTGCTCCACCGCGGTCCAGCCGCCGTAGGAGAAGCCCGCCACGTGTGCGCGCTCGACGTCGCGCGCGGCCAGGACGTCGGTGAGCCAGCCGCCGACCTCGGCGCCGTTCGTGAGCGGCCGGGTCTGAACCGAGCGGCCCGGCTCGCCGAGGGGGTCGACGGTGAAGACCGGGCGGGTGCGCGCCAGCGGCTCGATGTAGCGGTACCAGGCCAGCGCGTTCCCGCCGGCACCGGCCACGAGGACCACGGGATCGCCTTCGGCGGGCCCGGCCCGGTGGATCCGTACCTTTCCCGCGCGGGTCTCGACGTCGAAGGCGTCCACCGGCACCGGCCACAGCTCGCCGAGCATGCGGTCGTAGACGGCGTGGAACCTGTCGCGGGCGGAGTCGTTGGTGAAGCCGGACGGCCGATCAGGTGCGCGCATGATGACCTCGTCTCCCGAATGGATACAGTTGTATCCTAACGCGGATCGACGCGCTGGAGGAGGCCGTAGACGAATCGGGCACGGTAGGTAGTGCCGGAGTGCGGGAAGGAGACGGCCCAGTGGTGGGGCGCGGCGCCCTCCTCCTGGACGGCGCCGGGGAAGCTCGCGCCGACGTCGGCGACGACGCACTCCCACGGCACGAGGCCGGCGAAGCTCAGCGTCCGGTCACCGCACGGCCGGACGAACCACTGGTTCCATATCTCGCCGCCCGGCCCGACCAGCAGCTCGAACTCCAGCCCCGGCCAGTACGGCAGCGCCCACCGCACCACGTCGCAGGTCAGGCTGCCGATCGGCCGTTCGCCCTCGAACGCGGGCCGCCCCAGCGCCGTCCGGAACCGGCCCGCCCCCTTCGGCGAACGGCCGGCGTAGGCGGTGCGGGTCCACAGGGTGTGGGCCTCGCGGAGTTCGGCGCGGGTGGCGCCCATGTCGGCGAGGGCGTCCTCGACCCGGGCGGGGTTGAGGTCCCGCATGCGGTGCATGAGTGCCAGTTCGAACGCGCGGACTCCGAAGACCATGCCCCGTACCCTCCCATGCCCGGAAAGAATCTTGGGCCGGCGTGTAGAGCGGGCGTCACCGGCTCCGACCTGTCTGCGAGAACACGGACTGGAAGGGCAACAACGATGACGAACGACACGACGGCCACCGAGATCGTCCGCCCCGGTGACGAGGGGTATGAGCGGCTGAGCCGTACCTTCGCCAAGGAGGGCGCGCCCGCGCGCGTCGTCCGCCCCCGCGACGCCGCGGGTGTGGCCGAGGCGGTCGGGCACGCCGTGCGCGACGGGCTGGTGCTGTCGGTGCGCAGCGGCGGGCACAGCGTGCCCGGCTACGGCACCAACGACGGCGGGGTGGTGATCGACCTGGCATATCTCAACGGCGTCGAGGTTCTGGACGATGACCTGGTGCGGATCGGCGCGGGGGCCCGGTGGGGCGAGGTCTCGCGGGTGCTGGCGCCGCATGGGCTGGTGATCTCCTCGGGTGACACCGACTCGGTCGGCGTGGGCGGGCTGATGGTCGGGGGCGGGATCGGGTGGCTGGTCCGCAAGTACGGGCTGGCGCTGGATCACCTGGTCGAGGCCGAGGTGGTGACCGCAGCGGGGAAGGTGCTGCGGGTGGCCGCCGACGAGAACGCCGACCTCTTCTGGGCCATCAGGGGCGGTGGCGGTGAGTTCGGGGTGATCACCTCATTCCTGGTCAGGGCTCGCCGGGAGACGACCGTGACCTTCGCCCGCGTCGGGTACCCCGCCGACGACGCCGCCGCGGTCCTCAAGGCCTGGCGGGACGTGGTGCGCGAGGCGGGCGAGGAGCTGACGTCGTCGGCGCACCTGTACCCGGCGTTCGGGGAGGAGGCGCCGGCGTCGATCATGATCCTGGCGGCCTACGCGGGCGACGACCCCGCGGTCGTCGAGCCACTGACCCGCCTGGGCGAGCCGACGTTCCAGGAGATCTCGACCGTTCCCTACGCCGAGGTCCTGGAGAGCGCCGAACTGCCGCCCGGCTGGCGCCCCATGGTCCGCAACCGGTTCGCCCCGGTTCTGACGGATGAGCTGATCGACGCGTGGGTGTCGGCGGACATTCCGATGATGTTCCGCGAGATCCGGGCGATCGGGGGCGCGATGGGGCGCGGCGACGACACCGCCTTCGCGCACCGTGACAGCGAGGCGATGCTGATGGGGGTCCTGCTCGGCACGCCGGCCGACCACCCCGCGCGGCTGCCGGCCTACGACGCGCTGTGGGAGGCGATGGAGCCGCACGTTTCCGGCGCGTACGCGAACTTCTTCAGCGACCCCCGCCCCGCCGACGTCGCCGCCGTCTACCCACCCGCGACGCGCGCCCGCCTCGCCGCCGTCAAGCGGGCTTATGATCCCGCGCGGGTGTTCTCCCAAAATCTCGCCCGCTTCTGATCTCCCCCTTTTTTCCGTTACGGCACAGCCGCCAAGACCCCGCCCGCCGACCGTGGCCGGGCCCCGTCCAGGGGAACGGTCGTCCAGCGTGCGGGGCCGGCCGCCGTGACGTCCGCCCCGTTGGCCGGGCACCGCGCACTTCGTGCCCAGAGCCGAAAACGTATGGGCGCAGCCGGAACGCATCCTCGGCGGATTGGCGCCCTCCTGCTCGCCCCCCGGCGGCCGGACAACGCCGCTGCTCTCGTCCGGCGCCACGACAGGGTTCCGCCGACTTGGTGTGCCGCTCCCCTCGTGGCCGGAGGCGTGGCAGGATTGCCTGACCTGGTGTTTTCTTGAGTGGTGCCATGGTGGTGCCATTGGCGCTTGAATTGGTGCCACTTGCATGTCATAGTGGTGTCATGGAACTCGCGCCCTATGTCGATCACCTCCGCCGGGAGCTGGCGGTCGCCGCCGAGGCGGGCGGTGAGGAGACCCGGGCGCTGGCCGGGCGCCTCATCGCGTCGCTGGAGTCGGCCGCCCGGTTGGCCCTGCTCGAGGCGCTGTCGGCCGCCGCCAACGAGATCACCAGGGAGCTCGCCCCCGGCTCGGTGGACGTACGGCTGCGCGGGCGTGACCCCGACTTCGTCGTGACCCCGCCACCCGTGGCACCACGTGACACGGAGGCGGGTCCAGGAGTCGCCCAGGCCCGCTCGGTACGCCCGCCGGAGACCGACGAAGGCGGCACCACCCGGGTGGCGCTGCGGGTTCCCGACCATCTCAAACCGCGCATCGACGAGGCCGCCGCCCAAGAGGGGCTGTCGGTGAACTCCTGGCTCGTCCGCGCGGTGTCGGCGGCTCTCGACCCCGACCACGGGGGCCGGGGAACGAAGGACGCCGGCACCGGCGGCCAGCGCTACACCGGCTGGGTCCGCTGACCCCGCATCCCGGCGCCGCCCATGGCGCCGTCGTCATATCGGCCCGCCGCACAGGCATCTGAGGGCGGCGCGCACCAGCATCGGCCCGCCGCACAGGCATCTGAGGGCGGCGGACACCAGCATCGGCCCGCCGCACAGGCATCTGAGGGCGGCGGACACCGGCATCGGCCCCGGCATACGGGAGCGGCGGACGCCGGCATCGGTCCGCCGCTCCCGGCGGCAGGTATCAAGAGGAGGCAGCGCCATGCCCACGTTCGACACGAACGAGCCGATCTCGGCCAGCATCGAGATCGGCACCGGCCATATCCGCATCGTCGCGAGCGAGCGCACCGACACGGTCGTGGACGTGCGCCCGGCCGATTCCGGCAACGAATCCGATGTCAGCGCCGCCGAGCAGACCCGGGTCGAGTACACCGGCGGCAGGCTGACCGTGAAGACGTCCAAGGACACCGGCCGCCGTAGCTGGTGGTGGTCGTGGGGTGGTTCGGTCGAGGTGACGGTCGAGCTGCCCTCGGGGTCCGGCGTGGAGGTGCGGGCCGACGCGGAGGTGCGCTGCCGCGGGCGGCTGGGTGACTGCCGCTTCACCACGTCGATGGGCGACGTCGACGTCGACGAGGCCGGACGGCTCCAGATCCACACCGGTGACGGCGACGTCCTGGTGACGCGGGCCGGCGGGCCCGCCGAGATCACCACGGCCAACGGCGACATCCGGGTGCGGGAGATCGACGGCGCGGCGCTGGTGAAGACGTCCAACGGCAACATCACGCTCGGCCAGGTATCCGGTGACGTACGGATGAACACCGCCTACGGCGACATCCAGGTCGAGCGTGCGCTGTCGGGCGTGACCGCCAAGACCGCGGCGGGCGACGTACGGCTGGGCCAGATCGTCCGCGGCTCGACGGTGATCGACACGGCGTACGGCGAACTGGAGGTCGGCGTCCGCAAGGGCACGGCCGCCTGGCTGAACGTCAACTCCCAGTACGGCGACGTGCGCGTCCAGCTCGACGCCCACGACGGCCCCGCCGAGGCGGAGGACATGGTCGAGATCCACGCCACGACCGGCTACGGCGACATCCTCGTCCGCCGCGCCTGACCGGCAACCCCGACCGTCCACGCCTTTACCCCCCACGAGGTGACCACCTGACCCCTGCCTGACCACCCAGACTCCGACCTCACCTGACACTCGCCGCACGCCCGCCCGGTGACCGCTCCCGGGATCGCAGGCCGCGCGCGACAGTTCCCCGCACCGCCGCCACGGCGCGCCAGAGCGCGCCCGGAACCGGCCGGGCAGGACCCCCGACACCCACACGTCCGAAAGAGACGAGGCATCATGCCCACCCATGCCCCACCCGCCATCGCGGTGACCGGCCTGCGCAAGTCCTATGGCGACAAGCTGGTCCTGGACGGCATCGACCTGACCGTGCCGACCGGCACCATCTTCTCGCTGCTCGGCCCGAACGGCGCGGGCAAGACCACCGCCGTGGAGATCCTGGCCACCCTGAAGAAGCCCGACGCGGGTGAAGCGCGGGTCAACGGCTTCGACCTGGCCAGGCAGTCCGACGAGATTCGCATGTCCATCGGCGTCACCGGCCAGTTCGCCGCCGTCGACGGCTATCTGACCGGCGAGGAGAACCTGCTCCTCATGGCCGACCTGAACCACCTGTCCAAGCAGGAGGGCCGCCGCAGGGCGGCCGAGCTGCTGGAGCGCTTCGACCTGGTCGAGGCGGGCAAGAAGGTGTCGACCACCTACTCGGGCGGCATGCGCCGACGCCTGGACCTGGCGATGACGCTGGTCGGGGACCCGGCGGTCATCTTCCTGGACGAGCCCACCACCGGCCTGGACCCGCGCAGCCGCCACACCATGTGGCAGATCATCCGCCAGTTGGTCGCGAACGGCACCACGATCTTCCTGACCACGCAGTACCTGGAGGAGGCCGACGAGCTGGCGGACCGCATCGCCGTACTCGATCATGGACGGATCGTGGCGGAAGGGACCGCGGAGGAGCTCAAGCGGCGCATTCCCGGCGGTCACGTGAGCCTGCGCTTCGCCGACCCGCGCGCGCTGCGGGCGGGCGAGCTCGCGCTCAGGGCGGCGGGCGAGGTGAGCGCGGACGAGGACGCGCTCACGCTGCAGGTCCCGAACGACGGCAGCTTCCGCGCGCTACGCGCCCTCATCGACCGGCTGGACGGCGCGGCGGTCGAGGTGGAGGAACTGTCGGTGCACACCCCCGATCTCGACGACGTCTTCTTCGCGCTGACCGGCCACCCCCACGACTCCCGGAAGGACGCCCTCCGATGAGCTCGACGACCCTCGCCATGCGCGACTCGATGACGATGCTGCGGCGCAACCTGCTGCACGCCAAGCGGTATCCGAACATGACGCTGTCCGTGGCGTTCATCCCGATCTTCATGCTGCTGCTGTTCGTCTACGTCTTCGGCGGGGCGATCGGCAAGGGCCTGGCGACCGGCGACTACGTGAACTTCGTGACCCCCGGCATCCTCATGATGGCCACCATGTCCGGCTCGGTGGTGGTGGCGGTCTCGGTCTCGGTGGACAAGACCGAGGGCATCATCAACCGGTTCCGTACGATGCCGATCTCGCGGGCATCGGTCATGACCGGGCAGGTGGTCGGCAGCGTCATCCAGACGATGATCAGCGTGGTGCTGGTCACGCTGGTGGCGTTGCTGATCGGGTTCCGGCCGGCGGCGGGGCCGCTGGGCTGGCTCGGGGTGATCGGGCTCATGCTGCTGGTGGCGTTCGCGATCACATGGATCTCGGCGGCGTTCGGGCTGATCGCCAAGGGCGCGGAGACGGCGAGCAACATCGGGCTGCCGTTCCAGTTCCTGCCCTTCCTGGGCAACGCGATCGTGACGCCGGAGTCGATGCCGGCGGGGCTGCGGTGGTTCGCCGAGTACCAGCCGTTCACGCCGATCATCGGCACGCTGCGCGCGCTGCTCATGGGCCAGCCCGTCGGCGGGCAGGGGCTGGTGGCGATCGCCTGGTGCCTGGCCGGGGCCTTCGCCGGATATTTCTGGGCACGTTCGGTTTTCAATCGCCGGGCGGACGGCTGACGCGCATACTCGGGCCATGGAGCCGAGGACCGAAGTACTCGACCTGCCCGACGGGTATCGCACCCAGCCGCAGACCATCACCCTGACCTGGGACGAGGTGCGGGAGAAGCTCCGGGCCGCCCCCAGCTACTGGCTGGCGACGGCGCGCCCGGACGGCCGCCCGCACGTCGTCCCGGTCGACGGGTTGTGGGTGGCGGACGCCTTCTACTTCAGCGGCGGCGACGAGACCGTCCACATCCGCAATCTGCGCGCGAACGTCCACGCCTGCGTCCACCTGGAGAACGCGACCGCGGCCGTCATCGTGGAGGGCACGGCCACCTGGACCACTCCCGACCCGGACCTGGCCCGCCGCCTGGAGGCCGCCGACAAGGAGAAATACGGTTACGGCGCGTTCCTGCCCGACGTCTGGGCCCTGCGGCCGGAACGTGTCCTCGCCTGGAACAGCCTCCCCGAGGACGCCACCCGCTTCACCTGGACATGACAGTTGTCATTCCCAGCCGGTGACGCGCCGGACTGACCGCGCGGGCGCCCAGCGATCATGCTGGATCTCATGAGACGACCATTGATCGCGACCGTCGCCGCCGTCGCGGCGGCCCTGTACCTCGGCGGCGCACCGGCCGCGGCCACCACGGGCGAGCTCGACCGGCGCGAGCTGAGGCAGTCACTCGACGCCGTCCACGCCGCGGGCATGTACGGCATCTACGCCCAGGCGCGCGCCGGCGGCCGGGAATGGGCGGGCGCGTCGGGCGTGGCCGACGTGGACACCCGTCGTCCGGTACGGCCCGGCCTGCGCCACCGGATCGGCAGCATCACCAAGACGTTCGTCGCCGTGGCCGTCCTCCAGCAGGTCGAACGCGGCCGGATCGACCTCGACGCCCCGGTGGCCCGCTACCTGCCCGGCCTCATCCCCGGCGAACGCGGCCAGAAGGTCACCACCCGGATGCTGCTCAACCACACCAGCGGCATCTCCGACCACATCGCCGGCGCGTTCCCGTCGCTCCTGGAGGGCTCGGCCAAGAGTCTGGACGACAACCGCTTCCGCACCTTCTCCTCCGAGGAGCTGGTGAAGCTCGGCCTGGCAGCTCCCTCGTACGGCGAGCCGGGCGCCCAGCCGGGCTCCTACTCCAACACCAACTACGTGATCGCCGGGCTGGTGCTGCGGAAGGTCACGGGGATGAGCCCCGAGGACTACATCACCCGCCACGTGATCAGGAAGGCGGGGCTGCGGGAGACGGCCTTCCCGCGCTCGCCGTACATCCGGGGGGCGCACTCCAAGGCCTACGAGAACATGTACGGCTGGATCGACCCGCCGCGCGACTACAGCGTGTACGACATGTCGTGGGCCGGAGTCGCCGGGAACCTGGTCTCGACCATGGACGACCTCAACTCCTTCTACCGGTCGCTGCTGCGGGGCGACCTGATCGGGCCGGCGTCGCTGGCCCAGATGAAGACGACGGTGAAGGTGGGGGTGGCCGGGTTCGCCATGGACTACGGGCTGGGGCTGTATCCGCTGGACCTGCCGTGCGGGCGGTTCTGGGGGCATGACGGCGGGGTGTTCGGGATGGGCACGCAGTCGCTGGTCAGCGAGGACGGGCGGCGGCAGGTGTCGTTCGGGATGAACCTCATGAAGTACCAGCGCTTTGACCAGAACGGGCAGATGCTGCCCAACGACATCGACCCGGCCTTGGGTTCCTTCCTGCTGAAGGGCGCCTGCGGCACGGACACCGCCTTCAAGTCCGCCCAGCCCTCCTTCCCGCTCCTACCCACCTCCCGCTGACACCCCGCCAAACCCCAAAACCCCCGGACCCCCGGACCCCCAGGCCTCGAACCCCGGATTTCCGGGCCCCCAGGTCTCGGACCCCCGGACTCCCGGACTCCCGGGCCCAGGGAGCCCGGGGTCCTGGCCTCCGGGCCTCGTGCCTCCGGGCACCCCGGGCCCCTCAGACCCCGGCCCTCCGGCCCCCGAACCCCGGACCCCGGTCCCGGCCTCTCAGGCCCCGGACCCCGGGTTCCCTGGGTCTGGGGCGAGGTGGGGTTCCGGGGTCTGGGAAGGGCGGAAGACCGTAATGCCTGGAGGCGGGAAGGTCAGGGGGTTCGGGGTTGGTGGAGTTCTTGGGTGGCGGCCTGGTAGGCGTCGGCGGCCTCGGTGAAGTAGCGGAACAGCACCGCCCGATCCCCCTCCGCCATCCCCTCGAACACCTCGCCGAGCCGCCGCCGGGTCCCGGCGAGCACCTGCTCCAACCCCTCCGGCCGCGCCACCGACTCCACGATGACCTTGCGCCGGTCGTCCGGGTCCGGCACGCGGCGCACGAACCCGCCCTTCTCCAGCCGGTCGATGAGGCGCGTGGTCGCGCCCGTGGTCAGGCCGGTGCCGGCGGCCAGGTCGCCGGAGGTCAGCGGACCGGACAGGTCGAGCAGGTTCAGCGCGTAGTAGTCGGTGGCGTTGAGTCCCGCCGCCTCCGCCGTGGCCAGCGCGTTGATCACGCCGGCGCTCAGATAGCGGCGGAAGACCTTGCTGGGGTCCGTTGACATCTCTGCACCGTAGCAGACAAAGCGTTTCTGCAACTACTGCCCTGAGGAAGATGTTCCGACCCCGCGTAATGAAGGAAATGTGGCTATTGTGCCTGGGTGAGCGCAATCTTCCGCCTGTGTGAGCAGTACATCCTGAGGGCGGCAGCCCTGGACCCCGTCGAATCCGTCTACCTGGGCATCGTCGGCGACTTCGGCGTGGCCACCGACTACAGCCCCGACGGCCACGCGGCCAGGCAGGAGCTGGTCCGTGACACCCTGGCCGAGCTGAGCCGCCTGGCCCCGGCCTCCGACGCCGACCGCAGAGCAGCGGCGCACCTGCGCGAGCGGCTGGAGGCGCAGGCCGCCGTCTACGCGATCGGCGAGCCGTACCGGGATGTCAGCTCGCCCTTCGGGCTCGTCTCCGGGCTCAGGGACAGCATCGACCTGCTGCCGCGCAACAACGACGAGCAGTGGCGCGCCATCGCCGCGCGCCTGGCCGCCGTCCCCGGCATGCTGAACGGCTGGCGCACCACCCTCGACGCCGGCCTGGAGCGCGGCCTGCGCGCGGCGCGGCGGCAGGCGTTCGGGGCCGCCGACCAGGCGGAGCGCTTCGAGGGCACCCACGACGACCTGATCGCCGGCTACGGCGACGGCCCGGTGGCGGGCGAGCTGGCCGAGGCCGCGCGCAGCGCCTACCGGGGCTACGCCGAGACCGCGCGTTACCTGCGCGAGCAGTACGCGCCGCGGGCCGACGAGCGCGACGCCGTCGGGCCCGAGCGCTACGCCGTGGCCGCCCGCATGCAGCTCGGCGACGAGATCGACCTGCGCGACGCCTACGCCTGGGGCTGGGCCGAGCTCGATCGCATCGAGGCGGAGATGGCCGCCGAGGCCCGCGCCATCCTGCCCGGCGCCACCGTGGACGAGGCCACCGCCCACCTGGACTCCACCGAGTACGTGGTCGGCCCCGACGCGTACCTGGCCTGGCTGAAGGATCAGCACGAGCGGGCGATCGCCGCGCTCAACGGCGCCCAGTTCGACATCCCCGAGCAGTTGCGCACGGTCGACGTGGTGCTCGCGCCCGGGTCCACGTCCGCCGCGCCGTACTACACGCAGCCCAGCGAGGACCTCTCGCGGCCGGGACGGACCTGGTGGCCGCTCGGCGGGCGGGAGAAGTTCGCCACGTGGAGCGATCTGACGACGGTCTTCCACGAGGGCGTGCCCGGCCACCACCTGCAGCTGGGCGCGGTCGCCGTCGCCGGTGACAAGCTCTCGCGCTACGCGAAGATGTCCTGGGTGGGCGGCCACGGCGAGGGCTGGGCCCTGTACGCCGAGCGGCTGGCCGACGAGCTGGGCTGGCTGACCGCCCCCGGCGCCCGGCTGGGCATGCTGGCCGCCTCCGCGCTGCGTGCCGCCCGCGTGGTCATCGACATCGGCGTCCACCTGGAGCTGCCGCTGCCCGACGGCTCGCGCTGGACGTTCGAGAAGGCCTGCGAGGTGCTGCGCGAGCGCGGCAGGGCCGAGGCGCACAAGGTCCACCCCGAGGTGTTGCGTTACTTCGGCTGGGCCGGCCAGGCCATCTGCTACAAGCTGGGCGAGCGCGCCTGGCTGGAGGCGCGGGCCGAGGCGCAGGCCAGGCCCGGCTTCGATCTCAAGGCCTGGCACACCGCCGCGCTGGACCTCGGCCCGATGGGTCTCGGCACCATGCGCGAGGAACTGGCGAGGATCTAGACACGAGTACGGCTCGCGCCTCAGGGGGGAGGGCGCGAGCCGTACGGGCCGGTGGGTCAGCGCAGTTCGCGCTTGAGGATCTTTCCGGAGGCGGTCATGGGCAGCTCGTCGCGGAACTCGACGCTGCGCGGGTACTTGTAGGCCGCCATGTTCTCCTTCGACCAGGAGATCAGCTCGTCCTCGGTGATCGCCGAGCCGGCCGAGCGGATGACGTACGCCTTGATCTCCTCGCCGTGCGACTCGTGCGGCACGCCGAGCACGGCCACCAGCGAGACGTCCGGGTGGGACATGAGGACCTCTTCGACCTCGCGCGGGTAGACGTTGAAGCCACCCCGGATGATCATGTCCTTGGCCCGGTCGAAGATGGAGTAGTAGCCGTCGGCGTCGCGGGTGGCGATGTCGCCGGTGCGGAACCAGCCGTCGTTCATCACCTCGGCCGTGGCCTCGGGCCGGTTGTAGTAGCCCTTCATGATGTTGTGGCCGCGGATGGCGATCTCGCCGGGGCCCTCGCCCCCGACCGTGTTCCAGTCGGCGTCGATGAGCTTCATCTCCACGCCCCAGATGGGCGTGCCGATCGTGCCCGGCTTGGTGGGCCGGCCGAGCTGGTTGAAGCTGGCCACGGGGGAGGTCTCCGACAGGCCGTAGCCTTCGAGGATGCCGATGCCGAACGTCTTCTCGAAGTCGTTGAGCACCTCGAGGGGCGAGGCGGCGCCGCCGGCGACGGCCACGTTCAGTGTCGTCGGCACCTCGGCGCCGTCGGCGTGGATCTTCGTGAGCATGGCCCAGTACATGGTCGGCACGCCGGCGAAGAACGTCACGCCTTCCTTGCGCATGATCGCCAGCGCGTCGCCCGGCTCGAAGCGGGGGAGCAGCACCATCGTGGCCCCGCGCAGGAAGCCGGTGTTCTGGATCACGGTCTGGCCGAAGGAGTGGAACAGCGGCAGCACGCCCAGGTAGACGTCGCCCCCGTCGCTCCTGGGGAACATCTTGTCGCAGACCATGGTGTTGAGCAGCATGTTCTGGTGGCTCAGCTCGGCGCCCTTGGGCTGGCCGGTGGTGCCGGAGGTGTAGAGGATCACCGCGGTGTCGTCCGGCGCCGTCTGCACGGTGGCGAACTCGCTGGACATGCCGCCCAGCGCCGCCCAGATCGACTCGCCGTGCTCCGATTCGGTCGCCAGCGCCGTGGCGGGCAGCACGAAGAAGTGCTCGCAGCCCTCGGTGGCCTCGAACCCGGCCTTGCCCCGCGCGCCCAGCGGCAGCTCGGGCGTCCCCTCGAAGCAGAACAGCGCCTTGGCGTCGCTGTCGGCGAGGTGGTAGGCGATCTCCCTGCCCTGAAGCAGCACGCTCAGCGGCACCACGGTGGCGCCGGCCTTGAGGATGCCGAAGTAGATGAAGGAGAAATAGGGCAGGTTCGGACAGGCCAGCGCGACCTTGTCCCCCTTGCCGATGCCCCGCGAAACCAGCAGATTGGCCACTTGGTTGGCCACGTTGTCGACCATCGAGTACGGCAGTCGCATATCACCGAAGACGATGGCCGTCTTGTCTGGCGCGTTCCTCGCGCTGTCCTCCAGGACGATCGACAAGTTGAGCATGGAAGAGCTTCCTCCCTCGGGCCGGCTTGCCGCCATCTAAGCAGGCGATGCATACCGACCGGTAGGTAACTGAGGTCACAACTGCGTATGGACGGGACCTGTCCCCTGGGGTAGGCAAGTACCAGGTTACTTACCGTTCGGAGGGGTCATGGAGTACGACTACGTGGTCGTCGGAGCGGGCTCGGCCGGGTGCGTCCTGGCCAACAGGCTGTCGGCCGATCCGGGCGTGACCGTGGCGCTGGTCGAGGCCGGCGGCCAGGACGACAAGCTCGAGATCCGCATGCCGGCCGGGTTCAAGGCGCTGTTCAAGACCGAGTACGACTGGAACTACACCACCACCAAACAGGCCGAGATGGCCGGGCGCGAGCTCTACTGGCCGCGCGGGCGGGTCATCGGCGGCTCCTCCTCGCTCAACGCCCAGATGTGGGTACGCGGCTGCGCGGCCGACTACGACCAGTGGGGCGTCCCCGGCTGGGGCTTCAACGACGTCCTGCCGTACTTCAAGAAGGCCGAGCACCGCGTCGGCAGCAACAACGGCGGCGTGTACGGCACCGCGGGACCGCTCCACATCTCCGAGCTGCGCAGCCCCAACGTCACCACCGCCGCCTTCCTCAAGGCCTGCCAGGAGCTCGGCATGCGCCGCCTCGGCGAGCTGAACGAGCGCGTCAACGAGGGCTACAGCCCCACCCCGGTCACCCAGGACCGCGGCCGCCGCTGGAGTTCGGCCGACGCCTACCTGCGCCCTGCGCTCAAGCGGCCCAACCTCACCGTGCTCACCGGCGCGACCGTGGACCGCGTGGTGTTCGAGGGCAACCGGGCCGTCGGGGTCGAGCACGGCGGGGTGCGGGTGTCGGCCAGGCGGGAGGTCGTGCTGTCGGCGGGGGCGATCGGCTCGCCGTACCTGCTGCTGCGCTCGGGCGTGGGCGCGGCCGAGGACCTGCGCGAGGCCGGGGTGGAACTCGTCCACGACCTGCCCGAGGTCGGCAGGAACCTTCAGGACCACCTGTCCAGCGGCGTCTACGTCGAGTCCACACAGCCGGTCACGCTGGTCAAGGCCGAGTCGCTGGTGCAGCTGGTCCGCTACATCGTGCTGCGCTCCGGCATGCTCACCACGAACGTGGGGGAGGCGGTCGCCTTCATCAAGACCTCGCCGGAGGAGCCCGCGCCGGACATCGAGCTGATCTTCGCGCCCGGCCCGTTCATCGACCACGGCCTCACCCCGCCGACCGGGCACGGGCTGACCGTCGGCGTCGTGCTGCTGCAGCCGGAAAGCCGCGGGCGGGTCTCGCTGAGCGGGCGCGAGGTGGCCATCGACCCCGGGTACCTCACCCAGGAGGCCGACGTGAAGCGCCTGGTCGCCGGGCTGAAGGCGGCCAAGCAGGTCTTCACCACCGCGGCGATGCGCCCCTACGCGGGCGGGCCCATGGCGCCCTACTGGGCGCCAGAGAGCGACGAAGAACTGGCCCAGTGGGTACGCGAGCGCGGCGAGACGCTCTACCACCCGGTCGGCACCTGCCGGATGGGCACCGACGCCGAATCCGTCGTCGACCCCGCGCTCAAGGTGCGCGGGCTCGAAGGGCTGCGCGTCGTGGACGTCTCGATCATGCCGACGCTCAACCGGGGCCACACCCACGCGCCCGCCATCATGATCGGCGAGAAGGGCGCCGACCTGATCCTTCAGTCGCGCTCGGGACACACCGGGGCGTAAGCGCCGTCGGAGACGTGCCGGCTCCACTCCCGCGCGCTGACGGGAGTGGGGTCGAGCGCGCAGATGCGCGCGGCCACCGGCTCCGGATCCAGCGTCCACCGGTGGAGCAGGCCGTCGTGGTCGCCGGAGACCAGCCGCCCGCCGGGCAGGAAGCGCAGCGCGGCGCCCGCGGTCCGCCAGACCGCCTGGAGCCGGTGCCGCTCCCACAGGCGCAGCGTCCCGTCGGTGCCGATCGTGGCCAGGCGCTCGCTCGCGGCGTCGAACGAGACGCTCTTGACGATCCCGGTGTGCCCGGTCAGCCGCGCGACGGGCGTGTCCTCGGTACGCGACAGGTCCCACACCAGCGCGGCGCCATCGTGCCCGGCGCTGGCCAGGTACCGGCCGCCCGGATGCCAGTCGAGGTCGTCGGAGTAGCCGGTGTGGCCCTTGAGCACCCTGACCCGCTTCGGCGCGTCGGGGTGGCCGACGTCCCAGATCTGCACGTTGTTCTCCGCGTCGCCGACGGCCAGCAGGTCCTCCCTGAGGATCACGTCGGTGACGCCGTCGACGCCGGGCAGCTCGCCCAGGCGCTTCCCGGTCGCCGGGTCCCACAGGAGCACGTGCCCGTTCTCGCAGACGCTCGCGCCGATCCGGCCGTCCTGGCTCAGGGCGGCGCCGACCACGTCGGTGTCGTGCCCGCTGAACCGGCTGAGCAGGCGCGGGCCGCCCGGCCGGGAGACGTCCCAGACGCCGACGGTGTCGTCGTCGCTCGCCGAGGCCATCAGGCCGCCGGCCAGCACGAGGTTGTTGACCTGGCCGTCATGCTTCCCGGCCGTGCCGAGCGGGGCGCCGTCGAGGGTCCACAGGCCGACGCCGCCGTCCTTGCCGCCGGTCGCCATGAGCCGCTCGTCCGAGGTCACCGCCATGACCTCGCCGGGGTGGGCGCGCGGGGCCGGCAGCGGCATCGCCCAGCGGAACACCTCCCCGTCGGCCACCCCGGCCAGCAGGTCGCGGCCGCCGTAGGCCAGCGCCCGTACCTCCGCCGGGTGGGGGAGGTCGGTGAGGAGCGCGCCGTCGGCGGTGCTCCACAGGCGCACCCCGGGCGCGCTCGTGCCCGCGGCGACCTGCCGGCCGTCGGGGCTGAAGGCCAGCGAGTAGATGAAGCCGCCGGTGGTCGGCAGTTCCCTGGCCCGGCCGGACTCGCGTTCGACCAGCCACAGCCGGTTTCCGTCCGCGGCGGCGAGGGTGGCGTGGTCGGGGCTGAGGGCGAAGAGCGTGCCCTGCCTGTCGGTGCCGATCGGGCCGTCCGGCGTCAGCCCGACGAGCCGGCCCGTCTCTTTTGAGCGCTCCGGCGTGGCGTCCTTCCAGGTCAGCGTCCCCTCGCCGGTGCCCGCCACCACGGCTTCTCCCTCGAAACCTAGGAAGCCGACAGCGGAGGCCGCGTGGGTGGCGATCGGCTCGGGCCTGCCGACCCGCCAGACCCGCACGCCCTTCTCGCCGCCGACCGCCACGACCCGCCCGTCCTGGCGGAAGGCCGCCGCGGTGATCCGGCCGAGGTCCCACGCCAGCCGTACCGCCGACTCTCCGGTACGGCCGGGCCCCACTTCACCCGCCGAGTCTCCGGTACGGCGCAGCCACACCTCACCCGCCGAGTCGCCCGTCACCACGGCGGCGCCGTCGGCGCTGGCGGCCATGACCGTCACCCGCCCCGAGCCCGCACGTGACCGGCTCCCGGCGGGGAAGCCGCTGGAGCCGAGCAGCGCGCCGAGCGACTCGGGAGTCTCGGCCCGTTGCCACGCCGCCAGCGCCAGGCCCGCCGCCAGCGGCGCGTTTCCCGGGCGGACGGAACCGGCGACCGCGGCCACCTGCCGCGAGAGCGTCTCGTCGCGCTCGGCCCTGGCATCGCCGACCTGCCAGACCACCACCCCGGCCGTCATGGCCGTGACGACCACCAGCGCGGTGCGCGCCGCGACCAGGCGGCGCAGCTTCCTCGCGGCGCGACGCTCCTCGTGCTCGCCCGCGCGCACGAACTCCGCCTCCAGCGGGCCGAGCTCGTCGGGATGCGCGGCCGCCCACTCGCGCGCCACCGCCAGCGAGGCTCCCCGGTAGGTGAACGAGGCGTCGTCGTCCGCCTGCCGCCACGCCTGGGCCGCCTCGCCCAGCCTGCGCCGGGTCTGCAGGCCCGCTCGGTCGGTCTCGATCCAGTCGCGCAGCCTCGGCCAGGCGCCCAGCAGCGCCTCGTGGGCGATCGACACCTCGCTCTCGTCGGCTGTCAGCAGGCGGGCGCCGACCAGCGCGTCAAGGACCGGCCGCCAGGCGGGCGAGATCAGGCCGAGCGGTACCCGGCGGCGGGTCTGGCCGCCGTCGGGGTCGAGCTGCACCAGCCGCAGCAGCAGGCGTCTGGCCACCTCGCGCGCGGCGTCGTCGAAGCCGGTGTAGAGGTCCTCGGCCGTGGTGGCGACGGCGCCGTGGATGCCGCCGGTGCGGTGGTAGCCGGCCACGGTGAGCATGTTGCCCTCGCGCTGCTGCCACAGCGCGCGCAGGGCGTGGGCCAGCAGCGGCAGCGTGCCGGGCTCGCCGCCGTCGCGCAGATGGCCGTCGCGCAGGAGGCCGTCGCGCAGAAGCAGGTCGGCCAGGCCGGGTTCGAGGCTCAGGCCCACGGCCTTGGCGGGTTCGGTGATGGCGGCGCGCAGCTGTCTCTCGGTCAGCGGCGCGAGCGCGAGCTGCCCGCCGCGCAGCGCCGCCACCAGCTCGGGGTGGGCGAGCAGGTGGCCGTAGAAGTCGGCGCGCAGGCCCAGCACGACGAGCGCCCGGCCGGAGACGGCCAGCTCATTGAGTGTGCGGACGAACAGGTCGCGTTCTGCGTCGTCGCGGCAGAGCGTGAACGCCTCCTCGAACTGGTCGGCCACCAGGACGAGCGGGCCGTCCGTGCCCAGGATCTCCGCCAGGCGGGCCATGGGCCGGGCGGTCGGCGTGAACAGCACGACCGGCCACTCGCTGGAACCCGCGCGGGGCAGCGCGCCGCGGGCCAGCGCGGGCACCAGACCGGCGCCGAGCAGCGAGGACTTGCCCGCTCCCGACGGCGCCACCACCACGAGCGGGCCGCCGCCGTCCATCCTGGCGGCCAGCCGCATGGTCAGCTCGGCTGTCGCCTCCTCGCGGCCGAAGAACCAGTGGGCGCTGCCGGGGCCGAAGGCGTCGAGACCCGGGTAGGGGCATTCGTCGCCGCCGCCGGTTCTGGGCGGGGCCAGCCGTACCAGGGCGCCGTTGGCTTCGAGCGCGCGGTCGCAGGCGCGCGCCAGCTCGGGCGTGGGCCGCTTGCCGCCGTTCTCGATCTTGCTCAGGTAGCCCTTGCTGTAGTGCACCCGCTCGGCCAGCGTGGTCAGGGAAAGCCCGCGAAGCGTGCGCCACCTGCGTAGTTCCGCGCCGAACGCGGTCGTTTCCTGGCGTCGCCCATCCATCGGGAAACGGTCAACCCCTCCCCATCGCCGCACCGCCCCGCCGACAGTGGAGGCATCGCACAGCGTAGCCATTTCACTACGCATCGAGAGGAGAAATCTCATGATCAAGAACGCTCTGGTGGTCCTGACCGCGGCCCTCGCGGTGGGCGGGGCGCCGGCTCTGGCGTCGGACGACAAGCCGTTCCGCTGCAAGGCACCCGCCATGGGCTGGAACAACGGCTGCCAGGTCCGTACGGTCCCCGCCGGGGCGTGCGTGTGGGTCTACAACCGCACCTCGCAGGGCACCGACATCACCTTCCGGATCCAGGGTTCGCAGCTGCGGCTCAAGGAGCGTCAGGCGGGCCGGCTCTGGAGGAACGCGAGCAATCACCCCGTCGACGCCACCCTGGGCGTGTACGCGCACGACTTCGACGACACCGTCTGGACCGAAGGCAAGACGTACCTCGACGGCTGCTGAGGCGTGTTCCGACCGGCGTCGCGGGGGCGGCGCCGGTCTTGACGTAAGTGATTGCTTGCGCAACTCTTGGGAGACATGACGGCGACATCCGACATCGACCTGTCGCAGATACCGTTCTGGGCCTTACCGCAAGCCGAGCGCATGGACGCCTTCCGTCAGCTGCGCGGGCTCGAGCGCCCGGTGTTCGTCCGCGAGAACCACGTGCCCTTCATCGGCGGCGGCCCCGGCTACTACGCCCTGGTACGCCACGCCGACGTCACCGAGGCCAGCCGCAACGCGGCCGTGTTCAGCAGCGAGCCCTGCTCCAACAGCATCCCGGACATGCCGCGCTGGCTGGCCGTGTACTTCGGCTCGATGATCAACATGGACGACCCCAAGCACGCCAGGCTGCGCAGGGTCGTCTCCCGCGCCTTCACCCCGCGCATCCTCTCCAAGATGGAGGAGGACCTGGCCAGGGCCGCCGCCGAGATCGTGGACGACGCCATCGCGCAGGGCCCGGGTGACTTCGTCGAGCAGATCGCCGCCAGACTCCCCGTACGCGTCATCTGCGACATGATGGGCATCCCCGCGAAATTTCATGACATGGTGCTGCGGCGGACCAACATCATCCTCGGCAACACCGACGCCGAGTACACGGGCATCGAGCCCGACTTCAAGCGCATGAACGTCGCCCGCGGCCTCGGCAAGCTCCTCCACGCCGGCTACAGCCTGAACCGCCTCGCCGCCCGCCTCGGCGACCAGCGCCGCAAACACCCCACGGGCGACCTGGTGAGCCTCCTGGTCAACGGCGAAGAACGCCTCACCTCCCAGGAACTCGGCTCCTTCTTCATCCTCCTGGTGGTGGCCGGCAGCGAGACCACCCGCAACGCCATCGCGTACGGGCTGAAGCTCTTCACCGACCACCCAGGCCAGCGCGAACACCTCATGGCCGACTTCGACGGCCGCATCGCCAAGGCCTGTGACGAGATCGTCCGGTACTCGACGCCGGTCATCCAGTTCCGCCGCACGCTGACGCGGGATATCGAGATGAACGGCATGCGGTACAACCAGGGCGACAAGGTGCTGCTGTTCTACAACTCCGCCAACCGCGACGAGGCGGTCTTCAAGGACCCGGACACCTTCGACATCACCCGCGACCCCAACCCGCACGTCGGCTTCGGCGGCCCCGGCCCCCACTACTGCCTGGGCGCCCACCTGGCCAAGCGCGAGATGACCGTGATGTTCCGCGAACTCCTCACCCGCCTGCCCGCCATCAAGTCCGCGGGCGAACCCGACTTCCTCCTGTCCAACTTCATCAACGGCATAAAGCACCTCCGCTACACCACCTGACACCCAATCGGCCGGGCACCTGGCCGGCGGCGATCCCTCCGCGAAGCCCCATGGCGGTCCTTCTGCCCGCTCGGCCGTGCGCTTGTGTCACGCCGCCCGGGTGCCGGGTCGTGCCGTGCCGGGCGGTGGTGGGCCGGGCCGGGTGGGGTGGTTGATGGACGGGGGGCGGAGAGGGCACTAGGTTTCCGCGCATGGAGATCAGGAATATCCACGCCAACGGTGTGGAGTTCGCTTACCTCGCATTGGGTGACGGGCCGCTGGCCCTGTGCATGCACGGCTTCCCCGACACCGCGCACACCTGGCGGCACCTGATGCCCGAGCTGGCCGAGCGCGGTTACCGCGCCGTCGCCCCCTTCATGCGCGGCTACGCCCCCACCGAGGTCACAGAAGGCTACGAACTGGGCGCCCTGGTGGCCGACGCCAACGCCCTGCACGAGGAGCTGGGCGGCGACGAGAACGCGGTCATCATCGGCCACGACTGGGGCACCTACCCCGTCTACGGCACCGCCGAGCGGTTCCGCAGGTCGGTGGCGCTCGCCGTACCTCCGACGAAGTGGTTGCTCGGTACGTTCTTCACCTACGAGCAGCTCAAGCGGTCCTTCTACATCTTCCTGTTCCAGACGGCGCTGGCCGAGACCGCGGCGTCGGCGCCCGGGTTCCTCGACGGGCTGTGGCGGGACTGGTCGCCCGGCCATGACGCCACCGAGGACCTCGCCTTTCTCAAGCAGAGCCTGGGCGAGCCGGCCAACCTGGCCGCCGCCATCGGCTACTACCGGGCCATGCTCGGCACCACCCCGCCTTCAGGCCGGTACGCCACCGAGCAGGCCGCCGCGACAGAAGGCCCGGTACGCCCCGTGCTGTACCTTCACGGCGCCCAGGACGGTTGCCTCGGCGCCGACCTGGTGGCGGACGTGGCGAGCGTGCTGCCCGAGGGGTCGCGGGCGGAGATCGTCGAGGGCGCCGGGCACTTCCTGCACCTGGAGAAGCCGCGCGAGGTCAACGCGCGGATCCTCGACTGGCTGGGGTGAGCACCAGGCTCACGTTGTGGCCGCCGAAGCCGAAGGCGTTCACCATCGAGGGTCCGGGCAGCCAGTGGCGGGGTGTGCCGGTGACCACGTCCAGTTCGACGCGGGAGTCCGGGCGGTCCAGGTTGCGGGTGGCGGGGATGCGGCCGTCGCGCATGGCCAGCACTGCCGCCACGGTCGCGAACGCGCCTGAGGCCCCGCACAGGTGCCCCGTCATCGACTTGATCGCGGTCACCGCCGGATGCCCGCCCACGGCCTGGGCGATCGCGGCGGCCTCGACCACGTCGCCGTCGGGGGTCGAGGTGGCGTGCGCCTGGACGTGCGTCACGTCCTGGCCCGACAGCCCCGCCTCGCGCAGCGCGGTGCGCATCGCCCGCGCCTGGCCGTCGAGCTGGGAGGCGGTGATGTGCCCGGCGTTGGCGGTGATCCCGTACCCGGCCAGGTGGGCCAGCGGCGCGCCGTCGCGCCACCCGGCCCGTTCCAGGATCACCACCGCGGCTCCCTCGGCCAGTACGAACCCGTCGCGGTCCGCGTCGAAGGGCCGCGAGGCCCGCTCGGGCCGGTCGTTGCGGGTCGAGACCGCCTTGGCCTGGGCGAAGGCGGCGAGCGTCAGCGGGTGCACGCACGCCTCCGTACCACCGGCGACGACGACGTCCGCGCGCCCCAGCCGGATCAGGTCGGCTCCGGCCGCGATCGCCTCCGCCCCGGCCGCGCAGGCGCTCACCGGGGCGTGGGCGCCGGCCCGCGCGCCGAGTTCGATGCTCACCCAGCCGGCCGGGCCGTTCGGCATGAACATGGGCAGGGTGTGCGGCGACACACGGCGCACGCCCTCCTTCTCCAGCACGTCGTCCTGGTCGAGGAGGGTCGTGACGCCGCCGGTGCCGGTGCCGATCACGACCGCCAGCCGTTCGGGATCGACCTCGGGACGCTCCGCGTCCGCCCAGGCCTGACGGGCGGCGAGCAGCGCGATCTGCTCGCAGCGGTCGAGGCGGCGGGCCTTCTGCCGCCCCAGGAGCGCGGCCGGATCCACGGTCAGCCGCCCCGCGATCCGCGCGGGCAGCTGCTCCGCCCATGACTCCCGCAGCGCCACCACCCCCGACCGGCCGGCCAGCAGCCCCGCCCACGTCGAGGGAACATCGCCGCCCAGCGGCGTCACCGCCCCGAGCCCCGTGATCACAACCTCGCTCATGTATCCACGCTGCCAGCCGCCGTACCCGGCCCGGATGTCTCCCGCCCACCAAAACCGTGATCAGGATTTGTCCGGAGTCATCATGGCCAGGATGGGATGCCGCCCAAAAAGCGAAATATCCACTCGCTCCGGTACGGCCCAGCCGCGCGGCACCTCAGGCACCAGCGCCACCACCCTCCCTCCGTCGGCCAGCACCCGGCGCACCTCCGCCCAGAGCCGGTGACCGGACCCGGCCAGCCGTACCTGCCGCTGCCAGGGCGGGTTGACCAGCACACGGTCCACGCTCCCCGAGGGCAGCGGGAGGCGCCCCGCGTCGGCGCGCGCCCACGCCAGGCGCGGACCGTTGGCGGCGGCCGCCGCGATCGCCTCGCCACAACGGTCGAACCCGAGCGTGCGGGCCTCCGGCGCGCGGGCGGCGGCCTCGATGAGCGTGGTGCCCGCGCCGCAACACGGATCGACCACCAGCCCCTTCGGCTCGGCCAGGTACGCCATGGCGGCGGCCAGCGGCGGGTGCAACGTCCCCGGCACCGAGCGCACCTTGTAGGCACGGCGGTGCAGCGGGCGCGCGCCCGCCCGCAGGGCGATCACGGCCCGCTCGCCCTCGACCGTCACCCGCCAGGACGCGGCGCCGGCCGGAGGCACCCGGCCGGCGCGCCGCGCGTGGTAGGGACGGCCGAGCACGGGCCCGACCGCGTCCTCGATGTCGTAGCGGTTGTAGGCGCGCCGCCCCAGGAACGAGGCCGACACCTCCACCCCGAAGGGCCCTCCGTCAGATTCGAGCGGACGCCCGCCGGGTTCGAGGGGGCGTGCGGCGGTGAGGCGGTGGACGTCGATGGTCGCGGCGGCCGAGGCCAGGCGGCGCAGCGCGTCACGGCGGGGCCCGACGCCGTCGACCACGGCTCCCACGAGCAGTACGTCGTCGGCCATGCGGAGCTCCAGCGCCCCCGGCCCCGTGATCTCGAACCAGACCTCCCGGTGCCGCACCTCGCGCACGATGCCCAGCCCGGCGTGACGGATCTCCGTGGCAACCAGGTGTTCGATGCCGTGCACCGACCTGGCCACGGCAAGGGTATGCACGTGTCCTTCTCCCACGTCGCGACTCGGGAGGGCGTGGAGCCGTCCCGCATCGCCGGCGGTGGGTCACGAGCCGCGTGCCCGCCGACGGGTCGCTAACGCAGGAAGAAGAACGTCATACGCCCGACGCTATCGGGCTCGCGGACGTCCGGCCATCGATTTTCCAGGGCATACGTACGGTGTACGTCCAAAGTATTGACGTAAGTAGGCGCTTTCTCGAATTATGGGCGTATGAGCGCACTCGACTTCGATCTGTCGGATCAGCACTTCTGGGCCAGGCCCATGGCCGAGCGGGAAGCGGCCTTCGACACGCTGCGCGCACGGGACACCCCGGCCTTCTTCGAGGAGATGGAGGTGTCCTTCGCCCCCAAGGGCATCGGCTACCACGCGCTCGTCAGGCACGCCGACATCCTGGAGGCCAGCCGTAACCCGGAGGTGTTCAGCTCGGGCAGGGGCGGGGCCACGAACATCCCCGACATGCCCCCGGAGTTCGCCGAGTACTTCGGCTCGATGATCAACATGGACGACCCGCGCCACGCCCGCCTGCGCCGCATCGTCTCCCGGGCCTTCACGCCCAAGATGATCAAGCAGTTCGAGGCCGACGTGGAGACCGCCGCCGCCCAGATCGTCGACGACCTCCTCGTCACCGGCTCCGGCTGCGACTTCGTGACCGAGGTCGCCGCCCGCCTGCCGTTGAAGATCATCTGCGACATGATGGGCATCCCGGAGAAGGACTACCAGTTCATCTTCGAGCGCTCGAACCTGATCCTCGGCGGCTTCGACCCCGAGTACGCCGGCGACGACCTGACCAAGATCGCAGAACGCCTGCTCAACGCCGGCATGGAACTCCAGCAGCTCGTCCAGGACCTCGCCGCCCACCGCACGGACAACCCCTCGGGCGACCTCATCTCCGCCCTGGTCAACGCCAACATCGACGGCGAGCGGCTGACGCTGCAGGAGCTCGGCTCCTTCTTCATCCTCCTGGTCGTGGCCGGCAACGAGACCACCCGCAACGCCATCTCGTACGGCATGCGCCTGCTCTCCAACCACCCGGACCAGCGCGCCCTCCTCCTGGAGGACACCGAGGCCCGCCTGCCCGGCGCCGTCGAGGAGATCGTCCGTCTCGCCTCACCGGTGAACTTCATGCGCCGCAAGGTCACCCGCGACCACGAGATGAACGGCAACCTGTACCGCGAGGGCGAGAAGGTCGTCCTGTTCTACTGGGCTGCCAACCGCGACGAGCGCGTCTTCGCCGACCCGTACGCCTTCGACATCACCCGCGACCCCAACCCCCACGTCGGGTACGGCGGGCCGGGCCCCCACTTCTGCCTGGGCGCCCACCTGGCCCGCCGGGAGATCACCGTGATGCTGCGCGAGCTGCTGCGCCGCGTCCCCCGGCTGGAGGCCGGTCACCCGGACCGGCTGCACTCCAGCTTCATCAACGGCATCAAGCACATGGAGTGCACGTTCTGAGGGTCAGGGGGCCGGGTTGGTCACCTTGATCTGCTTGACGACGGTGTTGATGTCGGGCAGGAGCCGCTTGGCGTCGCCGGGGATCGACATGTAGACGATGGCCGGCAGCTCGTTGGCCGTGTTGATCGCCGCGGTCACGATCGTGGCCTTGCCGGTGCCGGAGGTCAGCTCGTAGGCGATCAGGCGGCCGGTCGAGCCGTTGATCTTGAGCGGCTGCTGGGCGATCTTCCTGACCTTGTTGTCCTCGGGGAAGAAACGCTTGCGGGCGCTCAGCACGACCTGCTTGATCACCGGCTCCAGGTCGTCCTTGGAGGTGTAGGAGGCGGCCAGGCGCTGGGGGAGCGGGCCGGTCATCAGGTTGGCGTAGGTGTCGGTGCCGACCTGGACGTACTGGCGGGTGTCGTAGCCGTACGTGGTCTTCACCAGGGGCCGCTGGTCGAGCAGCCACGTGCCGCCCAGGCGGGGCACCGAGATGCCGGCCTGCTGGTCGGGGACCACGCCCATGACCGGGGCCGCCTTGCCGGGGAAGCGCTTCAGCGGGCCGATCGTGGTGGACGGCTTGGTGGGCGTGGGCTTGCCGCTGGCCTGGGGCTTGGCGGCGGGCGGGTCCGTGGGTTCGCTCTCGCTGGCCAGCGGTCCCGCGACGAACGCCCACACCAGCGCGATCACCAGGGCCACCGCGACGGAGGCGGCCAGCGCGAACAGCCACACCGGCTTGCCCGGCTCGTCGAGCGACTCCTTGCCGTCGTCGCCGATCTCCTGGTAGTTGTCGCCGAAGACGGTGTTCCAGAGCTCCTGCTGGCGCTCGGGCGGCGGGGTGCGCGAGCCGCTGATCTGGCCCGCGGTGACGAACGGGCGGTCGGGGTCGGACGGGTCACGGCTCAGGTTGGAGCCCGGCCGGGCGTGCTGGCCCTGCTGGCCGTGCTCATCCGGCTCCTGGGGCGGGGCGGCCGGGGTGGGGTAGGCCTCGTTGTAGGTGATCGTCCGGTCCATGGGGTCGCCCTTGGGCTGCTGATCCTGCTGCCCCTCGGGCTGCCACCCCGGGGCCTCCGCGCCGCGCCCGTCCGGCTGCCACCCCGGGGTCTCCGTGCGTCCGTCCGGCTGCCAGGCCGGGGCCGCCTCGGGGCGGCCGTCCTGCGGCCAGGCGCGCGGGTCGGGCTGGGCGTCCACCGGCGGCGGCGCGGCCGGTGGCCACGGGTCCTTCTGCGGCGGTCCTGCCGGGGGCCAGGGGGCGGGGCTGGACAGGTTGGACCAGGCCCCGTCGGCCGGCGGCGGCATCTCCGGCCACACCTGCTGCCCCGGACTCTGCTGCGCGGAAGGGTTCTGCGCCGACGGGTTCTGCTGTGCCAAAGGGTTCTGCTGCGCCGAAGGGTTCTGCGGGGCGGAGTGGGCGCCCTGCGGAGCGGAGTGGGCGCCGCCGGGCTGCGCGGTCTCCGGCCAAGGAGCGGGGGCGGGAGCGTCGGACCATGCGGGCAGCGGATCCCGGACGGGGGGCTGCTCACGCGCGCCCAGCTGATCACGCGCGCCCTGCTGATCACGCATACCCTGCTGATCACGCATGTTCTGCTGGTCTCTCATTCCCTGTGCGTCCCGGCCCCGTCTGCCACCCGACAGGTCGCCCAAGGGGTCACGAGGATCCACCAAGGGATCCCTGCCACCGAGCGGGTCACGTTGTGGTGGTTCCGGCCAGGTGGGCTGTGGCGGCGGTCCCGCCTCCGGCCATGAGGTCGGCACCTCGTCGCGAGCCTCCGGCCAGGACGTGGGCACCTCGGGCCAGGATGGCGGCAAGTGTGGTGCTCCGGAATTCTCCGTTGCCATTGCTGCCGTACCTCCCGAGGTTATGTCCGGATTAGACGCATCCGGCATGATCTCATGTGGCCCGTGGTGTTCCGCAGGGAAACGTGCGAAGCCGTGCGGATCCGTCGGCGGATCCTGCATCGGCAGGTCGGCCGCTGATCGATCAGGCTCAGCAGGGTTGGCCACGGCGACGAGAGTATTCTAATGGGACATATGAGGTCACAACGGATGGATCTCAACGAGGTCTCATAGGACCTGAAGGGCCCATTCTGCCGGGTGCCCCAGGCGTAGTCCCCTCATTCTTCCGAAGACGTGCGCTAGGCTTGACCTATGCGTTCCGCGACCCTGCTTCTTAGCGGGCCGCGACGGCCCTGAGATCTCGCCGTCGCGGCTACCCCTCGTTGTCATACGAGGGGTTTTCTTATGGGGTCAGAATCAAACCAGAAGGACACCGCCGTGAGTGAGTACGACCCGCAGGCGCTGCAGGCCAAGTGGCAGCAGCGATGGGAGGAGCAGGACCCGTTCCGGGCCAGCGAGGACGCCGCCGACCCCCGCGAGCGCCGCTACATGCTGGACATGTTCCCTTACCCCTCCGGTGACCTTCACATGGGCCACGGCGAGGTCTTCGCCATCGGCGACGTCGTCGCCCGCTACTGGTTCCAGCAGGGTTACAACGTCCTGCACCCCATCGGCTGGGACTCCTTCGGCCTGCCCGCCGAGAACGCCGCGATCAAGCGGAACGCCCACCCGGCCGAGTGGACCTACGCCAACATCGACGTCCAGGCCAACTCCTTCAAGCGCTACGCGATCTCCTTCGACTGGTCGCGCCGCCTGCACACCAGCGATCCGGAGTACTACCGCTGGAACCAGTGGCTGTTCAACCGCTTCTTCGAGCGCGGCCTGGCCTACCGCAAGGGCGGCCTGGTCAACTGGTGCCCCAACGACCAGACCGTGCTGGCCAACGAGCAGGTCGTGGCGGGCAAGTGCGAGCGCTGCGGCGCCGAGGTCGTGCGCCGCGAGCTGACGCAGTGGTACTTCAAGATCACTGACTACGCGCAGCGCCTGCTGGACGACATGAGCCAGCTGGAGGGCGGCTGGCCGGAGCGCGTGCTGACGATGCAGCGCAACTGGATCGGCCGCTCCGAGGGCGCCGACGTGCTGTTCGAGATCGAGGGCCGCGAGGAGCCGGTCCACGTCTTCACCACGCGTCCCGACACCCTGTTCGGCGCCACGTTCTTCGTGGTCGCCGTGGACGCCGCGCTGGCCGACGAGATCGTCACCGGCGAGCACCGCGCCGAGTTCGAGGCCTACCGCGCCGAGGTCGCCAAGCTCAGCGACATCGAGCGCATGTCCACCGACAAGGACAAGAGCGGCGTCTTCCTGGGCCGCTACGCGATCAACCCGGTCAACGGCGAGCGCATCCCGGTCTGGGCGGCCGACTACGTCCTGGCCGACTACGGCCACGGCGCGATCATGGCGGTGCCCGCGCACGACCAGCGCGACCTGGACTTCGCGCTGAAGTTCGGCCTGCCGGTGCGGGTCGTCGTGCACACCGGGCTGGCCGACCCCGGCGAGACCGGCGAGGCCACCCCCGGCGAGGGCACGCTGGTCAACTCCGGCCCGCTGGACGGCCTGAGCAAGACCGAGGCCATCGCCACGATCATCCGGAGCCTGGAGACCGACGGCCGGGGCAAGGGCGCGATCAACTTCCGCCTGCGCGACTGGCTGCTGTCGCGTCAGCGCTTCTGGGGCACCCCGATCCCGATCATCCACTGCCCCGACTGCGGCGAGGTGCCGGTCCCCGACGACCAGCTGCCGGTCACGCTGCCCGACCTGCGCGGCGAGGCGCTGGCCCCCAAGGGCATCTCCCCGCTGGCCGGAGCCACCGAGTGGGTCAACGTCGCCTGTCCCAAGTGCGGCGGCGCCGCCAAGCGCGACACCGACACCATGGACACCTTCGTCGACTCCGCCTGGTACTTCCTGCGCTACACCGACCCCACCTACACCGACGGCCCGTTCGACGTGGAGAAGATCCGCGAGTGGGGCCCGATCGACATGTACGTCGGCGGCGTGGAGCACGCGGTCCTGCACCTGCTGTACTCGCGCTTCTTCGTCAAGGTGCTGCACGACATGGGCATGGTCGGCTTCACCGAGCCGTTCCTGCGCCAGCTCGGCCAGGGCCAGGTGATCAACGGCGGCAAGGCCATGTCGAAGTCCCTGGGCAACGGCGTCGACCTGGGCAAGCAGATCGACGACTTCGGCGTCGACGCGGTCCGGCTGACGATGCTGTTCGCCAGCCCGCCCGAGGACGACATCGACTGGGCCGACGTCTCGCCGCAGGCCTCGCAGAAGTACCTGGCCCGCGCCTTCCGCGTGATGGACGAGGTGGCCAGCGAGCCCGGCGCCGACTTCGCGCAGGGCGACCCGGCGCTGCGCAAGGTCACCCACAAGACCATCGACGAGGTCACCAAGCTGATCGAGTCCTACCGGTTCAACGTGGCGATCGCCCGCCTGATGGAGCTGACCTCCGCCGCCCGCAAGGCCATCGACTCCGGCCCCGGCGCCGGCGATCCCGCGGTGCGCGAGGCGGCCGAGTCGCTGGCGGTCATGCTGTCGCTGGTCGCGCCCTACACCACCGAGGAGGGCTGGGAGCGGCTGGGCCGTACCGGCTCGGTGGCGCTGGCGGGCTGGCCGGTGGCCGATCCCGCGCTGCTGGTCGAGGAGTCGGTGACCGCCGTCGTGCAGGTGGCCGGCAAGGTCCGCGACCGGCTGGAGGTGGCCCCTGACATCTCCGAGGGCGACCTGCGCGCGCTGGCGCTGGCCTCGGAGAAGGTGCGGGCGCACCTGTCCGGCGAGCCCCGCAAGGTGATCGTCCGCGCGCCGAAGCTGGTCAACATCGTCCCCTGATCCGGACGGACGTCACCGCAGGGCCGTCAGCCGGCCCCGCAGGAACGTGCGCTCCGCCGCGTTGCCGGTGAGCGCGATCGCCCGTTCGTAGGCCAGCGCCGCCTCGGCATTCCTGCCCAGGCGGCGCAGCAGGTCGGCGCGGACGGCGTGGCAGATGTGATAGCCGTCCAGCGGGAGCTCCTCGACCAGGGGCAGCGCTGCGGCGGGTCCCCGGACCTCGGCGAGCGCGACCGCCCGGTTCAGCGCCACGACGGGGGTCGGGGTCAGCGCGATCAGCTGGTCGTACAGGGCCAGGATCTGCGCCCAGTCCGTCGGCGGCGGGTCGCTGTGGACCGCGTTGATCGCCGCCTGGATCTGGTAGGGGCCGGGGCTGCCGCGGCGCAGGCACCGCCGTACCAGCTCACGGCCTTCTGCCATGAGCGCGCGGTCCCACCGCGCGCGGTCCTGCGCGGCGAGCGGGACCAGCTCACCCGACTCCCCGGTACGGCCGGCCCGCCGCGCCTCGATCAGCAGCATGAGCGCCAGCAGCCCGGCCACCTCGGGCTCGTCCGGCATCAGCGCGGCCAGCAGCCGCCCGAGCCGGATCGCCTCGGCGCAGAGATCCTCCCTGGCCAGGTGGCCCTCGTTGAAGATCAGGTAGACGACGGCCAGTACCGAACGCAGCCGGTCGGGCAGGTCGGACTCCTTCGGCAACCGGTACGGGATCTTCGCGTCGCGGATCTTGCCCTTGGCGCGGACCAGGCGCTGGGCCATCGTCGGCTCCGGCACCAGGAACGCCCGCGCGATCTCGGCGGTGGTGAGCCCGCCGAGCAGCCGCAGCGTGAGCGCGACCTGGACGTTCCTGGCCAGGGCCGGGTGGCAGCAGGTGAAGATCAGGCGCAGCCGTTCGTCGCGCACGGGCCCCTCCTCGGCGGGCGGCTCCTCGCGGGCGTGCAGGAGCGCGGCCTGGAGGTGCCGGTCCTGGCGGGAGGACTCCTTGCGCAGCCGGTCGATGGCCCGGTTGCGGGCGGTGGTGATGATCCACCCGGACGGGCTGGGCGGCGGCCCCTCCTCCGGCCAGCGGCGCAGTGCGGTCGCGAACGCGTCCTGGACCGCCTCCTCGGCGAGGTCGATGTCGCCGAAGGCACGGACCAGGACCGCGACCGCGCGGCCGTACTCCTCGCGGAAGACGCGTTCGACCTGGTTAGTCACCGTGGATCGGGCGCACCTCGATCGGCAGGCCGACGGCCTGTGCCAGCTTGCCCGCCCACTCCAGGGCGTCGTCGAGGTCGGGGGCGCTGATCACGGTGAAGCCGCCGAGATGTTCCTTGCCCTCGGTGAACGGCCCGTCGGTCATGAGCACGTCGCCGTCCTTGGCGCGTACGACGGTCGCGGTCGAGGCCAGGTGCAGCCCGGCGGCGAACACCCATTGCCCGGCCGCCTTGATCTCCTCGTCCCAGGCCATGACGCGCGGCAGCACCTCGTCGAGCAGTCCCTCCGGCGGCTCGCCGTCGGGCTGGTAGATCGCGAGCAGGTAGTTCATCCTCTTGTCCTTCCCCTCGGTCACCTTCTATACGAACGGCCCGGCCCTTTCTCGACACGAGTTGACCTCAAGTCGAGTTGAGGTCGCACAGTGGACCCATGGTGAAGATCGGCGTCGGACTTCCGACGATGCAGGAGATAGAAGCGCTCGGCCCGGACGGCGTGGCCCGCGCGGCACGGCTGGCCGAGGAGGCCGGTCTCGACTCCGTGGGCGCCGCCGACGTGCTCATCGGGGACGGGACGCTCGCGCTGGAGAGCGTGGTCACGCTGGCCACGGCCGCCGCCGTCACCGAGCGGATCAAGCTCGACTTCGGGGTGTTGTCCGTGCCCACCCGGCCGGTGGCGATGATGGCGGCGCAGGTGCAGACCTTGCAGTACCTCTCGCGGGGCAGGGTCCGGCTGGGCGTGGGCATCGGGGGCTTTCCCGGCTCGCCGTTCTGGACCGCGATCGGCGCGACCGGCACGAACCGCGGCCGGGCGGCCGACGAGGCCCTGCGCGCGCTGCCCGGCCTGATCGCCGGGCGGCCCACCCCGGTGGGTGAGGGCCCGGAGGTGACGCTGGCCCCCGGTACGGCGGTGCCGCCCCTGCTGGTCGGCTCCGGCACCGGCGAGGCCGGCCTGCGGCGGGTGGCACGTTACGCCGACGGCTGGCTGCCCTCCGGGCTGACACCGGCCCAGCTCAAGACGGCCGTGGCCAGGCTGAACGAGCTCGCCGACGAGTACGGCAGGCCCGCCCCCTTCGTCCACGTGGGCGTGCACGCCGTCCTGGGCGACGACCCCGAGGCGAAGCGGGCGATGGAGGCCCAGCTCGCCGGCTTCTTCCAGCTCTCGCCCGAGGAGATCCGCGAGGCCACGGTGAGCGGCTCCCCGCGGGAGGCGGCGGAGCGGGTGGCGGCCTTCGCCGAGGCGGGCGCGGCCGAGGTCGGCTTCGGCATCGACGGCAGCGACTTCCTCCGCCAGGTGGAGCTGGCCGGGGAGGTCAACGCCCACGTGACCCGCGGTTAGATGGCGGGTCGCCGCCAAGGCGGGTTTCCGCCAGGGCGCCGTCTAGGCCGGGCCGATCGGGGCGGCGTTAGATCGGTCGCATGCCCCTCATCGTTTCTTCCCGACGGCTCGCCGGGGCGGTGGCCGCCACCGCGCTCGCGGCCACCGCGTTAGCCCCCTTACCGGCCCACGCGTCCCCGGAGACGGCCTCCCAAGGCGTCACGGTCACGCTGATCACCGGGCACCAGGTCCGCCTCAAGGCGGACGCGGTCTCCGTCGAACGTCCCAAGGGCGCCACCGGCGGCGTCCAGACGTACCACGCCGGCGGCGACGTCCACGTCGTCCCCGACGAGGCGGCCCCGCTGCTGGCGGCCGGAAAGCTCGACCCTCGCCTGTTCAACGTCACCGACCTGGTCGAGATGGGCTACGACGACGCGCGCAGCGGCGGCGTGCCCATGATCGCCACCTACCAGGGGGCCGCCCCGCGCTCGGCCCCGCGCGGCGCCTCCATCGTGCGGGCGCTGCCCAGCGTCAGGGGCGCCGCCCTGCGGGCGCCCAAGAAAGACGTCCGGGAGTTCTGGAACGGCCTCGCCACCTCCGGAGCCGCCAAGATCTGGCTCGACGGCAAGGCCAGGGCGAACCTCAAGGAGAGCGTCCCGCAGGTCCAGGCCCCGGCGGCCTGGGCGCAGGGCCTGGACGGCGCCGGCGTCAAGGTCGCCGTGCTCGACAGCGGCGTCGACGCCACCCACCCCGACCTCCAGGGCCAGATCGCCGAGCAGGCCAGCTTCGTGCCCGGCCAGGAGGTCAAGGACGCCAACGGCCACGGCACCCACGTCGCCTCCACGATCGCCGGCACCGGCGCCGCCTCCTCCGGCGCCAACAAGGGCGTGGCCCCCGGCGCCGACCTGCTGGTCGGCAAGGTCCTCGACGACGAGGGCAGCGGCCAGGACTCGTGGATCATCGCCGGCATGGAGTGGGCGGCCAGCAAGGCGGGCGTGGTCAGCATGAGCCTCGGCTCGCCGCTGCCCGACTCCGGCTCCGACCCGATGTCGCTGGCCGTGGACGAACTGTCCAAGAAGCACAACACGCTCTTCGTGATCGCCGCGGGCAACGCCTACAACCCCGGCGCGATCGGCTCGCCGGGCTCGGCGGCCAGCGCGCTGACCGTGGCGGCCGTGGACAAGGCCGACCAGCGCGCCCCCTTCTCCAGCCAGGGCCCGCTGACCCTCACCTACGGCCTCAAGCCGGACATCTCCGCCCCCGGCGTCACGATCAACGCGGCGCGGTCGTCGTTCTCCGGCGGCAGCGGTCCGTACGTGGCCATGGACGGCACCTCCATGGCCACCCCGCACGTGGCGGGAGCGGCGGCGATACTCAGGCAGCGCCACCCGGACTGGACCTGGCAGCAGCTCAAGGACACGCTGATGAGCAGCGCCAAGGGCCTGGACAACACCCCGTACGAGCAGGGCACCGGCCGGCTGGACGTGGCCGCCGCCGTCGGCGCGAAGGTCAGCGCGACCGGCTCGGTGCCGGTGGCGCTGTTCGACTGGCCGCACGAGCCGGGCGAGGCGCCGGTCAAGCGGGTCATCACCTACCGCAACGACGGCGACGCCCCCGCCACCCTGAACCTCACCGCCCAGGCGCCGGCCAAGCTGTCCGCGCCGTCCGTCACCGTCCCCGCCCAGGGGAGCGCCACGGTGGAGCTGAGCGTCGACCCGGCCGGGCTGGAGGCCGACCAGACCCTGTCGGGCCTGGTCACCGCGACCGACGGCACGATCACGGTCCGCACCGCCTTCGCCGCGGTCAAGGAGCGCGAGCTCTACGACCTCACGCTCGAACTGCGCGACCGCTCCGGCGAGCCTGCAGCGGGCTACGTGGTGCTCTCGCAGCTCGGCGACCGCTATCCGTGGCAGTACGCCGTGGACGGCAAGCGCACGCTGCGCCTGCCGCCCGGCTCGTACATGGCCACCAGCTACCTGCCGGTGGCGGGCGAGCGGGCCGACGCGCTCGGCACCGCCGTACTCGTGGATCCCGAGATCACGCTGGACAAGGACACCCAGGTCGTCCTCGACGCCGCCCGCGCCCGGCGGGTCAGCGCGAAGGTCGCGCAGCGCACCGAGGACCGCCAGGTCAAGGTGGACTTCTACCGCTCGCCGCCGGAAGGCGAGGGCGCGCGCGGCGCCTACCAGGTGCCCGTCGCGATCGAGGACGTCTACGTCAGCCCCACCGAGAAGGTCGCCCGGGGCTCGTTCGGCCTGCTCACCCGCTGGCGCAAGGGCGAGCCCATGCTCAGCGTGAGCGCCCCCGGCATGCCGCCGATCGAGGCGCTGGTCCAGATCGACGCCACGATCACCGACGGCCGCGCCCTGCTCAAGGGCGTCCACGCGGGCAAGGGCGACGACTACACCGGCATCGACGCCCGCGGCAAGGCCGTGATCGTCGAGCGCTCCGACGCCGTCACCCCGCAGACACGGGCCGCGAAGGCGATCGCCGCGGGGGCGAAGCTCCTGCTCGTCGTCAACGACCGTCCCGGCCGCCTCATGGAGGTGTACGGCGAAGCCGTCACGATCCCCGTGGCCTCCCTCACCCGCGACGCCGGAGCGAAGGCGGCCGAGCTGGCCAGGAAGGGCCGCCTGCTCCTGGCCACCGAGCAGTCCCGGTACGCCGACTACCTGTACGACCTGGTCGACGTGCACCCGGAGGCGGTCCCCGACCGCGACCTGACCTACCGCCCGCGCGGCCTGGCCCGGATCGACTCCACCTACTACGGCAGCGGCGCCAAGGCCGGCAGCGGCTACCGCTACGACATGCGCGAGGGCTGGGGCCCGGCCATCGGCTTCGAGGAGTACGAGACGTTCCCCAAACAGCGCACGGAGTGGGTCTCCACCCAGCCGGGCTCCATCTGGTACGAGAACCACGGCGTCGGCCTGAACTACTTCGCCGCCTGGGAGATGCGGCAGTCGCCGCGCACGTACCGGCCGGGCGAGCGGCTGGAGCAGGAGTGGTTCCACCCGGTCGCCAGGCCCCGGCTCGGCGACACCTACTGGGGCCCGTTCCGGCAGACCAACGGCTACGTCCAGTTCAACATCACGCCGTGGACGGACGGCGGGCCGAGCCGGGCGGGGTCGATGCCGGACGACGAGTACGACACCACCTCGATCGCGCTCTACCAGGGCGACACGCTGATCCAGCGGGCCAAGGGGCGGGCGTTCTCGCCGCGTGACCCGCTGCCGGAGGCGGCGCTGCCGTACCGGCTGGTGCTGGACAGCGCCAGGGACGGCGGGACGTGGCGGACTTCGACCCGCACGCGCACCGAGTGGGGGTTCACCTCCGGCGCCAACGACCCGGACGGGCCGTTCAACGTGGACATCCCGCTGCTGCAACTCGACTACGACGTGCGTACGGACCTGGCGGGCGACGTGCGCGGGCCGGTGGCGCGCATCGGGCTGTCGGGCACGACGCAGGAGTGGCTGGCCAAGCCGGTCAAGGCGACGGAGGCGACGCTGCAGGCCTCCTTCGACGACGGCGCGACGTGGCAGCCGGTACGGCTGCGCCCGGCCGGGGCGGGCGCGTGGCGCGCGGACCTGGTCACGCTGGGCAAGAAGGGGTTCGTCTCGCTGAAGGCGACCGCCAAGGACGCGCGGGGCGGGACGGTCTCCCAGGAGATCATCCGTGCGTTCGGTTTGCGCTGACATAACCGTGAAATCACGATCCGGGGCCGAAGGCGGGATTTCCGGCTTCGGCCTCGGGCCTGCCCCCATACTGATCCGCGTCCCGACACGGCGGGGAAGGGCGGGCAACGTGCTGGAGGCGCTCGGCCTCACCGACGAGGAGGAGGCGGTCTACCGCCACCTGGTCGCCCGGCCGTCCGCCTCAGCGGGGGAGATCGGCGCCGCGCTCACCCTCCCCGGCCCGCGCGCGGACGAGCTGGCGCGCAGCCTCGCCGCCCGCGGCCTGGTCAGCACCCTGCCCGGCGAGCGGTTCTGCGCCGTGCCGCCCGCGGTCGCGCTCGGCTCGCTGCTCACCGTCCGCCGCGACGAACTGCGCACGGCGGAGCTCGCCCTCATCGCCCTGGCGGAGGAGCATCGCTCGGCCGCCGCCGGTCGCGCCATCGGCGACCTGATCGAGGTCGTGTCCGGGGTCGGCGCGCTGCGCCAGCGCTTCGCCCAGGTACAGCACGCCGCCAAGGAGCAGGTACGCAGCTTCTCCACCGCGCCGTTCGTCGCGGTGCCGATCGGCGAGAACGCCGCCGAGGAGCAGGGCGTCAAACGCGGCGTGAGCTACCGCGTGGTGGTCGAGCGCGACCTGCTCACCGCGCCCGGCGCCGCGCAGGAGGCGGTCACCTCGTTACGCCAGGGCGTGCGGGTACGCGTCGCCGACCGGCTGCCGATCAAGCTGATCATGGCCGACTCGGCGCTCGCCCTCGTCCCCCTGAGCACCTCGGCCGGTGACCGGCCCGGCGCGGTGCTCCTGCACGGCAGCGGCCTGCTGGCCGCCGTCGAGGCGCTGTTCGAGGCGGTGTGGGAGCGCGCCTACCCGCTGCGCATGGACGCCTCGGCGGCCGGGGCGGAGCCGGACATCACCGAACTGGACGCCAAGATCCTCAGCCTGCTGCTGGCCGGGCTGACCGACGAGGCCGTCGCCGGTCAGCTCGGTCTGTCCCTGCGCACGCTGCAGCGGCGGATCAGGCAGCTCATGGACCTGGCGGGCGTGCGTACCCGCGTCCAGCTCGGCTGGCAGGCCGCGCAGCGCGGCTGGGCCTAGGGCTTCTATCCTCCCCAGGCCTCGAACTCGTAGATCCGGGCTGCCGGGTCGCCGTTCTGGGTGGGTGTGGTGACATTCAGGCGTACGTGGCGGGCGGTGAGCGCCACCGGGTGGTCGGAGACGGCGGCGGTGTTGGCCGCGACCGTGACCGCGGTGGTCCAGGCGTCCGAGGCGGAGGCGCGGACCTGGATGGCATAGGCCCGTGTGTTCCAGGAGGCGGACTCGCCGCCCGCCTGCGCGTGCCTGACGGTGAACCTGGTCAGGGCCTTGGCCGCGCCGAGGTCCACCTCCATCCACTTGGCCGAGGTCAGGGCGCACCACTTGTCGGTGTTCCCGCCGCCCACGCTGCCGTTGACCGCCTTGGCCGGGCCCTCGTTCGCGTTGCACTGGCCCGAGGCGGTGGCCGGGCGGTTCAGCGCCAGGTTCGTCTCGCCGGTGCCGGACCAGGAGACCGTGGTGCTGGCGGGGGCCGAGCGGCCGTACTCGGCGCTGACCGCCTCCACGTCGAGCGTGGTGCTCGCCTCGGATCCGGCGCGGTCGAGCTGCGGCACGAAGTAGGCCTCGCCCGGGGTGGCGCCCAGGTAGGTGCGGGTGCCGTCGGGGTTGCGGCGGTAGAGGTCGTAGTGGTGGGGGTGGCCCGAGCCGGTCCAGCTCAGGCGGAGCGACTTGCGGGCGGGGGAGACGTCGGTGGCGCCGAGCACGGTGAGCCCGGACGGTGCGCCGGGCACGTCGACCGCGCCGTCGTAGACGGCGAGCTGGCCGACCCTGACGTCGTAGGCGCCCGCCGTACCTTCGGCGCGCAGGCCCACCTGGGCGATGGTACGGCCCGCGTGGGCGGACAGGTCGAGCGTCCTGCGTTCCCAGCCGGTGCCGCCGGTCGAGCCGAGATCCAGCGGCACGAACGTGGACGGGGCGTCGGTGAACGCCACGGCCGCCTTCAGCCGGGTCGGCCCCGCGGCGGGCGTCTTCACCACGACCGACAGCTTGGTGCCGGCCGTCACCGGCAGGCGCGTCTGGTACAGGCGCAGCGTGTTGGCGGCGTCGAGGGTGCCGGTCAGGCGGAGCGAGGAGCCGCCCTCGTAGGCGTCGCCGTAATCGATGGACGGGGTGAGCTTGGTGCCGGAGGAGGTGATGACCCAGCGGTAGGTGGGCGGCACGTCCTGGACGGACAGGTTGTTCCAGCCCCCGGTACGCACCCGGACCCCGCCGACGTTGTAGAAGTCGCCGTGACCGGTGTTGAACCCGGTGACGAACGGCTTGCCGGTGACCGGGCTCGACTCGGCCACGTAGTGGGCCAGGCCCTTCCAGGCCGAGGTGGTGCTCGTGTTCGACGGGTCGGCGTTGGCGCCCACCCAGTAGCGGGAGTCGCGGGTGCGGAAGTCGGCGGGGCCGCTCGCGGACTTCCACGTCCACTCGGGGCGGTAGATGCCCAGCGAGGTCACGTGCGGCTGGCCGCCGGGGAAGACCGCGTTCCAGTTGACGCCGGTGTTGTAGCCGTTGGCCTCGGTGTCGATGCCGCTGTACAGGTCGAACTCGCTGCGCCCCATCTGGCGGGCCAGGTCGCGGGAGGAGGTCAGGCCCGACCAGCCGAAGTCGATGAACATGTTGTCCGAGGCCTGGAAGAAGCTGTCGTTGGCGCTGGTCAGCGCGTCCTGCCAGGAGATGGCGCCCGACTCGGTCATGGCGTCGTACCACATGACCTGCATGCCCTTGGCGCGTAGATAGGAGATCACGTTGCGCAGCTCGGTGGCCAGCGCGGCGTCGCCTCCGGCGGTCTCCTGGTTGATGAACCAGCCGTCGAAGCCGTAGTGCTGCGCCACCTGGGCGAGCTTGTCGGCGACGGGGTAGGTGGAGCCCTGCTTCTGGACGAAGTCCCGTACCCACTGGATCTGGCCGCCGTAGGCGGTGGGCGGGAAGAAGACGGTCCCGTAGACCCTGACGCCGTTGCGGTGGGCGGCGTCGATCACCGGGCCGTTGGGGGCGAGGATCAGGCCCTCGCTCGCCGAGCCGCCCCAGAAGACCAGCGTGTCGATGTACTGCCAGTAGGTGAAGGCGTAGTAGTTCGGGTCGGGCCCGCCCTGGGAGGGGTTGCCGGAGGTGGGGGCGAAGGCGGCCAGCGAGGCGACGCGGCCCTCACCGGCGCGGGCGTTGGCGTTGGCCTTCAGCGCCGGGTCCGAGACGCGGGGCCGCAGCGGGACGCTCGACCGGTTGAACCGGGCGTCGGGATCGCTCGCCGGGTTCCAGGACAGGATGGTGCCGGGATGCCAGTACGAGGCGTACGGCTGGTCGCCGGGGGCGGCGGCCCGTGCGGGGAGGGCGACGAGGGCGGTCGCGACCAGGACCCCGCACAGCAGGGGTAACAGACGACGGGTCATGAAGCTCTCCTCGATGCTAAATCGCTTTAGCTGTCTGCGGTGGAGACGCTACTTCATCCTCTGTTGCTGTACTAGACCGCTTTAGCGAGCTGTTCGCTGGGAGCGAGCACGAGCCGTCGCCGCGGACCGAGCACTAGGGTTCAGATGTGACAAATGGCGCATACCTGAGATATCCGCATCTGCACGGTGACCTGGTCACCTTCGTCGCCGACGACGATGTCTGGCTCGCTCCGCTGAGCGGTGGCCGCGCGTGGCGGTTCACCGCCGACCGCATCCCGGTCAGCTTCCCCCGCTTCTCGCCCGACGGCACCCGGCTCGCCTGGACCGGCGCCCGCGAAGGCGCGCCCGAAGCCTTCGCCGCCGAGATCGACGGCGCGGCGGGCGACCGGCTGACGTTCTGGGGCAACGGCACGACCGGCGTACGCGGCTGGACCGCCGACGGGAACGTGCTGGCCGTGACCGCGGCGGGCGAAGGCGGGCGGAGCCGGACCTGGGCCTACTCCGTGCCGCTCGACGGCGGTCCCGCCACGCGGCTGCCGTACGGGTGGGTCAGCGAGGCGGCCGTCGACGGTGAGCGGGTCGCGGTGGTCTCCGCGGTGTGGCGCGAGCCGTCGCAGTGGAAGCGCTACCGCGGCGGGACCGCGGGCAAGATCTGGGTGGACGCCGACGGCGACGGCGAGTTCGAGCGGCTGTTCGCCGACCGGCTCTCGCCGTACTCGTCGGTCATGTGGGTGGGGGAGCGGCTGGCGTTCCTCAACGACGAGGACGGGACCGCCAACCTCTACTCCGCCCTGGCCGACGGTTCCGACGTGCGGCGGCACACCACGCACGACGGCTTCTACGCCCGGCACGCGGCCACGGACGGGCAGCGCGTGGTCTACAGCCATGCGGGGGACCTCTGGCTGCTGGAGGGTCTGGACTCGGAGCCGTACAAGCTGGACATCACGCTCGGCGGGCCGCGCCCGGCGCGCGCCAAGCGTCCGGCGCCCAGCCGCGTCGGCGGCTTCTCGCCCGACGCGACCGGACGTGCCAGCGCGATCGAGATCCGCGGCACCGCGCACTGGGTGACCCACCGCGACGGTCCCGCCGGCGCGCTACGCGCCGAAGCAGGCGTGCGGGTACGGCTGCCGCGCACCCTCGACGCCGACGGCCGCGCCATCTGGGTCTCCGACGCCACCGGCGAGGACGCGCTGGAGACCGGCGTGCCCGGCGGCGAGATCCGCACCCTGGCCGCCGGAGAGCTCGGACGGGTACTCGAACTGGTCGCCGCGCCCGACGGCAAGCACGCCGCCGTCGCCACCCACGACGGCCGCCTGCTCGCCGTCGACCTCGACCACGGCACCCTGCGCGAACTCGACAGGACCGCCCACGGCGACATCGGCGACCTGGCCTTCTCGCCCGACTCCGCCTGGCTCGCCTGGGTCCACCCGCACCCGGAGCCGCTGTCGCAGATCAAGGTCGGGCGGATCGACGGGACCGCCACGCTGGAGGTGACGCAGCCGCGCTTCTCCGACTACTCGCCGGTCTTCACCAAGGACGGCAAGCACCTGGCGTTCCTGTCCATGCGGACCTTCGATCCGGTCTACGACTCGCACGTCTTCGACCTGTCCTTTCCCAATGCGTGCCGGCCGTACATCGTGCCGCTGCAGGCCACCACGCCCAGCCCCTTCGACCCAAGCCTCCAGGGGCGCGGGTTCAACGGCGAGGACGACGACAAGGGCTCCAAGGACGCCAAGGACAAGAAGAACGGCGACACGCCGCCGCGTACCGAGGTCGACGCCGAAGGGCTTGGCGCCCGCGTCGTGCCCGTCCCGGTGCCCGCCGGCCGCTACGGCAACCTGCGCACCGCCAAGGACGCCCTGCTGTGGCTGCGCCACCCGCTGACCGGCCAGCTCGGCGACGGCACCGACGTCACCCCCGAGGTCGTGCTGGAGCGCTACGACCTCAAGAAGCGCGCCAAGGCCGAGCTCGGCAAGGAGTACCGCGCGTTCGAGGTCAGCGCCGACGGAAGCCGTCTGGTCACCAACGGCAAGAACGGCCTGCAGACCCGCGCCGCCGGCGAGGGCGACGAGGTCGTCACCATCGACCTCGACCGCGTCGGCGTCACCGTCGACCCCGTCGCGGAATGGCGCCAGAGCTACCGGGAGGCCGGCCGCCTCATGCGCGACCACTTCTGGCGCGCGGACATGAACGGCGTCGACTGGCAGGGCATGCTCGACCGCTACGCCCCGCTCGTCGAGCGCATCGGCTCCTACTCCGAGCTGATCGACCTGCTCTGGGAGGTACAGGGCGAACTCGGCACCTCCCACGCCTACGCCCGCCCCAACGGCACCGGCGTCGACCCCCGCCGCCGCCAGGGCCTGCTCGGCGCCGACCTGGCCCGCGACGAGGACGGCACCTGGCGCGTCACGCGCATCCTGCCCGGCGAGAGCTCCGACCACGACGCGCGCTCGCCGCTGCTCGCGCCCGGCGTCGCCGTCCGCGAGGGCGACGCGATCCTCGCCGTCGGCGGCCGTCCCGTCGACCCCGTGCGCGGCCCGCTCGCCGCCCTCGCCGGCACCGCGGGCCAGCCCACCGAGCTCACGGTACGGCCGGCCTCGGGCGGCGACCCGCGCCGCGTCGTCGTCACCCCGATCACCGACGAGACCCAGCTCCGCTACCACGAGTGGGTCGAGAGCCGGCGGGCCCGCGTCCGCGAGCTGTCCGGCGGCCGGCTCGGCTACCTGCACGTTCCCGACATGGTCGCCGCCGGGTGGGCGCAGTTCCACCGCGACCTGCGTACCGAGATGGACCACGACGGCCTCGTCGTCGACGTGCGGGAGAACGGCGGCGGGCACACCTCCGAGCTCGTGCTGGAGAAGCTGTCCCGGCGGGTGTCCGGCTGGGAGCGCGCCCGAGGCTACGAACCCCACCGCTACCCCCGGGACTCCCCGCGCGGCCCGATCGTCGCCGTCGCCGACGAGTTCGCCGGCTCCGACGGGGACATCGTCAGCGCCGGCATCAAGATCCGCGGCATCGGCCCGCTGGTCGGAACCCGGACGTGGGGCGGCGTCATCGGGATCGACTCCCGGTACTCGCTGGTCGACGGCACCGTGGTCACGCAGCCCCGGTACTCGTTCTGGCTGGAGGGACACGGCTGGGGGGTCGAGAACTACGGCGTCGACCCCGATGTGGAGGTGGTCATGACGCCGCAGGACCGGGTGGCGGGGCGGGACCCGCAGCTGGAGAAGGCGGTGGAGCTGGCCTTGGCCGCGCTGGAGGAACACCCTGCGGCGACGCCGCCCGACCTTCCGCCTCTCGCCTGACCGTTCCTCAGGCGAGGACCGGCACTATACGGTCCAGGATCTGGGCCACGGTGTCCTCGGTGGTGGCGAAGTTGAGGCGCACGTAGTCGTCACCACCGGGGCCGAAGGCGGCCCCGTCGTTCAGCAGGACCCTGGCCTCGCGCTCCAGGACGTCGGCCACGCCCGGACGGCCGACGTTCAGCCAGGCCAGGTACGTAGCCTCGGGCACCCGGTAGGCGACCGTGTCCGGGAGGCGGGCGGCGAGGGTGTGGCGGTTGCGGTCCAGGAGGGCGAGCGTGTCCGCCAGCCACGTGTCGCCGTGCCGCCAGGCCGCCACCGTGGCCTCGACGCCGAACAGGTGGGCGGAGCCGTACAGGAAGGGGGGCTGCTCCTCTAGCGCCTTGCGGACCTCGGGCATGCCGACGTGGGCGATCGAGCAGCGGATGCCGCCCAGGTTGAACGCCTTGGTGGCCGAGGTCAGGGTGACGGTGCGTTCCGGGAGGATGGTGGCGAAGGGGATGTGCCGGTGGGGGGCGTACACGAGGTCGGCGTGGATCTCGTCGGAGATCACCAGCAGGTCGTGGCGGATCGCGTGCTCGGCCAGGAGTTCCAGCTCGGCGCGGGTGAAGACGCGTCCGGTGGGATTGTGCGGGTTGACCAGCAGCAGTACCCGGCAGCCGCGCAGGTCCGGCACCTCGAACCGCCACGACTCGCCGTCGGGTTCGAGCTGGATCGGGCGCATCGGACGGTCCATTCCGGCAAGCGTGCCCAGGAACGGATGGTAGGCCGGTGTATGCAGCGCCACCCCGTCGCCGGGGCGGGTCCAGACCTGCAGGAACACCTGGAGAGCCTGGTTGAGGTCACTATAGGTCCGGCAGTGCCCGATGTCGGGAGCCCAGCCGAACTTGGCGGCCATGCGCTCGGCGAACGCCTCGGACATGGGACCGGCCTGGTGGTTGTCCAGCCAGGTCGGATAGCCGAGATCACCCTCCGCCCGCGCCTTGAGCGCCTCGACGACGGCCGGTGCGGTGGGCAGATCCATGTCCGCCACCCAGGCCGGAATCACACCCGGCGCGACCTTGCTCCACTTCAACCCATCACGTTTCACCCGAGCATTGTATTTTTCCCGACATTTCACGACAGAGCCCACAACCCCGACCCAGCACCCACCGCGTGGGGCGCGGCCCACGGAAGCCTCCGGCACGAAGCACTGCCCGTGCGGCGCAGACCACCGCCCGCTCACCCGAACCGCTACCTGGGGTGCGGCTCCTCCGGCCATGGATCACCTATGCGGCGCAGGCCCCTCAAGCGTGGCGGGGCGGCGCGTACCAAAGAGAGGGGCCCTTGCTCCCACGGCATCGGCGCGCGCCAAGGAGGAGCCGCACGCGTCAGAGGGAAACCGTGACGGGAGAGGGGAACCGTGAGGGGAGAGGGCCCGGCGTGGTGCCGGGCCCTGAGGGTCAGAGGCGGCGGAGGACGGCTACCACCTTGCCCAGGACGCTGGCCTCGTCGCCTGGGATGGGGTCGTAGTTGGGGTTGTGGGGGACCAGCCAGACGTGGCCGTCCTTGCGCTTGAAGGTCTTCACCGTGGCCTCGCCGTCGATCATGGCGGCCACGATGTCCCCGCTCTCGGCCACCGGCTGCTGGCGGACCACGACCCAGTCGCCGTCGGCGATCGCGGCCTCGATCATCGAGTCACCGGAGACCTGGAGGAGGAAGAGCGTGCCCTCGCCGACGAGCTGCTTGGGGAGGGCGAAGACGTCTTCGACGCTCTCCTCGGCCAGGATCGGGCCACCGGCGGCGATGCGGCCGACCAGCGGGACGTACGCCGCGGTCGGGCGGCTGACCGCGGGCTCGTCGTCGTTGGCGTCGGGATCGACCCACAGGACCGGCTCGCCGGGCAGGCGCACCTCCAGCGCGCGCGGACGGTGGGGGTCGCGGCGCAGGTAACCCTTGCGCTGCAGGGCCGTCAGCTGGTGCGACACGCTGGACGTGCTCGTCAGCTGGACGGCCTCGCCGATCTCCCGCATGGACGGGGGATAACCGCGCTGCTGGACGGAATCGCGGATCACCTCGAGGATCTTGCGCTGCCGTGGGGTCAGGCCCAGGGAGTCACGCCGGCGCACCGCGAGGTCGCTGACCCCGTTTGCGTCATCCCGCTCGCTCATGCTCTCCTCCTCGCCCGGTGGGCGGCCTCTGCGGCGCGCCTGCCGGTCTGTGGTCTTCATGTCGCACACAGCGACGATATCGCCGTCGAAGATCATCCTCAAACAATTGTTCGAGTCTTCCTCGAAAATGTCGCCAGCGTGGTGTACAACATCGTACGGGAGTTCGATCGACACCGTGTTCGATTTGCCGATCTTTATTGGGCCTTTTGCTAAGGCCACAGGGGCGGGAGGCCAATCGTGCGAGCGACCACAACCACATCATCGACCAGCGACGACGTCCAGGGGCTCACGCTGATCGCCGACATCGTCCTC